>JAISMC010000127.1 GCA_031276965.1 Treponema sp.
CCCCAAAACCTACTTCTGCTGCGACTTTATGTACTCGTAGGCGTCCCGAACCGTCTCAAACTCGTTGGCCTTTTCATCGGGAATGGAAATACCCATTTCCTCTTCAATGGCATAGACCAATTCATAGGTGTCCAGACTGTCTGCGCCCAGATCCTGACGGAAGGAAGCGTCCGGCGTGATCTTTCCCTCGTCAATTTCCAATTTATCGGCTATCAGTTTCTTCATTTTCTCAAATAATTCATCCATTTCTTGTTCTCCTCAACCTCGTACTTAACCTTTGGATTCGGGGATAACAACCTGTTTCCCCCGGTAAAAACCGCATTTTGGACACACCCGGTGTAATAAAACCCGGTTGCCGCAGGAACTGCACTCTACCAGGCCGGGAGCGGAGAGTCGCATATTGATCGATTGCCGCCGATGGGTCCGGGCCTTCGACGTTTTTGATCTGGGTACAGCCATTTAAAACCTCACTTCGGAAATAATCCACATTCACCTTATTCTAACAAAAAGGCTTGTTTATGTCAATATTAACAAAAACCCTATACAATTTCAATGACGCTCCCGGGCCGGGACAAGCCGTCACCGGTACTTCTCCCCCAGGGCCGCCGCCACGGGAGCGGGCACCATGGCGGATACGTCCCCGTGGAAAGAGGCCAGTTCCTTAATCGCCGAGGAACGGAGGACAAAATAGGCCGGATCCGTGGTCATGAAGATCGTTTCTATCCCCGAATCCAGGGCCCTGTTCATCATGGAAAGATCGAATTCGTAGGCAAAGTCATTGGCGCCCCGCACCCCCCGTACCAGAACCCGGATCTGCAACTTTTTCATAAACTCGACAATCAGGGAGTCGCAGTATGCTACGGACACGTTTTTCCGGCGCTTAACCAGTTCTTCAAGCAGGGCTACCCGCTCATCCCGGGAAAAGAGGTACTTTTTGCCCCGGTTGTCCGCCACCACCACGATAAATTCATCGAAAATGGAACTTGCCCGTTCTATGATGTTGAGATGTCCAAAGGTGGGCGGATCGAAGGATCCGGGAAAAACGGCCCTCAGCATGGTCTATCAACCATAACGGAGTTATTGGATTCGGTCAAGAACCGGCGTCCCTGTTTGTCAAGCCGCAAGAGAAATTTCCCCAAAATACGCACATGACCGTAAAAATATTTGACCGGCTGTCCATAGTTGATTACTATAATTATAAATGAAAACAAAGATTGTTTTTATCTGTATATTCCTGATGGCGGTTTTGTCGTGCACGACCCTGCCCGAACCGGCGGAACCTCCGGCGGCGGCTGAGCCTGTCCCCCGGGCCGCTCCGAAGCCGGCCGCGGTTCCGGAGCCGGCAGAGGAACCTGCGGTCTTTGATCCCGGCGCCATCAGCGAGGAAGTGTTTATTTCCACAAAAACCGATGTACAGGAACTTATTCAGGATCTCAACGGGATCATCAGGGCAAAGAATTACCGGGCATGGGTTTCCAATCTGGGGGAAGAGTACATTAAAGAAAAGGGGTCCGCGGAATTTCTGGCGGAGACCACGGCGATTCTTATGGAATCCCAGATACAGACCCGCAGAAAGGCCCTCAAGTCGCTGGAGGATTACTTTCTGTATGTGGTAGTGCCGGCCCATCAAAACGACCGGGTTGACGACATCGAATTTATTAGCGAGCACAGGGTAAAGGCCTTCACCGTAACGGAAAAGGGGCGTCTGCGCCTCTATGATCTGGAAAACCTGGGGGATGGGTGGAAAATCGTCAACTGAAAGATGATTGAGAGATGCAGGCTCAATTGCTGATTTGGGCGATTATTTTTCTAAACTGAAAATTATCGGGAAGAAGACTTTATCCAATAATTAAAATGTATTATTCTTTAGTCATGAGGTAAAAAACTGTGAATTGTTTTTGGAGGAAGATTTTGTATTGTAAGCGTTTCGTAATGGTATTGATAACCCTGATTGGAGCGGTTGTCATGGCTGCGGGTCAGAATTCCGGTTCAGTAACTACCGGTTCAACCCGCGAACTGTCGGTGGAAGAATCCTATCTGCAGGAATCCATCGAACTCATGATGATTCGGGAGCAGAGCCGGGCGGACAGCCGGGATATGAAACTCGTGGCCCTGGAGTATATCGGCGACGCCATCAGCAGGGGCAATACCGGGCCGGAGGTCCAAAGCGCCCTGGAGTATCTCTCTATGGAAGGGGTTT
Organism: Treponema sp.; assembly: GCA_031276965.1. Lineage (GTDB taxonomy): Bacteria > Spirochaetota > Spirochaetia > Treponematales > Breznakiellaceae > JAISMC01. Next base: position 2,201 of record JAISMC010000127.1, read on the forward strand.
TGAACAAAACCCGGGAAAACGGCCGGCTTGTCAACAACTACCCCGATGTCCGTACCAAGGCTGCCGCCTACCTGGGGGATCTGAAAACCCCGGAGGCCAAAAAAACCCTTATCAAGATGGTTTTAGCGGATCCCGAGCCCATGGTCCTGACGGAAGCGATAAAATCCCTGGGAAAGATAGGTCTTAACGATAATGATGATACGATAAGCGCCATATCCTGGGTGGTGACCCGTTTTGACGTCCTCAATCCCGACAATCTTCTGGCCCTTTCGGCGCTGGAAGCCTATGAAAAACTCGCCGAAGCGGGCGGCGGCATAAAGGACCCCAATGTCATACGGACCATTATCCGCATTGCCGAAGGGCCCTATATCAAACCGGTTCAGGATCGGGCCAAGCAGGTGTTGATGAATCTGCGGAAACA
>JAISMC010000009.1 GCA_031276965.1 Treponema sp.
CTTGGGGCCGTTGATGATAGCCATCATGGCCGGTATGTCGTTATAGGTTAAGTGTTCGATGGTCCCCGTATGGTGGGCGTACCAGGGGGCCCACTGGCCGGTTTCGGTACTGCCGGGGGTTCCGGCAAAACCGGCGTCCATCCCCGGGTCTATGGTACCGGGCTTAAAAACCGCGAACATACCGACCACCCGCTCTTTGGAGAGGACGACGGACCGCATAAACTGATCGACCCGGTTGCGCTGCCGGCCCGGTTCGGTTCCGTCATAATCGGCCATCCCGTCCGCCTGGGGATGGGCAATCCGCAGATATGTTTCATAGCGAATCTGGATAACCCGCGCCTGTTCCGCGGCGAGCCGCTCCTGACTTTCCAGGGCGGTGGCCATCTGCATTGAGGACGCAAGATTGAGCAGAATGAGGGACCAAGAGACCCCGGTCACCATCAAGATTGAAATAACGATTAGGATCAAGCGATAGCGCAATTTCATAAATGCCTCTTCACCGGTATAATTTTTATCTATAATAAATGGAGGCTTTCCCAAAACTTCAGTTTTTGGGAAAGCTGCCTTGGATTTATATGAAAAAACGGGTTTTTGACTGTTTTTTCGGAAGCTTTTTCCGAAACTAACCGGGTTTTGGGAAAAGCTCAATGGTTATATAAGACATATAATGGTAACATTATTTGATTTTTTTGTAAAGCTGCATCCTTTGGCGGCATTTTCATGGGCGGCGCCATAGCCCGAAAGGTTATATTGGACTTGTTTTAAAACCCGGCTGGTTCTTGAACAAGTCTTTTAAACAGGCCTAAAAGCGGCCTCAGGAGGAAAAACCGTATGGGAAAAGTAGTCAGTTTTGGCGAAATAATGATCCGGCTGGCGGTGAAGGACTGCCGCCGTTTCAGGCAGGCCCTGCCCGGAGATTTAGAACTCAGTTTCGGCGGCGCCGAGGCGAATGTGGCGGTCTCCATCTCCCTCCTGGGGGGCAGTTCCGTCTTCGTAAGCGCCCTGCCCGCCCATAGCATCGCCGATGCCTGTCTGGGTACGCTGCGAAATCTGGGAGTTGATGTTTCCTTTGTAGTCCGTTCCGGGCAGGGCCGGATGGGCATGTACTTTATGGAGACCGGGGCAAACCAGCGGCCCGGCAATGTGATCTACGACAGGGACCATTCCTCGGTTTCCCTGGAACCGGGGAGCAGCTATGACTGGCGGCGGATTTTCGCCGGCGCCTCATGGTTTCATATAACCGGCATCACCCCGGCCCTGTCAAAGAATACGGCGGACATCTCCCTGGATGCAGTCAGGGCAGCCAGGGAAGCGGGGCTCACCGTTTCCTGCGATTTGAATTTCAGGAAGAAGCTGTGGAACTGGGAGCGCGGCGCCGGCGCCCGCATCCTGGCGGGCCGGGTTATGCGGCAGATACTGCCCTATACGGATCTGCTCATTGCCAACGAAGAGGATGTGCAGGATACGCTGGGGATCGGCGCCGGCGCCCATGACGCCGGTTCGGGAAGCATCGATGCGGGGAAGTATCCGGAGATTGCCGGGAAAGTTGCGGAGGAATTCCCTTCAATCAAAAAAATCGCCTTTACCCTGCGGGAAAGCATATCCGCCACCCACAACAACTGGGGGGGCATGCTCTACGACACGGCCTTACGGCGGGCCTTCTTTGCCCCCCTGCGGCAGGGAGCGTACAGCCCCTACCAGATCAGGGCCATCGTGGATCGTGTGGGAGGGGGAGATTCCTTTTCCGCAGCACTGATCTACGCCCTTAACGGCGGAGAATATGATGACGGGGATGCGCTTGCCTTTGCCGCCGCCGCTTCCTGTCTCTGTCATTCAATCCACGGGGATTTCAACTATGCAAACCGGGAAGAGGTTCTTGCCCTTATGGAGGGGAAAACTTCGGGCCGCATCGTCAGATAGCTCCGCCATAAGGCATTAGAGGTTCCTGAAACATTCATCAATAACCGGATTAAGGGAGTCCAGCTCAAAACCAAGCCGTTCCAGGGAAGCCTTTTCTTCGCTTCCCTCCCAGTCCATGTAGGGATCGGAATAATGCTCCCGGAGGAAGCCGTAGACCAGATCCTCCGCCTCTTCGGGCAGGGTAAAGAAGAGGCCCCTGCCGGCGCCGAGCACCCTTCGGATGGCCGGACGGCTTTTGGCAAGGAAACGGTCCTGGTATACGTCGTAGGAACGGCCCGATAATTCCCGCAGCCGGTCCGCCACGGATCCGGCGGGTTTGTCCAGGGTCTTCGCTGAAACAATCCCCGGCTTTCTGCGCCGCGGCAGGAGCGGTTTCGGCGCCCGGATGTCCTGCTGTTTCGGGGGCGCCGCTCTTTCCGGCTTTGCCTGCGGTGAAACCGCCGGTTTCACCGCAGGCTTTGCGGCCCTTGCCTTAGGCGCCGCTTTTTCCGGCTTTGCGGCCCTTGCCTTCGAGGCCGCCTTAGGCGCGGCCTTTTTTACAGCCCCGGACCCGGCCGGTTCCGCACCGGAAGGGGGCGCTCTTTTAGTTTTAACCGTTCCGGCGGGAGCTTTGCCTGCCGGCGTTTTGGCCTTCTTTTTCGTTTCCGCCGGTTTTTCAACGGGAACGTCAATAACTTCAACGGCCCCTTTCCCCGGAACGATCTTCCGCGCCCGCTTGGACTTTTTGACCGGCGCAATCTTATTCCCGGCCCCGGCCTTCGGCGGAGGAAGCCGGAGCGGCGCTTGGGCCGGAGCGGGCAGAGCCGGAACGTGGGACTGATTCTGCTGAAGAGAGAATCTGACGGCATTCCAGCTCCGCTGCAGATACCGGTCGCCCTGGATTGAATAGTAGTACCCCGTTACCAGGAAAGACATCACCGAGGCGAGAATTTCATCATCCCGCTTCTTTCCAAGCCGCCCCCGGCGGATTGCCAGGAAGACATCGTAGTTTTTGCTGCCGTATTTCCGGGAATAGAGAAAGAGGATGCGCTCAAAGGCGGCGTCGTTAATCAGGTTCCAGTATTTAACGCAGTAGGCAAGGACCTGATCCTCTATCCGTTTTAGGTGTCCGGGAATTTCGATCCGGGCCAGATCTCCGGGAGAAAAGACCACCGCCGAAAGATCGATCATCGATCTGCCCAGGGCGCCGTGCTTTTTCTGCCAAAGATAATTCTGCCAGTCCGCCTTGGCAAGCCGCCGCTGTTCCTCTTCCTTCTCCCTGCGCTGCATAGTCTCCAGGCGGCGCATTTCCTCTTCCACCACCGAGAGGGAATCGGTCAGATAGGCCCGGACCAGATCCGCCGCTTGGGCCATGGATTTGACCCGAAGATTCAAAGCCCCGGAGTAACGGAAGAGCCGCTCCATTCCGGCCGCCGCTTCGTACCGGCCCCTGGGCAGCGCCAGGAGTATATCCTCGGCGGCCCGGATGGTGGAATACACATCCCTGGGATTATAGGAATCCGCCTTTTGGGAAATGTACTCAATGGTCCGTTTTATCCGTTCCAGGGACATAATCCCCAGGGCCCGGTACCCCTTGGCCAAAAGGCCCTTAAAGGAGGGGTCCCTGCTGCGGTAACTGCGCATAAGGGCGGTTCTGAATGTATCATCAGGATAACGGGGCTTGAGCCGGGACTGGTACAATGCCAGCGCATCCTGGGACTGACCGGTGGAACGAAGATAATAGTACCGCTCAATATCAGGATCGTGATCGGCGTGCAGGCTGGGGTATTCTAAATGAAATAATTCATCCAGAATTTCCGAAATATCCATTATAAAACAGTATAGATCCTAAAACCGTTCTTGACAATGAATGAGCCCGTTTTATGCCCCGGCGTCTGCGTCACCCGTGGTTTTCCTGCTATCCGCTGGTCAAAGCCCGGCGCGGCATTGCCGCCACAGGCGGACAATACGATTTACACAGTGGACTTGTTCAATAACCCGGTTGGTTATTTCACAAGTCTCCTAAAAAACACGGATTTTTGACAAAATCCATGTTTTTTGTTGTTTTTAAGCGGTTGTTGTTCAGAAACTGAAGTTTCTGAACAAACTCTATTATATTTTAGTAGACAGAATATACATTATGAATAGTATCCGATATATACTTTTTATCTTTTAACAATAAGATTAGACGGATGCCCTACCCTGCAAATGACAAAATGCTATGTAATAAACGGTTAATTGTTGGGCAAGAAGAAAATGCCGACAAAGGACGGGATACTAAAAATGGGGGTATAAGTTTGCTCGTTAATACCGGCGGTGGCTATATACATAGCAACATAGGCATAACGGTTACTACTACCGCCGGAAACGTTTGGAGCGGCCACGTCGGCGTTGACGGTTGTGTTGATATTCCCGTCACTGTTGAGTTCATCGTTATTCAGGAAATACCGATGCTGGGGAATCGGCGTAAAGGCCCCGCCCCCGTTGGAACGCTTGAGCTTCATCATGGAGTTTCCAGGGAGGCTGAGATACGGGGGATTGCTCTGATCAGCTAACTGGGGAAAATGAAGTTGGATCTGTATTCCAGGACTTGTAAGCACGCCGCTGGAAATATCACCGGAAGAATTCTCGAAATAAAGCGGCTGGTAGTTTCTGTTTGTCATAACCGAGGCGATATTTACCGTTGTCGTGGTGCTTGTGCTTGTGTAAAAACTTAAATACGTATAATCCGAGTAAAGGGCCGGGTTAATATCCCGCAGATTGCTGGCGCTCAAAGAAAAACCTGTGAGGTTTAAGTAACTGACATAAATCCGGTAGTACAGAACAAAATGGGTAAAATCGCTGGAACTGACGGCAGGGAGGGCAACCGTCACCTGTTCATTCATACTGCTTGTAATATTGCCCGATGGAACGGGAGGCAGGTAGTGATATGCCTCTATTCCGCAGGACAGGATTAGGACGGCGGGGATAAGGAAAACAAGACCCGCGAAGTACGATAAAGAACGGGGGGCCTTACCTAAAACCAAAAACCAGCGGTACATGGCTATCTATTTTTTCCCTTCGATACTGATTATACGGGACTGGGCCAAATTCCGCCAGAGCGAGTCGTTGGGCCATTTAGTCCTCAAAGCCCGGTAAGCTTCCAGGGCGTTTTCGTTATTTCCCTGTTTTTCCTCGAGCCGGCCTATGGCAAACTGGGCCCGGGGGGATGAGGGAAATAACTCCGCCATGCTGAGGCACTCGGCGTAGAGGGCAATCGCCTCAGCGGTTTTTCCCTGCTCTTCTGCGGCGGAAGCGGCGTTAAACAGGGCCACCGGAGCCAGATAGGTTTTGGCCGCTTTTTTTGCCGCGTTCCGCCATGCCTGTTCCGCCTCCGCCCATTCCTTCTTGTCGCCGTGAATGCCGGCGATAAGCGCGTAAGCCCGGCCGCCCGGATAACCGGAGCTCTTGGGGGCGAAAACGGAAAGATCCGTCAGCAGGGCGGCGACGGTTTCCGCGTTGGCCTCATCGGCGATATTAAACCGCAGTTCCTCATAACGGCGGGTAAAATCTTCTACCCGGCGGATTGCCCCTTCCCACAGTTTGTTACGGATGGCGATGCCCGCGACAAAGGCCGCCAGAACGATTACCACGCTTCCAAGACAGATGAGAATTTTCCGGCGTTTATCCCGGATAAAATTGTTGATCTTATCGTCAAAACTATATTCGTTGTTTACATCCGGCATTATTTCTTAACCTCCAAAGAATAGCCCCCGCAAAAAATTAGACACTAACAAGCAGTGTCAGAGCTAATCCCAAAGAATGATTTTCTGGGAGAGCCCTGTTAGTTTTTTAAATTGATAATATCCAGTTCTTTTATCAGCCTGGAAAGATAGGTCCGCTGAATCCCCAGTTCCCGCGCCGTCTCCGTCTGGTTCCAATTATGCTCCTCCAATACTTTGTGGATAAAATAAGCCTTAAAGCTATTGATGGCGTTCTTCAAATCCCGCCTCCCCTCCTCCTGGGCGGAAATTACCGCCTGGGGGGTGTTTAGGAAAAGATCTTCCTGCTGTATCCATCGGCCCTTCCCTATTACACAGGCCCGCTCCACGGAATTTTCCAATTCCCGGATATTTCCGGGCCAGGAATAGGAAAGCATGGCTTTCATGGCCTTATCAGAGAAACCCTCAAACTGCTTTTTTGTTTCCATCATAAATTTTTTCAGAAAAAAGGAGGCAAGTTCGGGGATATCTTCCGTCCGTTGCCTCAGAGGGGGGATGAAAAGGGGAAGCACGTTGAGCCGGTAGTAAAGATCGCCTCGAAATTCCCCCTTTTCCACCTGGGCCTCAATATCTTTATTGGTGGCCGCCAGAATCCGCACGTTGACGGTAATGGAAACATCGGACCCGACTTTTTCGAAGGTCCGTTCCTGGATTACCCGCAGCAGTTTGGCCTGAAGGGCCAGGGGAATATCGGCAATTTCATCCAGGAAGATGGTCCCCCCGTCGGCCATTTCAAAACGGCCCTGCCGGTTGGCTATGGCGTTGGTGAAGGCGCCCTTTACATGGCCGAAAAGTTCGCTTTCCAAGAGCCCTTCCGGTATGGCGGCGCAGTTGACGCGGATGAAAGGAGCGTGGCTGCGGGGGCTGCGCAGGTGGATCTGTTCCGCGAAGAGCTCTTTCCCTACCCCGCTTTCCCCGAGAATCAACACAGAAGAATCCGTTTTTGCGACCCTGTCGATAATCTCCAGCTTATCCCGGATAACCGGACTTTTAGCGATGAAGGTATGATACCCTCCGCCGGTCGTAAGCTGATCCCGCAGAAACTGTATCTCATTTTGGGCCCGTTCTATATTCCGGGCGTTAGTAATTGCCAACGCGGCCTGGGTAGCGAATATTTCAAGCCACTCGATATCTTCCTCCAAAAAGGGTTTTCTATCCGCCTTGTTCATTACTTCGATAACCCCAATGCACTCGTTTTTTAGACGCATGGGGACGGCGATCATATTTGTCAGGTGATAGCCGATCTCCCGGGAGATATGCCGCTGGTGGCGTTTATCATTGTCAACATCGTTAATGATCAATGTCTTGTTGTGCTGAACCACCCAGCCGGCGATCCCCTCTCCGGGCTTAAGGGTATAGCGTTTAACATCCTGCCCCTTGGCCCCCAGGGCGGTCTCGAAGTAGAGTTCTTTTTTTTCCTTGTCCAGGAGGAGAATACTGGAAGCCTCCCCCCCGCAAAAGCGGGTAACGGATTCGAGGATATGGGACAGAAGGGCATGGATATCCGTGTAATCCGAGTTGATAAGATTATTAGTCTCTATCAGTGTGTTAAATTTCTGTGGGTCTATCATTGACAGCATTTTGGTGCGGTCTTTTTTATTCGGACCCTTTGGATTTCAAAGCGTCTCCTAAGGTAAAAGTAGAATCATCGGATTCCTCGGCCGCCATATAGCGGGAGATTTCGTCCCTCTGCACTTTTTTCTGGTAATCCCGAATAGAGAAGGCAACTTTCTGTTTGGCCGGCTGTATTTCAAGAACCACCGCCTTAATTTTATCCCCAGGCTGAAACTTTTTAAGAACGTCATCGGGATTATCTTCCCGGTTTTCGGACAGATTAGACTTATGAATAAGCCCCTCAATACCGCCGGGAACTTTAACAAAGACGCCAAAGTCGGTAACGGAAGCGACCTCCCCTTCCACCGAAGAACCGGGCCTATAGGTTTCCGCGAAACTCTGCCAAGGGTCTTCGCTTAACTGCTTGACGCCAAGGCGGACATTGCGGCTTTCCTTATCCGCCGCGATAACCATGATCTCAAGTTCCTGACCAACCTGGAACTCACTGCCGATATGTTTAATTTTCCGGGTCCAGGAAATATCGTCCCCATGGAGGAAACCGTCGATCCCCTCCTCCAGTTCGATAAAGGCCCCCGCGTTGGTGATCTTGACAATCTTACGGGTAAGCCGGGTCCCCACGGGATATTTTTCTTCGATGTCGTCCCAGGGGTTGGCGGTCACCTGTTTGAGTCCCAAAGAAACCCTGCCCGCTTGAATATCATAACCCAGGATCATGCACTCCACTTCGTCCCCGATATGGAGGAGATCGTCGGATTTTTGAATCTTCTTGACCCAGGAAAATTCGGAAATATGGGCAAGCCCTTCGATCCCCTCCTCCAATTCGATAAACGCGCCAAAATCGGTAAGTTTGGTTACCTTCCCCTTGACAACATCGTTGACGTGGTACTTTTCTTCAAAACGGACCCAGGGATCATCGGTAAAGTGCTTAAGGGACAGGTTAATCCGCTTTTCCGCCGGATCGATACGGATAACCTTTACGTGAATCTCCTGGCCCTTTTTGACAAAATCTTTGGGCCGGGTCACATGGCCCCAACTCATGTCGTTAATATGGAGAAGGCCGTCAAAGCCCCCCAGATCGACAAAGGCGCCAAATGATGTAAAACTTTTTACCGTACCTGTCACATCGGCGCCAATTTTAGTATTTTCAAAAAATTCATTCCGTTTACGGTCAATTTCTTCCTCCATCCATTTGCGGCGGTTCACAACGATGTTTACTTTGCCGTCCGAATAGAGCCGTTCCACATAAAAGCTGGTCTTCATGCCCAGAAATTTTTCCGGCCGTTCCACTTTTTGGGCGTCCGACTGGCTGATGGGAAGGAATGCGTGAACCCCGGTGCCCAGATTCACGTCAAAACCGCCTTTGACGATCTTTTCGATGACCCCTTCGACGGCGCTGTGATCCTGGAAAGCCTGGCGGAGGTTTTTCCAGAAGATCTTTACATCCGCCTTCTGTTTGGAAACAATGACTTCCCCGTAACGGTTTTCCTTTGCCACCAGGATAACCGACACCGTATCCCCCACATTTGGAAGATCGGTAAACTCGGAGATCGGAATTTTACCCTCTGATTTGTAACCGACATCCACAAACACCTGATCAGAAGTTACCTGGATGACAACGCCGTCAACCAACTGACCTTCTTCCAACTGTTCAAGGGATTTTAGGTATTCTTCCTGCAATTGTGTTTGAATGTTCCCAGAGGCGCCGCCCGCGGCGTTTCCCTCCGGCCCATTCCGCGGATTGGAATCCGCCTCCACTTCCATCTGGGCCATGTCCGATCCTTCAAGCTTTATTTTAGCCTCTAATGTGGCATAAACTTGTTCAATGGTCAAGAGCGATGTATCCACATACTCTACTCCGGGGGCGATCTTAAGACTGCCCTCCGCCTTGTTCCGGTCGATCTCGTCCCGTTCCCTGATGTTTTTGAGGATTTCCTCCGGGCTAAGCAGGGAAGTTCCCTGGTCAAGGCGGCGTTTCGCCCGGGATTCCGGGGAAGCGTCCAGGTAAAAGCGGTATTCCGCCCGGGGAAAGACAACGGTGGTGATGTCCCTGCCCTCCGCCACCACGCCCGCGCCCCGGGCTATGCCGCGGATAAGATCGTTGACCTGATGGCGCAGGGGCGTAATGGCGGAAAAGGGGGCGGAGTATCTGTCTATTTCGTCCGAATGAAGGAGATCCGTTACATCCTCCCCGTCCAGAAGAACGCGGCCGCCGGGAAGGTATTCGATACGGGCGGTCCGGGCATAGGCCAGG
>JAISMC010000014.1 GCA_031276965.1 Treponema sp.
GGGCGGAGATCGTCCGGGCCGCGGAGGAGAGCATCGCCTATCAAATTGCCGATGTGGTCCGCGCCATGGAGGAAGAAGCCGCCGTCTCCCTCACCGAACTCCGGGTGGACGGCGGTCCGGCCCGGGACTCCTTCCTCATGCAATTCCAGAGCGATATCCTGAATCTGCCCCTCTCCGTTCCCGCCCATGAGGAACTCTCCGCTGCGGGCGCCGCCTACATGGCGGGCCTCACCCTGGATTTGTATGCTCCCTCCGTATTTTCCCGGATTCCCCGGACCCGCTACGAACCCCGCATGGACGATGAAAGCCGCAGCCGCCGCTACCGGGGCTGGCAGGAAGCGCTGCGGATGGTTACCGCCCACTCCGTCCCCGGAACCTAAGGCCATACAAACCGGATACATAAAATACCCTTCAAGGTACTACACAAAAAAGTCGCGGCCCCCCATGCGGATCTTTTCCACGTTTTCCGCAGTCCGGACCCGGATCTTTTCGTTGGCTATGCCGGGGATCTCCCGGCTGATGGTTTCGGCGGCCTTTTGCTTGAAATACCCATCCCCGTAGTCCATGGAGTATTCGCAGAGAGTCATGAGGGCATTGGGCAGGCAGACATTTTTGATCTGCCCGGACTTGGCCAGACTCATGAAACGATCCCCCGTGCGGCCGTTCCGGTAACAGGCGGTACAGAAACTGGGGATGTAGCCATCGTCCATAAGCTCCGTGATGATCTCCATGGCGCTCCGGTCATCGTTTATCTCAAACTGGGGAGGCGTTCCCCGGCGCCTTTCCTGTTTAGCGTAACCCCCAACCCCGGTGCTGGAACCCGCGCTGATCTGGGAGATACCGAGGCGAAGCAGTTTTTTGCGCATGGCGTGGCTCTCCCTGGTGGAGAGGATCATGCCGGTAAAGGGCACCGCCAGACGGATCACCGCAACGATTTTTTCAAAGACGGCGTCATCCACCAGATAGGGAAAATCCCGCATACTCATTCCCTCGGCCGGACAGAGCCGGGGTACGGAGATGGTATGGAAGCCCACATTAAACCGCTCCTCCAGATGTTCGTTGTGGATCATCAATCCCAGGACTTCAAAGTAGGGATCCGCCAGCCCGAAAAGCACCCCACCGCCCACATCGTCAATGCCTCCCTCGTGGGCCCGGTCAAAGGCGGTCAGGTGGTAGGCATAGTTTTTTTTGGGCCCCCCAAGATGTACCCGGTCATAGGTAGGTTGATGGTACGTTTCCTGGAAGAGGATGTAGGTGCCGATGCCGATATCCTTGAGCTTACGGTAGTTTTCCACGGTGGTAGCGGCGATGTTTACATTGATACGCCGAATCTCCCCGTTTTTGAATTTCATACCGTAGATGGTAGACATGCACTCCAGAATATAATCTATCGGGCACTCCCGGTCGTTTTCCCCCGCTTCCAGGGCGATCCGCTTGTGGCCCATCTCCTCAAGGATCCGGATCTCCTCCCGGACCTCATCCATGGTAAGTTTACTGCGATTAAATTGGTGGCTGCAGTTATAGCAGCAGTAACTGCACCGGTTGACACAGTAATCACTGACGTAGAGGGGGGCGAAGAGGACGATACGGTTGCCGTAGATCCGCTGTTTGATCTTCCATGCGACGGAGAATATCCGCTTGAGGTGATCCGGGTTATTGGTCACCAGGAGGGAGGCTATTTCCCGGTGGGTTAAACCCTCAAACCGCTCCGCCTTGTCCAGATACCGGTTGATGGTATCATCAGAAGTATGCCTGGCCTCCTCCAGAAGTCCTTCTATATACTCCCGGTCGATGAATATCTCCCCGGTTTGAGCGGAAGGCTTTGTAACGGTTTCCGTCATGATTTTTCGCCTTCACCCGGAGAATTGAGTACGCCGGACATAGCGGTTTTAACCGTTACGTGGGGCAGGTTCCCCAGCTTGCCCGTCAGGGCGTTGATATCGTCTATATCCCCCCTAAGGGTCAAGGCGATTACCGCCACATCTTCATCATCAAAGGGGATTCCCATCCGTCCCTTGACAATGCTCCGGTAACGGGAGACCGTTTCGTTGAATACATTCTGACTCAGCCCGGGCTGCTCCAGAATAGCGCCGATTACCGCAATTCGATCCATCATATCCCTCCATTCAAAAAAATGCCCCCTGCATTGCGGGGGCATGAATCCGTTCCCTGAAGAGATGATGCGGACTGATACCCTCGAACAGCCAGAACGAATCTTGGCCGGCAAGGTTTCTGTTAGTATACCCTTCCCCCCGGAAAAACGCAAGGGGTAAATGACGAAGCCAGGGCATCGGCGTTTACTTTTTGATCGTTAAAATTTCCTTAAACTCACAGGAATTTTCAAGAAAAACTAACCACTAAGGCGAATAAGGCGCACAAAGGATGCATGAAGCAACATTTTATTTCTTCCTTCCGCGCCTTTGTGGTTAAAAATTCTTCAATGTTTTGGTAAATTTCAGCCTTTGGAAAGTAAACGCCGATGCCCTGATGACGAAGCCCTTTTTGGGGGCGATACTTTCCGCCGTATCTATCCTCGTTTTAGCTCTTCGTCAAAGCATACCGCCACCTTGCCGCATTTGCCCTCCGCCATCAGCCGGTACGCTTGGTCCGCCTGTTCCAGGGGGAAGCGGTGGGTGACAAGGACATCGGGGTGCATGTTCCAGCGCACCAGTTCTTCAACCAGGTTTTCCATTAACCAGATGCTTGTAACCCAGGAACCGTAAATGCTTTTTTGCGGGTGAATAATGTCCGGGCTGGGATTAAAACTGACGGTATTCCCCTCGCCCACAAAGGCAATCTTGCCCCACTGCCTGGCGGCGCGGATCGCCGCGGCCCGGCCTTTATCGCTGGAGGAAGCGTCGAACGCCCGCTCAACGCCCCGGCCGCCGGTAAGGGATATAATCTCGTCCACATTGGAATCCGCGGCGGGCAGCACCTTTTCAAAGAGGTCCAGTTTTTTCGCGAGGTCTACGCGGAACCCGTTTGCCTCGATTCCGAAAATCTTCCGCGCCCCCATGGCCTTGCAGAGCATGGCGGTGGCAAGTCCCACCGGACCCAGGCCGACCACCAGCACACTATCGTTACCGCATACGCCTACTTTCATGATCGCCTCATACACGGTGCCGAATCCGCAGGCAACCTGGGCGCCGTCCGCGTAGGAGAGCTCCGCCGGCAGTTCCACCAGGTCCTTCTCGTCGCAGAGGATATAGTCCGCCATACCGCCGTCCCGCTGCCAGCCGTAAGCCGCCCTGAGCGGCGACGAACAGGAAATCATGTAACCCATCCGGCAGTCATGGCAGACCCCGCAGCCCGAAATATGATATACAATTACCCGGGAGCCTTTTTTGAAACGCCGCACCCCGGGCCCCTCTTCCACCACCTGCCCGCAGGGTTCGTGCCCGGCGATCACGCCCTGGTAGCCCTCGGGCCCCTTGCCCACATGCTCCCGGTAAATGGCGCGGATGTCGCTGCCGCAAATCGTACACGCCTTGGTCTTTACCAGTACCTGCCCGTGTCCCGGTTCGGGAATGGGCGTATCTTTTAACACCACGGTGCTGTTTCCGGGGAGATACGCCCCTTTCATCGTTCCTTGCATATAAGCACTCCTCTCCTCAAATAGTTACGCCCGTTTGGCGTACTTCTTCATATCAAAAAAGACCGCCACAATAATGATGGCGCCCTTCACCAGGTATTGATAATAGGAATCGATGGCGAGGAAGCTCATTCCGTAGTTGATAAGTCCCATGGTAAATATGCCGATGATCATGCCGCTGACGGTCCCGACGCCGCCGTTCTGGGAAACCCCGCCCACGGTGACCGCCGCGATGGCGTCAAGCTCCATGCCGTTTGCCGTAAGGGCGTTGGCCAGGGCAAGGCGGCTTGCCAGCAGCACCCCCGCGCAGCCGTACAGGAGACCCGCGTAGAAGTATACGCAGACCAGGTTCTTCTCCACGTTGATCCCGGAGACCCGGGAGGCCTGGGCGTTTCCGCCTATGGCATAGAAGTTGGTTCCCTGCCTGGTATGCCTCAGCAATACCCAGATGACAATGGCGATGAGCAGCACATAAACGCCCAGAAAGGGAATCTGGAAGAAGGAAGGCCCAAAGGAATTCTGGGCTATGGTCTTAAATTCCGGGGTAAGGGAACTTACGATGGCCGCTTTGGTATAGATAAGCTGAATGCCCCGGGCGATGGACATGGTTCCCAGAGTCGCGATAAAGGGGGGCAGTTTTCCGTAGGCGACAAGGACGCCGTTAAAAAGCCCGAAGACGCCGCCCGCGGCTATGCCCATCAGGATAGGCATGATCAGGGGAAAGGAATGGCCGTAGTAAAGGGCCGTTTCGTAGGTGGGGATCTGGGCGAAGGAAGCCGCCACCGAGGCGGTGAGACACACCACATACCCGATGGAAAGGTCTATCCCCTTGGTGATGATGATCATCCCCACGCCCAGGGACGCGAAGGCCCGCACCGCCTCGGCGATAATCAGGGTCTTTATGGAATCCCAGGTAAGAGCCCGTCCGCGGGTAAGGATCGCCAGCACAAAAAGCAGCACTACAAAGGTAACAAAAGTGGTGTACTTGCTCAAAAACCGCTTGTACCGTATCTCTTTCATACAAACTCCTTGATAAACATGGTGGCATACCGCATAATCTCTTCCTGGGTAGCGTCTTTCTTCGTAAGCGTTCCGGTAAGGCGGCCTTCGCAAAGCACCAGCACCCGGTGACTCATGCCGATA
>JAISMC010000045.1 GCA_031276965.1 Treponema sp.
TTTTACCTTGTTGATAAAGTTATTTCTATGCTTTTGACACAGTCTGCCCCGGAGGGCCCCAGGGTTCTTCCCTCTGACAGGACCCCATAACCCATTCCCGTGCGTTCCCGAAAACCCCACCAACGGCGCATGACCCCGCCGGACAAGGAATTGCTCTGTTACGGTTATTAGGCTACAATGGACCTGTCCACCAAACCGGGGAACTCCGGATCAGGCGTTTGTAAGGAGAAGATACATGACGGATTATGTAAAAGAAGCGGTTGAAAAGTACGCTGCCGAGGCAAAAGCTTTGAGCGACGATCTCGGGGCCCACCCGGAGATTTCCGCACAGGAATTTGAAAGTTCAAAGAAGATTACGGCGCTGCTTCAAAAGGCAGGCTACGGTATTGAGTTTCCCTTCTGCGGTATGGAAACCGCTTTCCGGGCGACCCTGGACAGGGGGACGGGGCCTTCCGCCGCGCTCCTGGTGGAGTACGACGCGCTTCCTGATGTGGGGCACGGCTGCGGGCATAATCTTCACGGGTCCCTTTCCGTACTCAGCGCGCTTACCCTGATGGAACTCAAGGAGCGCTTTAGCGGGAAACTCTACATCATCGGGACCCCCGCCGAGGAATTTGCCGGGGGGAAAATACCCATGGCCGCCGCGGGGGTCTTTGACGGGCTTGCCCTTGCCGCGATGATGCACAGTACCGCAGGGGGGCTGTGTCAGGCGGACATGGACGCCCTGAGCCTCCGCAGTTATACCATCGAATTTCGGGGACAGGCGGCCCACGCGGTGGCCTGCCCCTGGATGGGACATTCCGCACTGGCCGCGGCCCGGAAATTTCTCGACCTCATTGACGCCCGGCGGGAGTGTTTTACCCCGGACATTCATGCAAACGCCATTATCACCGATGGCGGCGCGGCGGTGAATATCATCCCCGAACATGCCGAGGTCTGCATCGAATTCCGTACGGCTTCCATGGCTGCCCTTGCCTCGGTGGACGACACGATCAAGAAATGCGCCGCCGCGGCAGCCATGGCGTTGGACTGTACGGTTGAATGGCGGCATAATTACGATGATTTTGCCGACATGGTCAGGGTAAAGACGCTGGAGGACGCGGTCGAAAAACTCTTCGTCGCAGCGGGAGCGCAGGTGGAACCGGTTACTCCCCCCATAGGTTCCACGGATGTGGGAAATGTCAGTTACCGCTGCCCGACGGTGCAGCCCCTCATCTCCATAAGCGGCGAAAAGCTGGCCCTGCATACCCGCGAATTTGCCGCGGCCACGGCGGCCACCCCCGCCTTTGAGGCAATGAAACTGGGTGCCGCCGTTCTTACATCCCTTATCCTGCGGGTGTTCAATGACACGGAATTCCGGGAAGCCGTAGAGCGGGATTTCCGGGGAACACTGGATAAAAAGATGAAGGGGTAACGGCCTATTGCTTGCATATCACTAGAAAGTTTTCATAAAAGATCCTATCATGTTTCTATAATTCCTAAAGGAGGTATTATACATGTCTGAATCAAGGGTCGCGGCGAAGGTAAAATTTGCCATGCCGCATGTGTATGTGTTGCTTACTATCATTATTATGGTAACGGCGCTCTTAACCTGGGTGCTGCCCGCAGGTGAATTTGACCGGGCGCCCAACGCGCAGGGCAGGACCGTGGTAGTCCCCGGTACCTGGCACGCGGTGGAGCAGACTCCGGTCGGCTTCTTCAAGGCGGTTAAGGCAATTTTCGATGGGCTGGTCGACGCGGCGGACATCATCTTCTTTATCTTTATCGATTATGCCGCAATCAGCCTGCTCATCGCGTCCGGGGCCTTTCACGGGCTGGTGGCCGGCCTCCTCAAGGTGTTCAAGGGGAAGGCCAGGGCTATTGTCATCCCGCTTTTCCTGGTGATCTTCGGCTTTGCCGCCAGCACCATCGGCATGTTTGAGGAAGCCCTGCCCTTTATCCCGATCTTTGTCGGCATCGCCATTGCCATGGGATACGACGCCATCATCGGTATAGGCATGGTCGCACTCGGCGTAGGCATGGGCTATTCCGGGGCTTTTATGAACCCCTTTACCGTCGGCGTCGCCCAGGGAATCGCCGAACTTACTCCCCTTTCGGGCAGCTGGTACCGGATCATCTGTCACGTGGTGATGATCGTTGTGGCGTCGATCTACATGATCCGCTACGCCCTTAAGATCCAAAAGGACCCCAGCAAGAGTCTGGTTGCCGGAGAAGACTTTTCAAAGTTTGCCATGGACGAGGAATCCTTGGCAAAGCACGAATTCGGCATACGGCAGAAGCTGTCGCTGGCCATATTCCTCATCACCCTGGTAATATTCGTAATCGGCGTAAAAGTCTGGGGCTGGTATTTTGGCGAAATTGCCACGGTATTCCTGCTGATGGCCGTTGTTATTGCCGTCATCATGGGCTGGAGCCCGAACGAATTTTCCCGGCGTATTGTCGCCGGGCTTAGTGATATTACGGCGGCCTGTATGATGGTCGGTATCGCCAGGGGTATCCGTGTGGTACTATCCCAGGGCAACATCATCGACACGGTGGTTTACGGCATGTCCGTTCCCCTGAATTATCTTCCGAAGTGGCTTGCCGGTGAGTTTATGCTTGTACTGCAAACCCTGCTCAACTTCCTCATTCCTTCGGGATCGGGACAGGCCGCCACCGTTATGCCGATCATGGCGCCCCTTTCGGACCTCCTGGGTATCTCGCGCCAGGTTGCGGTTCTTGCCTTCCAGTTCGGCGACGGTCTCTCCAACATTCTGTGGCCCACCGCCTTCGCGGTAGTTATGGCCGGAATCGGCGGTGTCAAGGTAACCTCCTGGTGGAAGTGGCTCGTCCCCCTCTTCCTCTGGCTGTTCCTTGCCCAGGCCATACTCATCGCCATAGCGATAGGAATAGGGTTTAACTAAGATATATGGCTCATTGTGTAGTTCCTGAAGCAGAGGCTATTTTAGATAAGGAATACCCCGTTTTGGACAAGGGGTTTATCCGCCTGGTGGATTACCTGGGAGGGGACGAGCGGGTGGTGCAGTCCGCCCGGGTTTCCTACGGGGAGGGGACCAAGAGTTACCGGGAGGATGCGGGGCTTATCGACTACCTGCTCCGGCACCGGCATACCAGCCCTTTTGAGCAGATTGCCCTTACGTTCCACATAAAAATGCCCATTTTTGTGGCCCGCCAGTGGATACGCCACCGGACCGCCAGGCTGAATGAAATTTCCGGCCGCTATTCGGTGATGAAAGATGATTTTTACGTGCCTGCTTCCGGGGATGTGGCCCTCCAGAGCACGGACAATAAGCAGGGCCGTTCCAATCAGGATCTGGATGCGGAGGCGGTGGAAAAGGTGCGTTCCTGCCTGAGTGAGGGGCAGAAACATGCCTATGGGGAGTATATTTCGCTGATAGATCAGGGTATAGCCCGGGAATTGGCCCGGATTAACCTGCCCCTGTCCTTATATACCGAACTGTATTGGCAGATTGACCTCCATAATCTGTTTCATTTCCTGGAGCTCCGGCTGGATGTTCATGCTCAAAAGGAGATCCGCCTGTACGCCGGGGTTTTGCTGGAAATCACCAAAAAAGTGGCCCCGCGGTGTTGCGAGTCCTTTGAACGGCACCGTTTGGGGGGGGTGAGTTTCTCCCAGGAAGAATTCGCCGAGCTGAAACGGCGGCTGGACGGCGGCGCTACCGCCGGGACCCTGAGCGGGAAAGCGCTGGATCGGTTTGAAGAGAAACTTCGTACGGGGAAACAACCCTAAAATACTAATACCTGGTAAGGATTTTGAATGAAAGGACCTATTTTAGTTGTATTAGCTGCCGGGATAGGGAGCCGTTACGGGGGGCTTAAACAGATGGACCGGATAGGGAAGAGCGGGGAAGTGCTGCTGGATTATTCGGTGTTTGACGCTAAGCGGGCGGGTTTTACTAAGGTTGTGTTTATTATCCGCCGCGATATCGAAAAGGATTTCCGGGAACTTGTTCTAAGCCGGATCAAGGGCCGTATCGAATGCGATCTGGCCTTCCAGGAACTGGACAGTATCATTCCTGCGGATGTTCTGGCGGAAAGCCGGAAAATAGGCCGGACCAAGCCCTGGGGAACCGCCCACGCCCTGCTCTGCGCCCGGGACAAGATTGACGCCCCCTTCACGGTGCTTAATGCGGATGATTTTTACGGCAGGGAAGCCTTTGCGGCTATGGGGAAATACCTATCCGATGCCGCTAATACCGATGGGGCTATCGTGCCCTTCCGGTTGGAGAAAACGCTCAGTCCCCAGGGTACGGTTACCCGCGGGGTCTGCGAGGTGAGTCAGGGGTATCTTTCCTCGGTGGACGAACTCAAAGCTATCGAGAAAAAGGACGGCAGGATTTTTAACACCGCCTCTGACGGGGCGCAGCAGGATCTTGCCGCGGATACTCCGGTGTCCATGAACTTCTGGGGTTTCCCGGTAAGCATCTTCCCAAAACTGCAAAACTATTTTGATGATTTTCTTAAAACATCGGGCTCGGAACTGAAGAGTGAATGTTACCTTCCCCTGGCTGTGGACTGGTTCATTAAAAAGGGATTCCTCAAAATCCGGGTCCTTAAGGCGGATTCCGAATGGTTCGGGGTTACTTACAAGGAAGATAGGGAAACGGCGATTAACCGCATAGCGGAACTGGTTTCCCAGGGGGTCTACCCGGCTTTGCTTTGGGGGGAATAGGGAACACGATTACGGGTCCAAAGTCCTGAACCAATGTCCTACTTGAGCCGCTTCCTCAGCTTTCGCCTGTTTTTCCGCGCATCCTCCCGTTCCTGTAACTCTTTCACATTGGGTGGTTTTGATCTGCCGGGAGCGTCCGGGTAGATTCGCACAGTTTCGTTGTTGGGCAGTTTGCGGGCGATGAGGTACCACAGAACGGCCAGGACTATCATGCCCAAGGAAAAAATCTGGCCCATGGAGAAACACAAGGGCGGATGGGCCTGGGCGGGGGACAGCGTTGTGGGGATGATCTGGATACGGTAGCCCAGATCGGAATCGGGCTCCCGGAAGTATTCGATGAAAAACCGGAAAAGGCCGTAGATGCCCAGGTAGAGACTGAGCAGAAAGCCCTTGAAAGGCTTCCGGTTCCGCCAGAACCAGATGATCAGCCAGAGTATCAGTCCTTCGAAAAGGGCTTCGAAAAGCTGGGAAGGGTAACGGGGCAGGTTCACTAGGGTAGAATCGCCGGAAATGATGACGCCGGTTTTTTCCGCGGCTTCCCGGACCCAGCTTTCCTGGGGGGAGAGGGGTTGGGCATGGGGAAAGATTATTCCCAGGGGGCCCGTGGTTACCCGGCCGTAGAGTTCGCCGTTGATAAAGTTTCCAAGGCGGCCGAAGGTGTAGCCCAGGGGAATACTGGCGGCATACATATCGCCGATTTCCCGGTAGTCCAAACGCTTTACCGCCGAATAGATCAGTATTGACAGGGCGCCTCCTATGACGCCCCCGTGGTAGCTCATACCCTGGAGCCCGATGAAGCGGCCGTTCTGGAAAGGCCAGAATATCAGCCAGGGCTGACGGCGGTAGATGTCCCGGGTTTCGTAGATCAAGGTGGAGAAGACCCGGGCTCCCACAAGCAGGGCCAGGATGCCCCAGAAAAAGAGCCCCGACAGGTCATCGTCGCTTATGGGGAAATGCCGCTCCCGCACTTGTTTACGGTAAAGCAGAAAGGCGATGCCAAAAGCCACAATGTACATAAGTCCATACCAACGGAAGGGAAGCCCGGGGATTATCTCCGGACTTAGCCATGAGGGAAACTGTACGGCAAGGGGGGTGAGGTTTTCCAACAGGGGGTTTCCTTTCGACAATAATCTGACTTATCCTAGTATGTCACGGGGAAATAGTCAATTGGAAGATCTTGTTTCCTGTTTCTCTTTTTTGGGTTGGATTAGTCAGATACCCCCGGCAATACCGGGGGATTACCGATTGTATTTATGAGGCATTACGCGGCCTATACTAAGCCCCAAAAATCGGCGATAATACAAATATATACATTTGCATTTGACAGGATTTACCGGTGGTTACTTCCCGAAAGGCCATACTGAGCTTACTCATTTCCGTCGTTTTATTTGCTGGTTTTTCAACCCTGGCGTTTACGGGTCTGTTCGACTTAGTGGAAACCCGGTTCTATAATCCGGCAGTAACAAAGGCTGTAAGCCGGGAACTTAATGAAGATACCGAAACCATAGAGCAATTTTTGGAAGAACTCCAGGCCCGTTTTGCCGCCACCCTGCAGGAAGAGGCGGTACGGCGGAGTTTTATCACCACCCTGAGCGACGAAGATATAACAGAGCGGTCACAGATTTACGGAACCCTCCTGGAATCCATGGGAGGTCTCCAATCGGTGCGGTTTATTGATTCTGTGGGAATCCGTATCCATTATTCTACCTGGCAGCCTGATATTCTGCACCAGGATCAGACATCCATTGCCTACCGCAATTACACCGACCCGCGCAACTCCGGTGATATCCCCTATTGGCAGATAGAGGCCCCGGATCGGGGGAGCCCACGGTTGTTCCTGGACCAGTCCGGGGAGCGGATCCTCTTTTCTCATCCCTTCTACGATTCCTTTGACGTATACCGGGGAACCGCCGTTTTCTCCCTGTCGGTTCGGGCTGTAATAGAACGGATGGTTCTCCAGGGAAGGATAAAAGTTGGGGAGGATGTATCCGTCATCTCCGAACCCCCGGGAATGATTATCGGCCTCCCCTATGCGGGGAAAGACATCCTGATCCCCCATATCTCCCGGATTTGGAGCGAAAATATCCTCTCCCTGAGCCGGCTCAATTCCTCGCTGACAAAAACTAACCTATCCCTTATCTCCGCGAAAACCATCCAGGGTATCTTTGTCGGCCGCCTGGTAAACGAGTCCATTTTAAGCTTCCCCTTGACTCTGAGGATTATACTCCTCGTTTCGTTTTTTATCACGGTCTATCTTATCATTTTCCTGCTCCTCAATATTCGCCAGGATAATATGACGGTTGTTCAAAACCGGCTAAAATGGCTGCAGATTAACTTGATAGAAGAGTATTATGAACATAAGGGCAAGTGGGATCTGAGCCATTGGAGAAAAGAGCTTGAACAGCGTAAGGAAGATGTCTTTTCTGAGCTAAAGCGGGGTATAAAAACCAAGGATTCTACGGATCTCGACGCTTTTATCGATAAAGCCTGGGAGGATCTCCTGTCGGTTATCGGCGGCCGGATGGAAAGAAGATCCGGTATTGACGGAGAAAAAATTAAAAGCCTGTTGAATCAGTTTCTCCTCGATATTCACTCAACTACGTTTCCTTCCAAACCGGCGGATAACCCTCCGGAAATGCCTATCCAAGCTCCGCCTGCCCGACCCGGCTTGGAAGCGCCGGAAGAGGCCGAAGCTATCGATGAAATAGGAGCGATGGAAGATATACAGCACGAATCGGCCTCAATGCCGGAATTGACCTCGGAAGAAGCCCCCCTGGAAGAATTAGAAGAGCTGACGGAACCGGAGACCGTAGAGGAAGTGTCTCCGGAGGGCGATATGGAACCGGAACCGGTAGCGGAAGCGCCTCCGGCCGATGGCCAAAAACCGGAACCGGTAGAAGAGATTTCCCCGGACGATGAGTTGGAACCGGAGCCGGTAGAAGAAGTCTTAGCGGATGGGCCGGCGGCGGACCCTGCGGAGGTACTGGACTTTCCGGCAGAAGCGGCGTCATCCGCAGAACCGGAGACTATTCCCGAAGAGCCGCAAGAGGTGGAGGAAATTGAACCCCGGGAAGTAATACCGGAATTCGAGGACTCCGGGGGAATATTCGATGGGGCTATAAACAACCCGGCCAGCAAGGTTGAATTCAGTCCTATCCCGGAGGAAGTTGAAAAAGAAGAAGATACCGGTACGGAATTCATAGACGAGGATTTTGAAATCCAGTCCCCTTTTACCACTATTTTTTCAGCTTTATCCGAGGTGGAATTTGAGCCAGAGCCTACCGAAAACCTTGAATCCCTCGAAAAAGAAAAGACCCCTCCCGATGATTCCCGAGAGGTCGAGGCGGAGCGGCTGAACACCGGTTATGTAAACACCCTGTTCGTCAGATCTTTTGCGACGGCAATAAATGAGCAAATTGAAATACTTGAAACACAGACCGAAGAAGAAATAGAGCGTGATGATGATTCGGAAGAAACCCTTGAAGTAGAGGCCGAAATTCCGGAAGTACCTTCCGAGGATGAAAATGCGATTATTTCTGAACGGGATGGGGTCAGCTATATAAATGAAAACATTCTTACTCCGGATGAAGAAACCGTAAAAAGCCTGGATAAGAATTTTAAAAACCTTATTGATTCGGTACTGAATAACGTCTAGCTGGACGTAATCTCTAAAAATTTACAAATGACACGAGCCAAGCGGAGCATAACACGCACCCGGAAGAACGACATGAACTTGAAGTGTTTGCGAACACCGGAAAAAGGAACGTCAATTTAGCGAAGCGGGCGGCCGTCATCCTTGCGCCGAATACCGATCTTTCTTCCTGGGGGAGGGTATATCACATTAGGAGGACGGAAAAATTTCTATGTGTTTATCCTGGAATCGGGCTTTGTCCCCTATACGCAAAGGCCGCATATCGGTAAGGTAGAAATTAATGAAAAAAATCGCCCTAACCGGGATTAAGCCCACGGGAATTCTCCACATCGGGAACTATTTCGGCGCCATTAAGCCCGCCCTGGAGCTGGCCCGGGAATACGACGCCCGGTACTTTATCGCCGATTACCACGCCCTCAACACCATCAAGGACCCGGCGGAGCTTTCCGGCCTTATCCGGCAGGTTGCCGCAGGCTGGCTTGCCGCCGGGCTGGACCCGGAACAGGTCATCTTTTACCGCCAAAGCTCGGTCCCGGAAACCTTTGAGCTGACCACCGCGCTGATGGCCTTTACCTCCAAGGGGCTGATGAACCGGGCCCACGCGTACAAGGCCGTGGTGCAGGACAATGCTGGCAAAGGGGAGGATCCCGACGCGGGGATCAACATGGGCCTCTTCACCTACCCCGTGCTTATGGCGGCGGACATCATCCTGTTTGACTCCGACGTGGTGCCCGTGGGCAAAGACCAGGTCCAGCACGTGGAAATGGCCCAGGACATCGCCCAGGCGGTGAACTT
>JAISMC010000068.1 GCA_031276965.1 Treponema sp.
GATGAGGATCAGCTTTTTCCCGATCCTGTCCTGAACGGCCTTGATCTTATCCAGGCAATCAGGGGCTGACGAAAAGGGCGCCATCCATGCGTCAATTCCGTATTGGAGGAAGGCATTGATCACCGCAAGGGTGGCGTCAACAGTGGCGTGATACTCTTTAATAAAGAGATCCGCCGCGTGCCCCGTATGGCTCCAGCCGAACATCCAGTTGGATCCGATTAATAGCCTCGGCAGGGAAACCCCCGCCACGGTTGTTCTGGGAAACAGCATAGTACACTTCTCCTTAATAGGGCTAATTGGAAACCGGGGATTCAATCTCCCTTTCCGGCGGTCCTCCACTTTTCAATCCGGTCAAAGGCGGCGTTTATCCGGGCGGTTTTTTCCGTGGCCTTTTTCATATTCTCCCCGTGCCCCGCATGGCGGTCCGGGTGGTGAACTTTAAGAAGCCTCTTGTAGGCTCCCTTGCAGGTTTCGGAATCCGCGCCGAAGGGGACCCCCAATTCGGCAAAATCCGGCCTCAGAGACTCCGGTACGCCGGATCTTTCACCGGTCGTGCTGCCGGTAGAAGCCCCGGCATGGCCGCCGGAGCGGCGGGCGGAACCGGTACGCCCCCCGTAAAAACGGGACTCCCAATCGCCGGCGCTGCGGTCCTCCCGGAATTTCCGCTCCTCCGATGCCCCCCAGGACTTTTCCTCCCGCTCTCTCCCGCCGTTGAGGAAATTGTTCAGTTCATCAAAGGCCGCATCCAGATCCGGGTCGCTATAACGTCCTCCCCCGGGATGCTTCCCGAAGATCCTCTCATCCTCATCGTTAAGATAAGTCCTGAGCATATCCCCAAAACGGTCAAAAATCCCCATATATTTACTATACTCCTTTATGTTCTCGCCGTAAACCGGGTTCAACGGCCTCCCGGGGCCTTTACCGGCACCGGAATCATGGTGTACAATGCAACTCAGGAGGAATGGTAAGAAAGTTGACCGCCGGCGGTAAAAGATGTATAACCTGAAGGCAGGATCGGCAAAGGAACTAAATTGGATTTGGAAAAACCCGGTGTTACCGGAATTAAAGAAAAAAGCCGGCTATCGTTTGTTCGAGGCTTGACTTTTTATAGCAAGGAGGATCTATGAAAAAGATTATTGTTATTTCAGTCTTGTTCGGTGTTTTGACCGGCGCTTTGTTCGCCCAGGTTACATTGGGGGGCGAGTTGTATACCGGCGTTACCCTGGATATTCCTCCTGAGGGGGATGAATCGATTGGGGTCAACCACAGGGAGAAGGGGAATACGATTCTTGAATTAACCGCCACGGTTAACAAGGATAGATTTGGGGCAAAGCTGGATACTTCTTTTATAAAACAGCCCACGGATTTTTTCCGGCTTAACGGTATTTACGGATGGACCTACTTTCTGGACAAACAGATACGCCTTAGCCTGGGCGATATAAGCGATGCGGCGTGGGTGACTACCCTTGATAACGAGTATCACCTTGACGATGTAGCCGGTTTCCGCCTTGAATACAAGACCCCCTTGCCGGGCTTGGGCGTGGGCGCCGCCTTCGATGCCGGTGATTATACCATGAAAAAATTCTTTAAACAGGTAGTTTTCGGCGCCAATTATGTTCACGCCCTTTTCAATACCGTAGCCGCCTATGATCTGGGGAGTAATGCGAATTTAATTTTCGGTTTCAACTTTACCGGAATTGATCAGCTGAGCATCGCGGGGATTGAATTAAAGGGCAGCAACCTTGCCCTCTGGGAAAAAATGGGTTCACTCATCATTGACGAAGAAGTTGGCTATCAGGTTACCAGGGAATTAACCGCGGTGCTGCATCTGGGTCAGTCGTTTTACGGTAACACTGAAAACGATCCGGGGTTCCTCTTCAGGCCCGGCGTCAGGTACAGGATCCTCACCCCTCTAACCGCATTTCTGGATCTGGAATTCGGCTCCGAAGACGGGTTCAAAACAACGGACATGGCGGTACACCCCTGGATTGAATATTCCCTGGGAAACCTTGGACTTCTCTACCTGGAGTACAAAGTGAGCCTGCCGGAGATGAAGAAGCCCGCCCATACCATCGGGATCGGCATGGAGATCAAGGCTTTCTAGACGGACAAGCTGATTCGCCCAAAAGGACCCGCAGGGAAACAAAATGCCCGGCATTTTGTTCTTGCGCGGGTCCTTGTTTCCGGGCAGGCTAATACACTGTAACATCTAAAACATTACTGTTATAAAAAACCACAAAGGCGAATAAGGCGCAGAAGGAAGGGAAAAACGATCTTTATTCTTTCCCTTTTTCGCCTTCTGCGCCTTCGCGGTTCATATTCTTCTTCTCGTCTTTTTCTCTTATCAGGTCATTTAGTGTAATCAGCCTGCTAGTTGCCGCCGGCGACGATTTTGTCGATAGCTTCCTGGGCCGCGGTGCTGATGGCGTCGGTGGTAATGCTTGCGCCGGAAATGGCGTCCAGGACGCCGGAATTGTTCTTCTTGATAAGATTTGGCGCCCTGGTAACGGCAACGCTCCCCACCGAGGGGGTTTCGTCGTTCCCAATGACCTCTACATCGGTGATATAGCCGTTAGCTATGGTAATGGTTACGGTTATGTCGCCGCCGAAGCCGAGGGTCGTGGCCGATGCGGTTCCTGTCGCGTTCCCGATAGGCGGGACGGAAGAGGAAGAGGAAGAGCCTCCTCCGGTAGAAGCGCAGCCGATAAGCCCGGCCAGAACAAGGGCCAGGATTCCAAAAACAAAGATTGACTTGCATGGTTTCATTTATTCACCTCCAAATGAATAACCTCTCATTGGATATATATGCCTCAATACGAGGCATATAGAAACCCGCCGCCCCGAAGGGACAGCGGGCTTTATCACAATAACAAAAATTTTTTAATCTCAGGCGGTACAGGCCGCAATCAACGCAAGCGGAACGATTATCGAAATAAAAGACAATCTCCGGGTTTTCATGCTTCTCCCTAAAACCCGAACGGGTTATATTGT
>JAISMC010000074.1 GCA_031276965.1 Treponema sp.
GGCTGACGGCGGCGATCCGGCAAAGATGGTTGTCTTTGACACAAAAGGCTCCCTCCACTTAGGCCGGGAAGACATCAAGGGGGACAAGCGGAACTACCGGAAATGGGAGTTATGCGAAAAGACCAACCCGAACAGAGTCCCCAGCATCGCCGAGGCCATGAAAGGAGCGGACGTACTTATCGCCCTTTCCACCCCCGGCCCGGACACGGTAAAACGGGAATGGGTCCGCTCCATGGCGGAGAAGGCCATTGTCTTTGCCTGTGCAAACCCGGTGCCGGAGATCTGGCCCTACGCCGCCAAAGAGGAAGGGGCCTTCATCGCCGCCACCGGCCGCGGCGACTTCCCCAATCAGGTGAACAACTCGGTGTGCTTTCCCGGCATCCTCAAGGGCGCCCTCCTGGTCCGGGCCCGGAAGATCACCGACGGCATGGCGATTCGCTGCGCCCACTCCATCGCGGAATTTTCCGAAAAGCGGGGCATCAATCCTGACAACATCATCGCTACCATGGAAGAGACTGAAGTCTTTGCCCGGGAGGCCGCCGATGTGGCCCGGCAGGCCGTTGATGAAGGGGTTGCCCGGATAGATCTCTCCTGGGAGGAGGTGTACAACCAGGCAAAGGCGGATATTTCCGCCGCCCGGGCCCTGACAAACGACATGATGAGACTTGGCCACATCAAAGAGCCTCCGGCGGAATTGTTGGAGTCGGCGCTGAACCAGGCGATTGAGGCGGTACGCTAATCCGTATGGCGCTGAAGGGCCTTGGCATGACCGCCGACATTTTCAGCGCCATTCAATCAATATATCAATATCGATATCGATGTTTCTGCAGGATTCGGTTGGTTTTAAACCAACCCGGATCCCTCATTCTCCCAATCTCTCTACCATCTCCGTAAATCTCCTGACAATCTCTCCTTCTTCCGGCAAGACCGGCAGCCAATTACCTGCCTCCGGCACCGTTACCGGCGGATAGACCTTCCAGGACTCCCCCATAGGGTAGAGCCGTCTTTCTTCACCGGCGGTTCTCCACTCCCGCACCCCAATACGCCAGGCTTGATAGAACCCCTCATTGGGCACTGTAACCTCCACGGGCATCCAGAGTCGCCCCTCATGTTCAATGAATGTACCTAATGCGTCCTTCCCTGCATCAGAAGACAAGCTGTCTTCAGCGCCGGTATCAAAAGCCATGTAGATATGTCCCGGTATGGTGATAAACGCCGTATCAACCCCCAGGGTCTCAAGCATGGAACAATACAAAATCGAAAGGTCGTCGCAGTCCCCGCCCCGGTAGTACAATGTCTGATAGGGATAATTCAAACTGTCCAGCGCGGCGGCGTCCCCGGACATCTCCACAAAGGAGGATGCCGGATCGATCACATAGTTAATTCTGTAGGCTGCAAGGGTCTCAAACAGGGCCGCAGCGTAACGCACATTCCGGGGGATACCGTTTTCAGGTAAACCGTCCACTATCGAGGCGGCATACCGGGCGAAGAGCCGGGCTGCGGGGTCCCGGGCCGATACAAACGAAGCGGCCCGCCGATCATCGTCCCAGCTCAGGGCGTTACGATGGTAGATCGGCATCTGTATCGGGAAATCCGTCTCTTTCCGGGCGCCCAAACTCCGGTAACTCATCCGTATCTGCCCATTGGCGGTGACATTCTCCGTCAAGGAGAGCATGACCTCGTTGAACAGGGCCGTAACCGGCAGCTCCGCCGTTTCCCCCGGAGCAAGCCGGGGAAGGGAAGCGAACAACTCCGGCTGTCCCATGTAACGGGCCATAAAGAGCGAAAGACTCACATCGGTAATCGTATTTGGTTCGTTGTTGGTAATCCGCAGGGTCGCCGCGGGATTGTCCTTGTACCATGCCCAGGAAACCGGAAAGACCCGCCGCTGTTCGATCTTTTCACCCCGGATCCGGGCCTCTCCGCCCATAATCTCCGAAAGGTTCAGCCTCACCCCTGCGCTCAGGGTAAACACGTTGAGGGGTTTATCGGAGAAGGCGTGGAGGAAGTATTCCCCCCCGGTGTAGAGGTACACATAGGGCGACAGATGGAACTCCGCCCTGAGCCCGCCCCCTGCGAAGAGCCGGGCATTACCGTAGTCCTCCCACCGGTACTGATAGGCCCCGGCCTGTACACCGGCGCGGAAGGTCCAGCGGTCAAGGGGCCGCCAGCGGAAGAAGGGCCCTATGCCGCCCCGGTACAGGGTAAACCCGCTCCCCGCCGCCGTGGAGAGGCTTGAGAAACCGCCCCCGGCGCTTAGACCCATGAACGGAAGGAAAGCCCAGTCAACGGACGCTGCGGCCCCTGCGCCGGGTCCGAGGTGTTCTTTGCCCGCGGGGATCTCAAAGGCCGGCGCAAGGGACAGGGCGAATTCGTTCTCTGCGAATACCGGCGCGCTTAACGCGGCGAACAAAACCATAACGACACAGCGCGCCGCCGCAGTATCAGCCGCCTTTCGGCAAAACCTTTTCAACCCGCTCTCAGTCATTTTTTTATTTCTCCGTTAGGGGGGCTGAAACATCATCGCCCCTCATTAAACATATTCCCCCCGCTTAATATACCCAAGCAACGCTACATCTTAAACCGGGTTATTGCCCCATAAAGGGAATTGAGCCCTTCACTGTTCCGGCCCACGGTAACGTGAGCCGCCTGGCTGGATTCCGTGACATGGCTGACCTGGGCGACAATACCGGCGATTTCCTGCTGCATCGTGGCGCTCATTTCCAGGAGTTTTCCGGTAGCGGTGATGGATTCATCGGACTCGTTTTTTATCTTTTCCGCCCCGGTCTGAACCCGTTCAGTGATGCCGTTAATTTGCTCTAAACTTTGCAGGATCAAATCCGAACCTTTGGATTGCTCTTCCATGCTATTCTTTACCTCAAACACCAGGCTGTTGATCGACTGGACCAGGGAATTGGTCTGCTCAAAGGCCCCTTCAATAAGACCCGCTATTTTGGCAATATCGTTTATCCTGCTTCTGATGGCCGTCAGGGTCTGGTT
>JAISMC010000077.1 GCA_031276965.1 Treponema sp.
AGGCCAACCTGCTAGCGAAGGAGTCGCCCAAGGATATTATTGAGCTGGCAAAATCGATATATCAAGTGAGGATACACGGCGAGTGGAATCGAAGCGAGATACCCCAAAGGATAAGGAAACTGTTTGAAAAGTTAAAAATAGGCAGCTTAACCTGAGCGGAGTTAGGGGTTAATAACACAAAGGTTCTCCACAACATTCCGGGCGGTCTTATGGGGGCCCTTGATCATGCCCTTTCCGAATACTATGTGTATTCGCCCAGCCAGATTTTTCCCATCGGCACCAAACCGGTCTCCATAAGCGGGACCACCATGACCTTAAGCGCTCCGGTAACCCTTCCCAGTTCTATGGGTATTTCCGATCAGGAAAATGCCATGCTCGATGAGAATGAAGCAGCGTATTACGACTACTATGATAACCATCAAATCGCTAAATCCATGAGCGCCATCGGTGATAGTGAAGTAGCAGGATCCCATTGGAGTTATACGGCAAAAGCAACAGGAACGCTCGGGGAACTGACGATATCTTTTAAAAGAACCGGCGGGAATGAACACACTGAAACCGTAACCAACTCCGCGCCGATAGCAAGGGATGAATTTATAACGCAGATTGAGAACGCCCTGCAGGCGGTTATGAATGAAACAGAGATTCGGCCGGGGGACGATGATGCGGCATCGCAAGCCTCAGACGCGCTCAGAGACAGCCTTGCCGGCGAATATGAGAAATTCCTCACCAACGTCAACGCCAACGGCGGGTACGGGAAATTCACCTTCCGCGGGACCCTTTGGGAAGGCGACGGGTCTCAGTCGGTAATGCCCCAAATCCGCCACTTTTATAATACCGCCAACGATTTGGAAATAAGCATCCAGCGGTGGAAGGATCCCGCTAACCCCGGCGAGGAGGACTACGAGTACCCCGAACCGGTTCCCCGGGATGTAATAAACCCGGACAACGCATTCAGTTTTGAAATCGCCAGCGACATGAGCGATGAAATTAAGTAGCTGGCCAATCTGCGCAACCTCATCATCGGGACCGAAACCGCCGAATGGCTGGTACCCGCGGGGGTGAACGCGACGAATCTTCAGGCGGTCATCAACTCCCGGAACGGCAGCGCGGATATGCAGGCGACCGCCGCCGGGGACGGGCTGGTGTTTTTTAAAAGCGGTAAAAGGGCTATCCAGGAATACGCATACCCCCAGGAAAACCAAACCTTTGTCAGTAACGATCTGGCCATGCTGGCCCCCCAGATGCTCCAGGAAAGCCCGGCCGCCGATTACGATTTCGTTTCGGCGCCGTGGAACAAGATTGTCGTCGTCCGCAAGGACGGGGCCGCGGCCCTGCTGCTCTACGACAAAAGCGCCGGCGTTATGGCCTGGAGCCGCATCCGGTTAGGGAGCGGGGAGATACGCTCCTGCGCCACGGTGATGGGGGGCAGCGGTTACGACGACATATACTTTGCCGTGCAAGACGGCGGTTCCTATTACCTCGAACGCCTCGAGGAAGACGCCGGACCCTGGCGGGATGGATGGACCGGCAGCAGCGGAAGGCCGGTGGAAGCGAAAATAACCAGTATGCCGGTTATCGCCGGAGACCCCTTCCAGAAAAAGCGCATCACGAGCCTTGCCATCCGGTTCCTGGGTTCGTCCCTGCCGCTTTTGACCGCCCTGCCCGGGGGGCAGCGGCAGATCATCACCGGCCTTTCCGAACCCTATTCGGGTATTTACAAGGTCCCCTTCCCTTCGGGGTATGACCGGGACGTATTCTTTGAACTCTCCCATGACAAGGACGGCCCCTGCGTGATCCTGTCCGTTAACGCGGAGGTACAATAGTGGCCATTGATGCTCTCGCCATCGGGCTTGGCATGGCCGCCGCCGGGGCCGTGTCAGGCGTTTTAGGCATATTCCAAAATTCCCGGCGCCAGCGGAAGGCAATCGAAGACCAGCGGGCAGCCGCCCTGGGCCGCCTTGCGGATTCCGAGCGGGAGGCGCGGAATTCCTTTGACCGGGCGAAATACGAAGCCTTGAGGAACGCCGGTCAGGCGGGCCTCGCCCTTGACCGCCAGGAAACCCAGCTGGAAACGGCCTTTAATTCTTTTGTCGGGGACCATAACTACGGACAGAAAGCCCGGGGCCAGGAGAACCAGGCGGCCATGATGAGCGCCGGGGAAGGTTTCGGCGGCGCCTACAGCGATTTAGGTTACAGCGGGGTCAGGGCCGGTTCCTCAAATTACCAGGCGCTGGCGCAGCGGGAGGATCTCTACCAACAGCAGTTCGCCCTTGCCCTCGAGGGGCAGCGGCGGGAGGGCGAAAGCCAACTGAGGGACGCCTTTACCGCCTTTGACAATAACCTGTACCAGATAGATTCCGGCCGCGGGGAAGCGGAGTACCTGCGGAAATCCTTCCAGAAAGGCGGGGCCCAGTTCGGGGCCTATCAGGATCAGATGCTCACCTTGCAAAACGAACGGGAGCGGATCAAAACCAGTTCCGACACCGCCCTTGATAACGCCGCCCTGGGGCCCCTGGATTATATCACCGCCGTTCTGGTCGGCGGGAATAGCGGATTCCAGACCGGCATGAATATCGGCGGCAGCCTGAATGAGTTCTGGCCCCCCGGGACGGAACAACCCGCTGCCAAAAAGCCCAGAAAAATAGACTATTACAAGCCGAAATTTCGCCCATAAGCTAAAGGAGAAAATATGGACAAGACTGATTTTATAACTGAACTAAACAAGGAAAAGCGCCGTATTCAGGAGGCGCTGCTTGCGGCCGGCTATTTTGCCTACGTGGTAAAGTTTCAGGCAAACGACGGAAAACACGCCCCCCGGATAGAGATAGAAGCCCGTCCGGGGGATGAGGATGACCGGAAGCTATTGGCTTAAATAAGGCTTTCCCGAACATCGTCCATGTCTATCTGGCAGATTACGGCTCCGCATTTGTTACAGATGAGGGCATGGTTGATTTCACGGTTATAATCGCTGCCGTCTTTCTTGATAGTTCCGGCATACAGATTGCTAATGCGGAAATTCGCATCGACTTTGCAGGCCGGGCATGTTGGGTCATGGTTCATAGTAACCTCCGGTATCAGTATCGGAACGTTTTTGAGATTGATGAAGGGTTTAATGGAATAGGGGGACAAAATGCCGACCGCAACTATCGCCGATGTCTTTAACGCCGCTTCCGTTGCAGCGAATACGACCACGAATATTCTCAGCGGCATCAAAAAAGAAAAGGATGATTTATA
This sequence comes from Treponema sp., assembly GCA_031276965.1. GTDB lineage: Bacteria > Spirochaetota > Spirochaetia > Treponematales > Breznakiellaceae > JAISMC01. Next base: position 3,238 of record JAISMC010000077.1, read on the forward strand.
CATCAGAAATGCCCTGCTGGATCTGGAGAACATGGGAAATGAGTACCTCCTTGAACTGGACCAAAGTAATGACAGTACTGCTGCGGGAAACGAATATGAAGGGTACGCTTCAGGCTGGCGGAAGAGGCTCGACCAGTGGCAGAAGAAAAACGGGAACGTAGATAACTATACCCGGGAACGGCTCTCCCTGGCGGCCCG
>JAISMC010000122.1 GCA_031276965.1 Treponema sp.
CGGGCCCTGGAAAACGAAATGCTGGAACACGCCAAAAACCTGGAGTTTGAACAGGCGGCGGCCATCCGGGACGAGATCGAAAAAATCAGGGAACTGGGGAAAAAGTAGGACCCGCCGGAGGCCGGAACGGGATCCGGCGTATTAACAAAACGATCAGGGCTAACCGGGTTTCAGGCCCGGCCCAATAGCCTTGTTTTTTTACGTTCCTGATCAGCGGCGGCTCTAATCATGGCCTTAACCGGGATAAGCATATCCTTCGGTAAAACCAGTAAATCATCAAGTACATCATGGAATTGTATGTATTTTGATATATCCATTGAATTTTGAAATTCTTTTCCGGTAACCAAATATTCGACCGAAAGTCCCAAGGCCTTTGCCATTTTTACCGCCGTATCGGCAGGCGGCATTGATTGTTGGACTCCAAGGTATCCCTCCAGGGCTCTTTTTTTTATACCCGCTTTAGCGGCAAATTCTTTATGATTAAGACAGGCGTATTCAATTTCAGAACGTAACCTATCGGAAAAACTCGACATAATTTAAAAAAGTAGCATAATTATGGTATGAAATGATTGACAATGCCATTTTTATGCTGTATTATCAAACTAAAACATAATCATGTTATAGTTTGCAGGCGCTTCTAAAAAATGAAATTTTGGAGGTTTTTTGTAAAATAAGTAAAAATAGCAATAAATAGTATAATATAATACATAATGTACTGATACATGCTGTGAATCTGCTTCCAAACTCGGTTAGGGCGGAAGATTCGTTTTCGATGAAACCGGCTTCCAAAAAAGCGGTCTGAACCCGCTTTTCCCCTTAAATCCAAGGCGGCTGGACAAGCGGAGCTTGTCTTCTAAAAATTACGGTCCTGCCGGACCACCGGATTTTGAGACAGTCTCCGTTATTAAAAACAACGCGTCATTTTCCAAAGGAAAAAATGATGAATAGGAAGGGTTCTTTACCGGCAAAAGCCGTAAAAAAAGAAAAAGGGCCCGGATCCCTAAAATTCCGGTTTACCCTTTTCTTCGTCCTTTTTATCGCCGCCGTCTATTCGGTTGTCATTATCACTTCCCTGCAGCAGCTTATGGGAATAACCGAAACCATCGGCTACGAATTGGGGGCTCCCATTGTGGAGGAGATCGCCGCCCTTATCGACGGGGATGCCTTTGAAGCCCTAAGCCGCAGTCTCGATCCCCAGGATCCCTGGTACGAAGAGACCCGCCTTGCCATGCTGTCCATCAAGGAAGAATCCAACTGTATCTATTTATATACCATGGCGCCTGTGTCGGGGACGGCGTTTCGTTATATTATCGATGGCAGCGCTCCCCCGGATGACGAGGAGACGTTTTCCCCCCTGGGGACCGAAGAAGACATTTCAGACTATCTGAAACCCGTTCAGCGGACCCTGGAAACCAAAACTCCGCAAATCAGCAATCTGGACTTTAACACCCAATGGGGCTGGGTAGTTTCACTTTATGCACCGATCCTCAATTCCTCGGGCGAAGCGGTGGGCGTTATTGGCTGCGACTTTAAGGCCGAAGAAATCTACGAGCGCCTCTGGTCCCAGATAGCGCGGCAGTTAATCGCATCCGCCGTTTTTGTTACCGCCGGTTTTATTGCATACCTCTACCTGGTAAACGGGGTCAATAAGCAAAATCAGCGCCTCCGGGAGCTTAAGGACGCTGCCGAAGCGGCCTCTGCGGCGCTGAAGGACGAACGGGATACTATCACCGCCATGAAGGACGCCCTCAAGGTGGGCCTCTTTTTTATGGACAAAAATTTTATCATTCAGGACCAGTATTCCAAGTTTCTGGAAACGGTACTGGGGATAAAAGATCTCCGGGGAAAAAAGTTTACCAGCCTCATCGCCCCGTCGGTTACGCAAAGCGTTATCACCAGTATGATCGAATACTTCGTCCTGCTCTTTAACCGCTCCGTGGTGTTCAGCCATAAGTTTAATGAAAAGATGCTGGAAGATCTGAATCCCATCCAGGAACTGGCCTATGTGAACCCCGAAACAAAGGAACATTTGATCCTCCGCTGTAACTTTGTTTCCGTGGACCGGGGCGGCGGTAAACTTTTTGTTTTGGGAAACATCCAGGACATAACCAGCGAAAAAAATATGCAAAAACGCCTGGCCGAACTGGATTTGGAGAAAAGCACGAGAAAATGAGGGTGAGGAGCGGGGCTCACTATTCCGCATGTTTTGCCGATAAATTAATTATGAAACGGATTATCTCTCTATTATACGCAGGGTTGCTTATCGTCCCTCTTCACCTTCCCCAGGCGGGAGCCCAAGTTCCGGTTCCCGGTGAAAAGGCCTTCAGGCAGGAGGGTATCGCCTCCTGGTACGGAGCGGAATTTGCCGGACGGCCTACCGCATCGGGGGAGCTTTTTAATCCTTCGGGATTAACCGCCGCTCATCCCACCCTGCCCTTTGGAACTATGCTGAAAATAATCAACAAGCATAACAACAAAGAGGTAACGGTCCGGGTTAATGACCGGGGGCCCTTTGTATCCGCCCGGATCATTGATGTTTCCCGGGCTGCGGCGGAACAACTGGACATGATAAGCACCGGAACTGCTCCGGTACTTGTTGAAATCCTTGGAACAGGAAGCGCCTCCACGCCGGTGCCTCCTGTTCCAGCGGCATCCGTGCCGGCCGTACCCCAGCCTGCCGCCCAGGTTCAAACGGTTCCCGCAGTTCCCGTACCTCCGGCTCAGGCCGCAGCGCCGGTTCCTGCGCTTCCCTCCGGGATAACGGCCTCTGTTCAGCATACACGGTTTGTACCATCTGCAGCGCCTGCGGCAATTAAGGGATCCCCTCCTGAAACGGGAAGCAATAAACGATACCGTCTCCAGGTGGGTTCCTACAAGATCCCCGGAAACGCCGCCGCCGCCTTCGACAGACTGAAAAACGCCGGCCTTGAACCCGCCTATGAACGGTACGAAGAGTACTACCGGGTGGTGCTTGCGGGGGTCCCGGCGGAGAATGTACCGGTCATAGCGGAAAAACTCGGCGCCGCCGGTTTCCGGGAAGCCCTCATCAGGGAAGAACGGTAACCATACAGAAAAAGCTCCGGCCGCCGGAGCTTTTCTTTTACCCTTGCCAGGCCCCCGCTCTTTCTATACCATACACGCATGAATAAACGTGCCCTCAGGGCGGATCTGCTTTTACTGCTGACGGCGTGTATCTGGGGCTTCGGCTTTGTGGCTCAGCGTTCCGGTATGGAATATGTGGGGCCCTTTACTTTTAATGCGGTCCGCTTTGTTCTGGGCAGCCTTTCCCTGCTTCCTCTCATCGTCCACCGGAGGAGGACCAGAAAACGGACTATTCTTAAAGCTATTATTGCAAAGACCGGTCCGGAACCTTCTCCCAAAACCCAGCCGGAAACGGCGTTTCGCGCTTTTCTTACCGCAGGAAGCGTCCTTTTTGTGGCCGTGGCCTTGCAGCAGATGGGGATCATGTTTACCACTGTGGGAAACGCGGGCTTTATCACCGGCCTCTATGTGGTGTTCACCCCGGTTTTTGGCGTCTTTCTCAAAAAGAAAACCGGACTTCCCACCTGGATGGGGGCGGTCTTTACCTTAACGGGGCTCTACTTTCTCAGCGCCGCGGGACATCTGGACCGGATCAACCCAGGAGATATCATCACCATAATCAGCGCCGTTTTCTGGGCCCTCCACGTGCTTCTCATCGACCATCTGGTTCAGAAAGTAGATCCCATCGTCCTTTCATCGGGCCAATTCGCCTGGTGCGGTCTCCTCTTCCTAACCGCCGTTTTTGCCCTGGAACCCCTCGTTCCCTCCTGGGCCGCCCTGATCGCCCCGGACTATCAGCTCCAGTCCTGGCAGAGTTTTCCCGCCCTGATTGCCGCCTTCGGCAGCGCCGGTTCCGTTCCCGCTGTGCCGTCATTTTCCCTGATAAACGCCTTCATTCCCATACTCTACGGCGGCCTTGCCTCGGTGGGCATCGCCTATACCCTTCAGGTCGTAGCTCAGCAGGATGCTCCTCCCGCCCACGCCACGATCATCCTCTGCCTGGAAGGCCTCTTTGCCGCCCTGGGGGGAATTATCATTCTGGGTGAAAAACCCGGCGTTTTTACTATCCTGGGTTCTGTCTTGATGCTATGCGGCATGTTAATTACCCAGTGGGAGGTGATTAGGGGGAAATCCCAAGGCAGGCCGGAACCCGCTTCCGGAAGCTGAACAAAAGCGGTGCGCCGTGGAAAAGCAGAGCGTCAGACTTTTTAGAAACGACCTGGAGGCGGTTTTTGTCCGGCGGCCAAACCGTTTCCTCATCATCGCCAAAGACGGAAACCGGGAAATCCCCTGCCACTGCCCTAATCCGGGGCGGCTCATTGAGTTTTTCGGATTCCGGGACAGCGGCATCCCCGGCGCGCGGCTTATCCTTGAAGAACGTCCCCGGGAGGCCAAAACCACGGCAAAAACCGCCTTTACCGCGGCGGGCATCTACTACCGGAATGCTGTGGCGCCCCTGTTTTCGTCCAGGGCAAACAGAGCCGCCGAAAAACTGATTCTCCCCAGAATCATCCCCGGTCTCCGGGAGATCCAGGCTGAATATACCATAGGCGCTTCCCGTTTCGACTTCTGCTGTACCGGCGAACAAGGCGCCAGGCACCTGATCGAGGTAAAGGCCTGTTCCCTCATCGAGTATGCCGCAGCCATGTTTCCCGACGCTCCCAGTGAACGGGCCCTTAAACATCTTGAGGAACTGGCGGAACTCTCCCGCAGGGGTTATGTCTGTCATGTGCTTTTCGTAATTGTCCATGGAAAGCCCAGCGTGTTCATTCCGAATCTCCACACCGACCCCGCTTTCGCCGCAGCCTTAAGCCGTCTCGGCAGGGCCGTGGATCCCCCCGGCGATAGGACCGAAAAAGGCGGGACCGGCGCCGCAGCCGGGAAAGGTCCCGTCCTCGTCCATGCGGCCCTGCTCCGCTGTAACAGCAGGGGCGGGGCAAAACTTGCCGTCCCTTCGGTTCCGGTGGATCTTTCCCACGGAGCATTGGCGGCCAGTAACCGGGGCAGCTACCTCGTCCTTCTGGAACTGGCCGGAGCCGCGGAAACGGAAGTGGGCGCTTTGGGAACCGTCAGCTTTGAGGCCGGCTGGTACGTCTATGCCGGTTCGGCCCAGCGGAACCTGTTCAGCCGGATCAGCCGGCATCAACGGAAAGTACGGAAGCGGAAACACTGGCACATCGATTATCTAAGCCCCTGGGCGAAAACCATCAAGGCCGTTCCCATTATGTCTTACCGGAATTTGGAATGTGAACTTGCCCAAGCCTTGACAAAGCTGGGCGGCAGAGCCGTACCCGGTTTCGGTTCCAGCGATTGCAGAGCCGCCCCGGGAAAGCGGCGCTGTCCAAGCCATCTCTACTACTTTGCGGATCCGCCCCTGCGGAACCGGGCCTTTGTGGATCTGCTGCTGCGTTTCCGCCACCGGGAAGGACTGCTGCGGGAACGATAAAACGGCTGGAGAAAAACCGGAACGGTTATGTATTTTCCTTGTTTTTTCTCCCTTAGAATACATCGCCCGTTATATATAATAGAGTTGTTCAGAAACTTCAGTTTCTGAACAACAACCGCTTAAAAACGACAAAAAACATGGGTTTTGTCAAAAATCCGTGTTTTTTGGGAGACTTGTGAAATAACCAACCGGGTTATTGAACAAGTCCAATAGATAAAACAGGCGATGTTAAAATTATCAGAGTGTCTATCAGGTATCGTTTTTTCCCTTTGCTCAATTAAGGCTCTTTCTGTTTATCTGTCAACACAATCCGGTTATGGGAACCGCCGGATACTTCAATCGTTAAAAGTCCAGGCGCCTTGGGCGCAGGTGTACTTGCCCGCCCGCTTTCCCAGAACGGTAACGCCGGAGGGGATGGTCACGCTGCTTATGTTATTGTTGAAGAAAGCGCCGTTCCCTACACTGGTAACGCCGCCGCCAATCTCGACGGCGGAGAGATGGTTGCCCGAAAAGGCCCCCTGCGCCGGTGGAAGCAACACTGTCAGGAATGGTTACGCCGGCCAACTGTCTGCGGGTAAACGCCCCGCTGCCGGTTACGGCAACGGGCTTACCATCCATGGCCCCATGAATAACGAGATCCTTAACGGCTCCTTAAGATTTTACGATAATCAGGGAACCGTCCGTTTCCTCAACGAATATCCTTAATCCCGTTGTTTGTCCGCCGGCACTCAAACAGATAACCGAAAAAAATACTATCGGCAGGCCGTTTTTTACCATACCTGACGGCGCAGGCTTATTTTTTCTGGGGGACCTTTGTTTTTCTAGCCGCCGCAGGCTTCCTGGTAGAAGCGGTAGTAGAGGCTTTCTTGACCAGAGTATTAACGCTCTTTGCCTCGGAAACAAGCGTCTTCTCTAATTCGGATATCTGCTTGTCCAGTACCTTCCGTTTGGCGTAGAGTTTTTCAAGACCCAAAATAATCCGTTCTGTTTTAGCTGCCATTGTATGCTCCCTTTGTAAAGTTATTGAATTCCTTATAACATAAACAGCATAAGATTGCAAGAGAATATGAAAAAAAGAAAGCCGCCTACTGTTCCAGCGCCCGGCGGAGACGTTCAAAAGTACCGGGACCGATGTGGCAATAGCCGCCGGGGTTTTTATCCAGATACTTTTGATGATACTCCTCGGCGGTGCAGTAATTTTTCAGGGGCAGTACCTCTACGGCAATGGGTTTATCGTACCTGGTCCCCAGGGAAGCGATGGAAGCAAGAATTACCGGCCGGTCCCCCTCATCGGTATAGTAAACACCGGTGCGGTACTGAGTACCGGCATCATGCCCCTGCCGGTTTACCGAAACGGGATCGATCGCTTCGTAGAAGAGATCCAGAAGCCGGGAAAGTTCCAGCCGGACGGGATCGTAGTCTACCTTTACCGTTTCCGCATGACCCGTATCTCTGCGGCATACATCTTCGTATGAAGGATTAGCGGTGCGGCCGTTGGCGTAACCTGCTTCGGTTTTAACAACCCCGGGAATCATGGCGATGTACTTTTCCACTCCCCAAAAGCAGCCCCCGGCAAGATAGATCTGTTTCATGCTGTTCTCCTTGTTATAATGCGGCCCCCGCCTCGAAAGCCCGGCGCAGGTGGCTGTCCCAATTAGCCTTCCTGCTCTCCAGTTCCCTGGAAGTACCGTCCAGCACAATCATCTCCTTGACCTTTGCCCGGTCAAAGAGCCTGTCCTTAAGCATCACCCGCTGCATGCTTTCCAGGAGGCCGGTCTTGTGAAGGTACTCCATGGTGTTCCCCGCCGAGCAGAGACAGAGGCCCTTCTCAAGCTGCTTCATGGTCCGGTTCTCCCCGTAGGCAAAACCATAGGTCCAAACCCGGTCAAACCAGCCGGCCAGCTTGGCCGGAACATCGCTCCAGAAAACAGGATAAATAAACACGATGGCGCCGGAGGAATTGATCTTTGCCTGTTCCGCGGCCACATCGTCCGGCACCGGCGCATCCCTCCGGTAGCAGGCTTCCCGAAGATATTCGGCTTCGCTCATATCAGTTTTGAACTGCATCTTATACAGATCGGAAACGATATAACGGCGGCCTGAACTTTCAAGTCCCATGATAAAACTATCCCTTATCTGACGGGTAAAGGAATTCTCCGATGGATGGGCATATACGATGAAGGCCTGCATAAAAAGAGTATACCGCGTTCGGTTTCTTTGGAGAAGATAACGAAAACGGACTTGACAGAAAAGATCCCGTATATAACCATAAAACCAAGCAGGAGGCATAATGAAAAAATTGATTTTCTTCTTTTGTATTTTTTCCGGCCTGGCGGCTTTTTTGGGCGCACAGGAAAATCCCGGCCTTAAGCCCATTCTGAATCACTATGCGGCCCGTAATTTTACCGCCGGTTCGATCAGCAGGGGCGATCTGGATCTTATCGTCCAGGCGGGCATCAGGGCCCCCAGCGCCAACAACAGGCAGCCCTGGCATTTTACGGTGGTTCAGAACGCGGATCTGGCAAAACGGATTGTCCCCAACGTAACGGAGGGAAATGTACTTATCGTAGTATCCGCCGCGGGAGACGGCAGCGCCAATGTCCGCCAGATTCTTGACTGCGCCCTGGCAACGGAGAGTATCTACCTGGCCGCCCAAGCCCTGGGCTACGGCTCCCGGATCTATACCGGTCCCATAGACGCCCTTAACCGCAGCCTCAAGTCCGACCTGGGGCTTCCAAACGGCTACAGCGCCGTAGCCCTGGTACGGGTAGGCCGGGTTCAGGCCCCCGCCGATGCAGTAAGCGCCGCTTCGTCCAGAAACGCCGCAGGCAGCATGGTAACATATAAGTAGCCGCAAGACGGCAGGATGAAGAATCCCGGGCCGGACTCCCGCCTTCCATCGGCGGGCATATTGAATTTGCGGGAAAACCCGGCTGGTCCTTGCTGACTATAATCCGGCACAGGTTTCCCGGAAAACATGGATTTCGTCAAGAAATCCATGTTTTTTGTTGTTTTTAAGCGGTTGTTGGCGAACCCCTCGGTTCGACAACAACTGAAATTTCCGGATAATTTTATTCGCAGCGGGGTCTAATATTCAAGAACCCGCCCTTCGACAGGGGGAGCTTTAGGGCGGTTAAAATGAGCAGCGCTTACAAAAAATGGTAGTAGACCCCGCAGTTAAATAATTTCCTTACAGAACGAACCTCGTAAACGATGCAACGTTTACAAGATACCCCGCCCCTTCAGGGCGGGGAGGTTCATTTGTTCTCCGGAATCCGGACCGCCTCCAGCATAAGCGCGGCGCTTTCCTTGACGGTCTTCCCCTTGAGAAAGAGTCCCGAACTTCCGCCTATAAACATGGACGCCCCGGCTTCAATCAGCGCGGGAATGGTCGAAGGATTCACATTACCGTCGGCCGCAATGGGGGTATGAACGCCGTTATCATCCATTAGTTTCCTCAAGGCCTTCAGCCTGTCAAGGGCCCGGCTTTGCATTTTCTGTCCCGAAAAGCCGGGGTTTACGGTAAGCTTGGTAACAAACAGAGCCTGTTCCAGCACGGGCAGCAGGGACTTATCCGCAGAGGTTTCGCTCCTCAGCGCCAGGGCCGGCGTACAGTTAAGCTTTCTTATCTTTTCAAAAACCACCGCCGCATTACCGGTCCCTTCGGGATGTATCGAGATAATATCCGCCCCGGCCCGGGCAAACTGTTCAATGAACCGCTCGGGTTGATACACTGCCAGATGTACGTCAATGGGCAGCCTGGTGTGAGGCCGGAGGGCCGCCAGCAGGGGCAGGCCCAGAATAATGCACCGGTTAAAGTTCCCGTCTACCACGTCATAGTGCAGAAAATCGACCGGCGCTTCGTGAATCTGCTCAAATTGTTTTTCCAGATTGAAAAGATCAAAACAGGAAACCGATGCCCCAAGGGTATACTGCGCCTCCACGCCTACGCCTCCTGGGCTTCCAGCAAAAAGCGGTTGCCAATAAAGGCGCTGCCTATGGCCACCGTAAAGGTTCTCTGCTCCGGCTTTATTTTTTTAAGCAGCGGATTATGAACCGTCTGTTCATCCAGCCTGATTACATCGTAACAGGGATTATGCTTCCGCAGGGCGTCCCGGAACAGCTTAAAAACCAAATCCGAAGCCATAATTCCGCCGCTGACCAGCCGCTGCGGCTTAATTTCGGGAAAGATCAGGCGATCCTGATCAATTAAAATTCCCATCCCTTTTCCCATGGCTCTGATAATTCCCTCCATTACGGGATTTTTTCCGGCAAGCATCGTATCCGTTAAGAGCCGGGTAAGCCTGTCCCTGCTGTCGATAGGATCGGTTACTATTTCAATAAGATCCCTGTCCCGGTCATAGCTTATCAGCTTTTGTTCCAGCAGGGCGTCCAGCATCTTTTTATCGCTTTCCGCAAATGCCGAAACGGCCATCCGGAACAGGCCCATCTGGGTTACATTTTTCTGAACGGTACCGGGGATTCCGGTATTCATGTTTCTGGTACTGCGTACATCGTTCAACTGATACTGTTCATAGCCGGTATTCCCCAGATCGATAACATGCTGATAACATTCCATGGGGATATAATGAATAGTGCCCCCCCGGGAGATAAGCCCCGTTCCCATTTCCGTTCCGATGGTATTAATGAACATGCCGTTCTCGTCAAGGATAGTTTCTTCCAGGGAGGACTGTTCCACCGATATTAAATAGGACGCGGTATTGGTATCGTTAAGCACGATGACCGGGGCGCCTTCTTTGGCGTAAACCCTGGCCATATTGTCAAGTTCCGATGTTTTAAAGAATTCCTTTTCATAGTCCATGGCGGCGTTCATTTTCATGCCCCGGTGCTTAAACGATTCCCCCCCGGCAATTTTATTGTTTACCACAATATCAGGAAAACCTATAACGACGGCGTCAAAACGCCTATATGGGGAAACTCCCATCCCTTCCAAATGTTCCGCGGCGGCAAGCACCGTATTGTACGAAGCGCTGCGGTTAAGGGCTTTCCGGATTATACCGGACTCCAGATCCATGCCGGATTCAATCGCCGCCGTATAGCTGCTGAGGAAGCGAAGCATAAGGAGCTGGGGGCCGTTCATCTCCTCCGCGGTTTTAAGCCCCGCGGGGTACCATTGATATTCCTTGGTAACCCTGATATCGCCGCCGCTTACCACAGCTCCTTTGATGGAATTTCCCCCCACGTCCAGGGAACAGAAACGCTTTCCTTCCATTTCCGCCGCCGCCCGGCGCAAAAGTTCCAGGGCCCGCTTTTCCGACCGGGCTTCGCAGACCCGGAATTCCAGGCCGGGATCGGGTTCCTTCCAGGAACCGGTATCCTTAAAGCAGATCCTGAATTTGCCCATGCCCAAAAAGGTATTCATCCGGTTGATATAGTTTACATAGACCCCGTAGCCGGTACGGTAATTATCCTCCCGGTCCAGATCAAACTCCGCCGCCGCATCCTTCATCATCCTGAGCAGATCTTTGCCGGCAGTATCAAAATACAGCTCCAGGGAAGCCCCGCCAAAGGAAACCATCATATTATTGATCATGGCCAGCAGGTACCGCTTTAACAGCGCAGAATATTCCCGAAGCAGGCTGCCCTTGGGGAAGGCAAAGCGGAGGCGGCGGTACTGTCCACGGGTATTCATAGTAAGCAGTATGTTTATTTCCTGCTTTTCTGTTTCCGGCAGAGCGGCGATCCGTTCCTGCAGATCTGTCATGTAAAGGGGACGCCGCTTAAAATAAGAGAGATCGATCCACATAGGGCTGCCTCCTCATGCCTGCAGCGGGACACCGCCGGTCCAGGCATAGAAACGGGATATTTCTTCCTTCGAAAAGGCCCTGGCTTCGTCATTGAAGTGAGGTTTATCCAGGAGGACATACTTTGATCCGGAAAACCAGTTGTAGTTCAACAGTTCTATGGGGATGCCGGGATTGCAGGAACGAACAAAGCTTCCGATGGCCTTGAGGTTTTTTTCCACAGCGGTGATGCCGGGGACAAGGGGAACCCGTACCAGGATCTTCTTCAGGCTGTCCGCAAGGTAACGGAAATTTTCAAGGATCATATCATTCGGCCTGCCGGTATACCGCAGGTGCTCCTCCCGGTCCATAAGCTTAATGTCGCAGATAAGGTAATCCAGCGTACCGGGGAGGCGGCGGATAACCGCCTCCGGCGCAAAGAGAGAGGTCTCCATGCAGGTATGAATGTTCTCCGCCTTAAGCCTTTCCAACAGGGCCAGGACAAAATCCGGCTGGGCCAGGGGTTCTCCGCCGGACAGGGTAACCCCTCCGCCGGAAATATCAAAAAAAAGCTTGTCCAGCGCCAGCTCTTCCATCAGGGCCTCCGGGGAAAGCTCCCGGTCAATGCGCTGAACAGCCCGGGCGGGACAACTGTTTACGCAGGCATTACAAAAACGGCAAAGATCCCGGTTTAGGCTGATCCTCCCTGCTTCCGGGGACAGGGCCCCCTGGGGACAGGCCGCAGCACAGGCGCCGCAGCCAATGCATTTTTCCTGCTTTACCCAGAGGTCCCGCCCGAAACCGATACCCTCGGGGTTTTGGCACCAGACACAGTTCAAAGGACAGCCTTTGAGAAAGACCGTCGTCCTTATGCCGGGACCGTCGTGGACCGCAAAGCGCTTAATGTCAAAAATACAGCCGGTCATGGACCGCTAAAAACCGTATTCGGTTCTGGCAATAATTTCGTCCTGCAATACATCCGCAAGATCCACATAATTGGCAGTATACCCCGCCACCCGAACCAGAAGATGGCGGTAATTCTCGGGACATTCCTTGGCGGCGATTAGATCGTCCCGGTTGATTACATTGAACTGGGCATGGTTAATCTTAAGTTCCACAAGCCCCCGCATCAGGGCCATAAATTTTTCTATCCCTTCGGATGTATGAAAAAAAGAAGGGGTAAACTTCATGTTAAGCAGGGTTCCGTTGGCTGCATTGATCGATTTGATCCGGGACACCGATTTTAAAAGAGCGGTGGGACCCTGCTGATCCCGGCCGTATACGGCGCTCATGCCGCCGTCCGCCAGGGGCTCTCCCGCCCTCCGCCCATCCGGGGTGGCGGCCACATTTTTCCCCATGGGTACATGGGCGGAAACTGTATACAATCCGATGGTATAAGCGCCGCCCCGGTAATTTGTACGGACATCAAGCCTCGCCTTGATATATTCAATCCATTTTTCGCCGATGGCGTCAACCCACTCCACATCGTTTCCGTATTTGGGCGCATGGTTGAGGAGCATCTGACGCAGAGCCTCTCCGGGGAAATTATTCCGCAGCTGTTCCAGCAGCAGGGCGGGATCTATCTTTTTCTCGTCGTAGACCAGTTTCTTCAGCGCCGCCATGCTGTCCGCCAGGTTAGCCGCCTGTATAAGCTGTATTCCCGATTTATTATACCGGGCGCCGCCGGCGGTAACGTCAATGCCCCGGTCCATACAATCGTTTATAACCGAAGATAGTATGGGAGAAGGCAAAATTTCCGGGTGGTATTTTTCGACTACCTTGAGCCCCCTCTCCATAACATCGATAAAATAATCCAGCGCCCCGGCATAGGCCGTTTCCAGCTCTTCAAAAGTGCCGTAATCAGAAAGCGTTCCCATAGCGGGACCTATCTGCCTGCCGGTCCGCATGTCCACCCCGTTATTCAGGGTCAACTCCAAGACTTTCACCATATTGAACATAGCCGCATCGCTGAATCCCAAGGCATTTCCGGGAACGCTCAGTTCGACACAGCCTATCACCGCATAGTTAAGCGCATCCTCGCGGCTGTAGCCCGCCTGCTCCATCGCGGGGATGATGGATTCATCATTTACCACCTGGGGCATTCCCGTACCAAGACTGATTACCCCGGAAACCCGCCTCAGATAGGCGGCGGGGGAATTCCTGTGGAGCCGGGCGGAAAGATTCGGCTGGCGAAGCCGGACATGTTCCTGGGCATGGAGGAAGAGATAGGTCAGTTCGTTAACCGCATCCTCCCCGCCGGCGGTCTGTCCCCCAAGAGAAATATTAAAACCAATGGGAAAGCCGGCAAAAAAGGCAGCCCCTTCGGTGTTCCGCATGTACACGATCTGGTTGAATTTAATAAAGAGAAGGTCCAGCAGCTCCTGGGCGTCTTCGTAGGAGAGCAGGCCCCGGTCAAAATCGCGCCTAAAGTAAGGATACAAAAACTGATCCGCCCTGCCGGGGGAGAAAGAGGAGGCATTGGATTCCATCTCCAATAGGACCATGAGGAACCACAGAGACTGTACCGCCTCGTGGAAGGTTTCGGCGGGCCGTTCCGAAAGGGCGCGGCATACCGAAGCCGTCTTCGCATAATCCGCCTTTGTAATGGCGTCCCCCGAATTGGCCCGTTCCTCCGCCAGTTCCGCATAACGCCGGATAAAGCGGGCGGCGGCCTCCATGACTATCACCGTAGCCTCATAATAATCCCTCTGATCCGGGGTGCAGGTTTCCAGCTTTCGCATAGCCCGCCCCATCAGCCCCAGGGGCCCCTGGCTGATCCATGCCGCCGCATCGGGACAGATGTGCCCCTGGGCATGATCCTTCTGGTTCAGCTTTCCGACGATTTCGCAGGTCTTCATTTCGGCCGTCAAGCTGCCGCTGATTTTATTTTCCAGCGTTTTGCCTTCCCAGAAGGGAACCAGTTCGCTGAAGAAATAGGCGCGATCCCCGGGCCGGACCTTAAAACGATCCTGGGGACGGGTTTCGAGCATATCAATTTCCCGTTCCAGCCACTTAATGCCCCCCTCGGGAAAAACCACGCCGCCGCAGGATTCCCTGGTCCTGTTGCCTACGATAAGCTCGCCGTTGTCTATCCGGATCGCTATATAATAGAGGGCCTCCCTGAGGGCATAGGCCCGTTTTATTATAACGCTGCAGGCGTCATGTTCCTTATACGCCTTGGTTATCAGCCTGGCCTGTTCTACGGAAAGATACCGTTCTTCCTCAAGCATGTTCCGCCTAAGCTCTGCGGTCCGCTCCGTTACGGGTATTTTTTGAATTCTGTTAATGACAAATTCCGCATCCATTTTTTACTCCTCAATTAATCCACTAATCCACCACCGCCAGCTTCACCAGTCTTTCCAGGCATTCGCGGTCCTGATCCGGTATTCCCCCGTCGGTAACCAATATGTTCACATCCTCCCAGGGAACGGCGCTGACCATTGCACACTGGCTGAATTTGGAGCTGTCGATCATGGCGATAACCAGGGCGCTGTTTTTTATATATGCCTGTTTGGCTTCGGCGTCTTCAAAGGAAACGCCCCCCAGTCCGTTTTGATTTTTTACCCCTGCGCTCGAAAGCACCACCGCGCCCATGGAGGCGGTGTTGATGTTCCTCACCGTCCAGGGGCCGTAAAATCCCCTGTCGTAATCCCGCAGCAGTCCCCCCGTACAATATACTTCCGATTTAGATTGACTGGCATAGAGTTCTACAATTTCCTGGGAATTGGTTACGATAGTACACCGTTCCCGGTCCAAAAGCAGCTTCGCCAAATGCCATACCGTATTCCCCACATCCAGCCCGATCACCGTATTCCTGTCCCTGGGCAGATACTTGTATACTTCCTCCGCCAGCTTCATCTTCGTGGCGGTATAAATGGTCCGCCGTTCTGCGATGGACATTTCCGCAGCATCCTGGGAGACAAGGGCTACGCTGCCGTGATACCGGCGGACCAGCCCATCCCGCTCCATAAGGATAAGATCCTTCCGCAGAGTTTCGCCGGATACCGGAAGTCCGGCGGCGATTTCCGATACGGGAAGCACTTTACTTTTCGCAAGACTGTCGAGGATGAACTTTTTCCGGTCAGAAAAACTGGTATACCGCATCCGTATTCCCGCCGTTCACGCTCCGCTTAGTATACGGTTCAGCATAGTTTCGTATATTTCCACCGGCGCCGGAACGCCGGTGTACAGCTCGAACTGCTTACAGGCCTGATGCATCAGCATTCTGGTTCCGGATACGCAGGTACAGCCCGCCGCCGCGGCTTCCTCCAGGAGAGTGGTCTTAACAGGAACAAAGACCGCATCAAACACCAGACTGCGGGGTATAATGTTGTCCCGTTTCAAAATGGTCTCTTGGGACTTAAACCCTACGGAGGTACAATTGATAAGGATATCGTAGGCCAGGTTCCGGTCCACCTTGTCAATGGAGCCGCCGAATTCAATGCCGAAACGGCGGGCCGCCTCCCTGCCCCGTTCCTGGCTCCGGTTAAAAAGGATAATATCGGCGGTATATTGCTTCAGGGCCCAGGCCAGCGTTTTGGCCCCGCCCCCCGCCCCGAGGATCACAATTCGCTTTCCCCTGGGGTCCGCCGCCTCCTGCAAAGCGGTCAGGGCGCCGTAGGCATCGGTATTATAACCGGTCAATTTCCCTCCGTCGTTAACAATGGTATTAACCGCCCCAATTTCCGCCGATACCGGATCCAGGGCGTCAAGAAAAGGGATAACCTGTTCCTTAAAGGGCATGGTAACGCCCAGGCCGCGGATACCCATGGTTCGCATCGCCGCCGCCGCCTCCCCGGCCCCGGAGGGTTCAAAGGAAACGTAGGTATAGGCCAGCCCTCTGACCCGGAAAGCTTCGTTGTGCATCCGCACCCCCATGCCGCCTATGCTTCCGGCAATGGAACCGCAGAGTACGGGGCTGGTCCGGGGTATTTTCTTCTGTTCTTTCATAATGAATCCAGCCCTCTTTGCCTTGGATAAAATGTCCGCCCGCATTACTGACACAGGGTTACGCGCCGGCGTTGGATTAAACCTCAATATATTGCAATTATACAACTATTTTTGGAATTTTCCAAGTTTAAGATAGAATAACACATGTCATTTTAGTTGTCAAATTTCACTTTATCCGTTAAAGTAATATTAATATAATGGAGGAAACGGTGGGGAAAAGTATCGCCGTTCTAGGCAGTATTAACTACGACATTGTGGCCAGCGCGGAACGGCTGCCCCAGCGGGGGGAAACTGTCTCCGGTTATGGCTTTGACATTTTTACCGGCGGCAAGGGTTCCAATCAGGCGGTACAGATCGCCCTGCTGGGGATCAAGAGCATCTTCATCGGTCAGGTCGGCGGGGATACCCAGGGCGAAACCGTACTGGCGGGGCTTAAAAGTAAGGGCGTGGACACCGGCTTCGCCCGAATCTCCGCCGGAGAGCGGACCGGCTGCGCCCTTATCACCGTAGCCCCCGATGGCAGCAATACCTTGGTGCACACCCCCGGGGCAAACCACAGCATCAGCGCCGCCATGATCGACGCCGCCGCAGACTGCATCCGGGGGGCCTCCATGCTGATCACCCAGAACGAAATCAACCAGGATGCCCTGCTTTACGGCATAAAGCTGGCCCGGGAGGCGGGGGTGCCGATCCTGCTGAACCCCGCCCCGGCGGTCCCCCTCCCGGAGGAGACCTTCCCCATGCTGGACTATATTGCCCCCAACGAAACCGAAAGCGAAGCCTATACGGGAATAAGCCAGGGAAGCAAAAACAGCGAACAGTGGCGGCGGGAAAACGCCGAATGGTTCCTCAGGCGGGGGGTGAAGAATGTATGCATCACCCTGGGAAACAAGGGGGCCTACTTCTTCAACGGCGGCGGGGAAGTCTACCTTCCCGCCTTCCCCATCAAGCCGGTGGATACTACCGCCGCAGGGGATTCCTTCATCGGCGGATTCGCCTTCGGGCTTACTCAGGGCTGGCCCGTGGAGCGGAGCATCCGCTTTGCCAATGCCTGCGGCTCCGTCTCGGTAATGACCAAGGGGGCGCAGAATTCCATCCAAGGCTACGAGCGGATAGCGGCGTTCCTTAAAGAACAGGGGATGGAGGTTTAAGAGGGAGCCGCCGGGGCGTTAGAGAATCTGACAGAACTCTATGGTCTCGCAGTTTGGCCCTTCAACCTTGAAAAACTTTACGCCCCTGCTCCAAAAGGGCAGGCTCTCAATGCCGCCGCCGCCGGTAAGCTTAAGTCCCGATTTTTTTGCAAAGGCATAGGCGGCGTCAATGTCGGTGGTATCCAGGGCAATATGATCCACGGCGCCATTCTTCATCACCGCCTGATGGTTTTCGTAGGCTTCAATTACCAGATTATCAAGTTTAAGAAATACCACCCTGCAGTCCGCCGCGGCCTCGTGTACAATTTCAAACCCCAGGGTTTTATAAAAGCCGATGGTACTGTTCATGTCGTTGGTAGGAATCCCGATATGCTGAACCCCTGCTGTAAATTGATTTGCCATTCCCCTGCCTCCTAAAAATTGGGCTTATCCGGAAACCGGAATTTCCGGATAATGCTATTAACGCCGGTCCCGCAGCTTACTGCTTTCCCGCTTTACTGTTCCCTTTTAGAAATTTACGCTTTATCAATTCCTGAATGATCTTATCCGCCATTTCCTTCATATAGGCCCGCTGTTTTTCCACGGATACATTCTTAAAACTGATGCTGCCGATGACAACGCCGGTTGATTTTTTGTTTACCAGAATGGTTCCCAATGCATTTTTTCCAATCTCGTATCCGGGAAACTGTTCTTTGATTAAGGCAATGATCCGGTCTTTAATGGCTGACTCCTTACAGATCCGTAATGGACACATCGCCTTGAACGGCGGTCCAATCCTTATGAAAATCGCTGACCGCGGTTTGTATTACCGCAAGCCCAAAGGCGTCGTGGAGAACGGGCGGCGAAACCGTTACGCCGTGGGCGCCCGCGGCCATGGCGTCGGCGGTCTGGCGTATGTTTCTAAAACTGGCGGCGAGGATCTTCGAACCAAGTTTGTCCCGGTCGATGACATGGCGCAGGATCTTGATGGAATGATCCGCATCAATGTCCATATTCTTCATGCGGTTGTAGTAGAGGGCGATGTAGTCCGCCTCCCGGGCCGCCGCCATAAGTCCCTGTATCTGGGTATAGATAGCGGTGGCGGTGATCCGTATTCCCCGGGAGTGGAGACAGCCCATGGCCTTGAACCCCTCCTCGGTGGCGGGGATCTTAATAAACACCCGGTCATCAATTTTCCGCAGAATGGTCTCCGCCTCTTTGATGATACCCTGGAAATCCCCGGCAATGATCTGAATGTGCAGGGAACGATCGGGGCCGATTATCTCCCGGATCTTCTTGAGATGGGAAAAAAAATCAAGTTTTCCCTCGCTCTTGAGGATACTGGGATTACTGGTAACTCCGGTGATGGGAAAGGTATCCACCAGGCGGCTGATGGCGGCGATATTGGCGGTGTCCAGCATAAATTCAATCACGGCGGCATCCCCGGCAAAATATTTTGCACCGATCCAGGGCCGAATCGAACGGCCGACCTGCCGCTTAGGAGGCGGCCGCTCTATCCCCTGAGCTACTGGACCATATCTATAAGGTACAATTCCCGGTCATATATTGTCAATGTCATAGTATTTCGGAAATAATAATTGCAGCGCTAAGGAGTTTCCATGCCGGCTTCCGATGAAGAACAATCCCAAGGGACGGATTTTACATCCATACGACGGGTGTATGTTGAAAAAAAAGAAGGCTTCGATATTGAGGCCAGGGGTTTGCAGGGGGAGCTTGCCGAATTTCTCGGAGGCCAGTACCCCGCCTTAAAACGCCTTGAGGGGTTCCGTATTCTTCACCGTTACGACGCGGGCCGTCTGTCGAAAGAACAGTTCGAAAAAGTCGTGGACCTGGTTCTTTCGGAGCCCCAGTGCGACCTGGTGTACTACGGCGGTCTTCCCGCGGATAAACGCGGCGAAGAACCCTTCTCCTTTGCCGTGGAATACATGCCGGGCCAATACGATCAGCGCGCCGATTCGGCGGAACAATGCGCCGAGCTGGTAACGGGCATAAAGCCCGCAGTGCGGAGCGCCCGGGTTTATGTCCTTAAACCGGGAGCGGAAGGACTGCCCGCTGAGGCTTTAGAGGCGGTAAAGCGCTACCTGATCAATTCCGTGGATTCCAGAGAGGCCCCTCTGTATGCGCTCCCGGATCTGGAGGCATCCTCGGCGGAACCCAAAGACGTGCCCCTGCTGGAGGGGTTCCGGGATGCCGCCGATCCGGGAAAGTTGGCGGAATGCTGCGGCCTGGCCATGTCCGGGGAGGATCTTGCCCTTTGCCGGAGCTACTTTATCCGGGAAGGCCGGGATCCGACCATGGCGGAACTGCGGGTTCTGGACACCTATTGGTCGGATCACTGCCGTCATACCACCTTTACCACGGCCCTGGAGCATATCGCCGTTTCGCCGGGTCCGCTGGCATCCTCTCTGCGGAAAGCCCTGGACAGGTACGAGGATGCCCGGCGGGAAGTATACGGCGGCGGGGCGGAGATGCGGAAACGGACCCTAATGGATATGGCCACCATCGGCGCCAAAGTATTGAAGAAGCGGGGTCTCCTTCCGGATCTGGATGAGTCCAAGGAGATCAACGCATGTTCAGTCCGGGTCAAGGCTGAATTCAGCGATGGTTCCACCGAACCCTGGCTGCTTCTTTTTAAGAACGAAACCCACAATCACCCCACGGAGATTGAACCCTTCGGCGGGGCTGCCACCTGTCTCGGCGGGGCGATTCGGGACCCCCTGGCGGGAAGAGCCTATGTTCACCAGGCCATGCGGGTTACCGGTGGGGGCGATCCCAGGGCGGCCCTGCAGGACACCCTGCCGGGGAAACTGTCCCAGCTCAGGCTTGCCCGGGGCGCCGCCGCGGGTTATTCCTCCTACGGCAATCAAATAGGGCTGGCCACGGGCCAGGTGGCGGAATTCTACCATCCCGGCTTTCTCGCCAAGCGGATGGAGCTGGGGGCGGTGATCGGGGCAGTTCCGGAGATCCAGGTGCGGCGGGAAGAGCCCCTGCCCGGAGATCTGGTAATCCTGGTGGGCGGGAAAACCGGCAGAGACGGCATAGGCGGGGCCACCGGTTCTTCCAAAATCCACACGGGGGAATCGGTGGAGAACGCCGGAGCGGAGGTGCAAAAGGGAAACGCCGTGGAAGAAAGAAAATTGCAGCGTCTCTTCAGAAATCCCGGCTTTACCCGGCTTATCAAACGGTGTAACGACTTCGGCGCCGGCGGCGTCTCGGTGGCAGTGGGGGAACTGGCGGCGGGGCTGGAGATAGATCTGGACAAGGTACCGAAGAAGTATGCCGGCCTTAACGGCGTCGAACTGGCCATCTCCGAATCTCAGGAACGGATGGCCATAGTATGCGCCGCCGCCGATGCGGAGGCCCTGATAGGGTATGCCGCAGCGGAAAATCTCGGCGCCGTGGTCATCGCCGGGGTAAACGCCGGCGATGATGATGCCGCAGGGGCAAGGCTCAGGATGAAGTGGCGGGGGAAGACCATCGTGGATCTGTCCCGGGCCTTTCTCAACTCCAACGGCGCCCCCCGGTCCGCTTCGGCGGCTGTCTCCGCCGTCTTTGCCGGTTCCGGGGGTCCCGCCGTTCCCCCCGGCGCGGCGCAGACGAAACCCGGCCCCGCGGTGCTGCTGGATCAGTTAAAGCGGGAGCTGGGCAGCCTCCGCAGCGGAAGCCGGCGGGGACTTCAGGAACGGTTTGACGGTTCCATCGGCGCCCTGTCGGTACTCTTTCCCTGGGGGGGCCGGGAACAGGGGACCCCTGAGTGCGGCATGGCCGCGTTGCTTCCCTCCCTGGAAAAGGAGAGCCGTACTGCCAGCCTGATGAGCTTCGGCTGCGATCCGGTTCTGATGAGCCGGAATCCCTATGACGGAGCCAAGGGCTCCATCCGGGAAGCCCTGGCGAAATTTGCCTGTTTGGGAGGCAATCCCTGGAACGCCCGGCTTTCCCTGCAGGAATACTTTGAGCAGCCCCGGACTCCCGAATCCTGGGGCCGGCCTGCGGCGGCTCTGCTGGGCGCTCTGGAAGCCCAGCTTGCGCTGGGGATTCCCGCCATCGGGGGGAAGGATTCCATGTCCGGAAACTACCGGGATGACGCCGCCGGAATTCATATCACGGTACCGCCCACCCTGGCTGCCTTTGCAGCGGGAACCGTACCGGTACGGGAAGTGCGGTCCGGCGCATTGTGCGGCCGGGCCGGGAACAGCATCATCCTTCTTAAAAACGGCGGCGGGGATGAATGGGAAACCTTTAGGGCCAACATGAATGCCCTGGCGGCCCTCTCCGGGGCCGGCCTGGTCTGTTCCGCCTATCCGGCGGGTCCCGGCGGGACCGCCGTTGCCCTGGCCCTGATGGCTTTCGGCAATATGACGGGGATAGAACTGTACGCCCCGGCCCTGGATATTCCGGGTTCCGCTACGGAAATCCCGGACGGCGCATATCAGGGATCGGTGCTGGCGGAACTGGCGGGAGACCTGGAAACTCTGCTTGCGGAGGGGGCGGAAGCATGTCTCCGGGGGGCCTCCTGGTTCCACGCCGCCCGTACTGTGGAGGAGCCGGTCTGCCGTATCAGAGCGGATTTCCCCGCCGGCGAAGGTTCCGGCGATTTGGCGGAGATCTCCCTGGAAGAACTGCGGCGGGCCTACGAGGCCCCCCTGGCCGGGGTCTATCCCCAGACTGCCGCGGGGCATACTGTGGCGGAAACCCCGAAGACAGGTGAAGTTTTATCGGTTCTCTATAAAGACCGGAGCGGAAAGAAATTTTTTGATCACGGATTAACCGGCCAAAGCAATTCGGCGGATAGACCGGACGGCTCCCGGAGTCTACCGCATGCGCGGCGGATAACCGGCGATCCGCACGGCGGGAACCTGGTACAAAACATCATGGCCGTCAAATTCACTTTCGCAAAGACCCCTCCCCTCGTGGTCCTGCCGGTTTTCCCCGGAACCAACTGCGAATGGGACATGGAGCGGGCCTTCCGGGAGGCGGGGGCCGGAACCAGACTGGTCGTCTTTAGAAACAGGGACCGGCAGGATATTCTTGAATCCACCGGGGAACTGGCCCGGGCCATCGGGGAGGCCCAGATTCTCGCCCTTTCGGGAGGGTTCAGCGCCGGGGACGAACCTGACGGTTCGGGAAAATTTATTGCCAATGTTTTCCGGTCCCCCGCAGTGGCGGCGGCGGTTACGGAACTGCTTGAAAAGCGGGACGGCCTGATGATAGGTATCTGTAACGGTTTCCAGGCTCTAATCAAACTTGGGCTGGTTCCCTACGGAAGCTACCGGGATGCGGACAGTTCCATGCCTACCCTGACCTATAACCGCATAGGCCGCCACGTTTCCCGAATGGTACGAACCAGGGTGATGTCGGTTTCTTCCCCCTGGCTCAGCCTTGACGCCTTGGGAACCATCCACACGCTTCCCATAAGCCACGGAGAGGGCCGGGTAGCGGTGCGCGGGGAAGAGGCGGAGGCCCTGTTCCTGGCAGGACAGGTTCCCTTTTGTTATGTAGACAAAGATGGAGAACCCGTCATGGCGGAGCCGGACAATCCCAACGGTTCGGATTTTGCCATCGAAGGCCTTACCAGTCCCGACGGCCGTATCCTTGGAAAAATGGGCCATTCGGAACGGCGGGGGGAATATGTACACATCAATATCCCCGGCAGCAAACGGCAGGGGATATTTGAAGCGGGAGTCGCCTATTTCCGGTAAACGCCTGCCTGTTTCTTTGCCGCCAACTGCGGTGAAGACCCTTGCCGGCGCAAAAAATGAACCTCCCCGCCCTGAAGCTCCCCCGCCGAAAGGCGGGTTCTTGGGTATTCGACCCGGCTTCGAATGAGCCTCCGCAGGGCAAGCCCTGCGGTATCTTAAGCTTCGCTTTTATTTGAACGGAGGCTCGTTCGATAGGAAGTTTATAATACCGTCTGGTTTAATACCAAATTTTTGTAAGCGTTGCTGCCTTTGAGCCGCGGCAAGCCACGGGGTATTAAACCAGACTTTCGAATAAAAAACTGTTGCCATTACGATGAATATATGTATATTTATCCTATAGCTTTAATATGGATAAGGAGGCGCCATGGAGCATAAAACGATAGCCCCGGTAAAGCCGCCGGATCCCCTGTCCAGACGGGTTACGGAAATTGTCCTGGCTAAAAAGTTTTTTGACGCGATTGAACAAAAATGGGACAGGTCCGCCGCGCTCGAAATTCTGCGCCAGGTCGTGCGGTCTGATGCCGAATCCGCGGCGGCCGCGGTTCCCGGACGGCCGGAGTCCCGTACCTTCGCCGATCTGTACGAAGTGTGGAAGGTTCTGGGTGGGGAAAACCGTCTGGCCCTCGAACTGGATGAACTTTCCGGCGAGGCGCTGCGTTTTCATGTAAACGCCTGCGCGTACGCGGAGGAATATGAAAAACGGGGGCTTACCGGAATAGGGGTAGAATTTAGCTGCAGGCGGGACAAGCCCTTCGCGGAAGCCCTGCTGCCCGGCGTCAGGTTAACGCAGTCCAGAACCATCATGGAAGGCGGCACACGCTGTGAATTTGAATACAGGCTGGGGGGAAAAAAGCAATAAAACTGCCGCAAGAGCTCATCGACTATTTAAAGGCGGGGTCCGAAATTCCCGAAGCGGTCTATTTGGCGGCGGTTTCCCCGGCGGGCCGGCAGAACATTACCGCCGTCCCGTTTTCGGACGTGGTTAACGGCGAACTTGTGCTTCTGCCGGATCTGTTTCTTCAAAAGACCAAAATGAAGAACCCAGGAGCAAGCTCCTGGGTATCTTCGTTCTGCAAGGTATGGATTGTATGCGGGGTTCATACCAATATCTACCTCGCTCATTATAATTCCATCACTCCGCTTACATTAT
>JAISMC010000153.1 GCA_031276965.1 Treponema sp.
TTTCTCGTCTAAAGACTGCGAAAATACGTTTTTTAAGGAGGTTTGTCCATAATGTGTCTACATTATGGACAAACACTAGAGTTGTTCAATAACTGAAGTTATTGAACAACTTCCGCTTATAAACGGCAGATTTCACAAAATGCGAAGTATTTTGTGAAATTCTGCGAGACTTGTGAAGAAACCAACCGGGTTTCTGAACAAGTCCACTAATTAATTTCACCAGGTCCCAGGGCCTGATCAAAATCGGCAATGATATCTTCGATATCTTCAAGCCCCATGGAGACCCGTATCAGCGTACCGGTGATACCCAGGCGCTGCCGTTCCTCCGGCGGCACCGAGGCATGGCTCATCCGCACCGGGTAGGAGGCGATGGTCTCCACGCCGCCCAGACTTACCGCCGCCGCCGCAAGCTTTACCCGCCCCAGGAAACGCAGCGCCTGCTCCGGTTTTTGGGTCTTGAAGGACAGGACCGCCCCCGCCCCGGAAGCCTGGGCTTCGTTAACCGCCTTCCCGGGATGGTCCTCAAGGCCGGGGTAAAACACGCCGGTAATGCCGGGCCGGTTCCTGAGCCATTGGGCAAGTTTGAGGGCGGAAGCTTCCTGGGCCTCCATGCGGACCTTGAGGGTTTTGAGCCCCCGGAGGACCAGCCATACATCCCAGGGGCCGGGGACCGCGCCGAAACCGTTCTGTACCGCATAGACCCGCCGGCCCAGCTCTTCGGTTCTGGTTACCGCCAGGCCGGAGATGACATCGCTGTGGCCTCCCAGGAATTTGGTGGCCGAATGTACCACAATATCCGCCCCCAGCTTAAGGGGCTGCTGAAGGTAGGGGGTCATAAAGGTATTGTCCACGATGGAGATAAGCCCCGCTTCCCGGGCTATGCCCAGGCAGACCGTAAGATCCGTAATCTTGAGCAGGGGGTTCGAGGGGGTTTCCAGAAAAAGGGCCCTGGTATTGGACTTAACAGCCCTCCGTATATTGTCCGGGTCCGATGCGTCCACCGCGGTCAGTTCCAGGCCCCAGCGCTTATAGAAGGTATTGAGAATGCGCCAGCTTCCGCCGTAAAGATCCTCCGCCGCCACAATATGATCCCCCGCGGAAAGTATCCCCAGGACCGAGGAAACCGCGGCGATACCGCTTCCAAAGGCATAGCCCCTGGCGCCCCCCTCCAGGGCGGCGATGGTTTCCTCCAGAACCCTGCGGGTAGGATTCCCCGACCGGGCATAGTCGTATTCCCGGGGACCGGAAGGAGCCTCCCCAAAGGAGGGGCTTTGATCAAAGGTAGAGGTCTGGAACACGGGGGTCCCCAGGGCGCCCGTGGCGGCGGCGCCCAGAAGGGCCGTATCCGTTTCGTGTCCATTGTGTATAAGCAGCGTCCCCCGTTTCATTATCCGCATCCGCCTTTATCGCACATCTTTGAAATAATCCTATATAAATTGTAGGATATGAAACGCTTAAAAGCAAGAGCAAAATACGCCGCGGCGGAAGTAAACCATGCTATACTTGTCTCATCCTCAATTGTACCTTTAAGGAGGCCTTATGTGGTTTGGAAACTGGTCGAATAAAGCCCTGGCCGGGAGGGCTCATGCGGCGGTCCGGAGCGTTGACAACTTCAACTGGACCTTTATCGCCCTGCTGGCTTTTGTGGTCTTCGTTTATGCCTCGGAACTGCAGAAAAAGAATTACCGGGGCATTGCCGCGGGACTGGCGCTGTATACGGTGCACTGGTTTTATGAAATTCTCAATGCGGTGATCCGGGCCGTTTCCGGATACGCCCTCTGGACAGTTTCTCCGGAAAGCACCAGCTTTATTATCTTAATCGGCGTAAGCTGGGAACTTTCCATGATGTTCTCCATAGCCGGTTTGTCCCTGAGCAAGCTGCTCCCCGAAGACCCCAAACGGAAAATCCTGGGCATCAACAACCGCTGGCTCTTTGCCGTAGGCAACGCCGCCTTTTTCAGCGCCGTGGAAATATTCCTCGCCTCGACCCCGGCCTTTATCTGGGTGTATCCCTGGTGGGGGGCCGTCCCGGTTTTCTTCACCACCTATATCCCCTTCTTCCTGGCGGCCTTTCTGGTTCCCGGCGCCAAGCCGAAGTTTCAGAAGATCTTTATCGGCGGACTTGCGGCGCTGGACATTCTGCTGATGGCCGTTCTGATTCCCCTGGGAATCATTTAGGCATCCGTACCGGCGGGAATCAGTCCGCTGGACGCCGGTGTTCGTAGAAAGCTATGGCCCGGTGCTTTAGAAAGGTGTCGACGGACCGGTTCCCCGCAAGGCTGTTCCGGGGAATAAAGCCCCCGGCCATGCGGTCGTGGCCGCCGCCGACGCCGATTCCCTGTACCAGACAGCGGACCATGTCGCTGGCCTTGACCAGCGGGGAAGTGCTCCGTACCGAAAGCTTGATCCCCGCCGCCCGGCTGGCATAGGCCACCACGACGTTTACGCCGGAGACGCTGACGACGATGTCGCCGGCGGCGCCCAGCAGCGAATCGTTGGCGCTGGCCAGCCGGAGGAAGCCCAGTTCGTCGTAGATTTCGACGGTTTTAAAAGCCTCCGCATACAGGTTAAGGTCCTCCACGGAAATCTCGTTCCCCTTCAGTTCCACAATGTCGGAAATATCCGCCAGGCCGTAGAGCCTGTAGAACATGTCGATGTCCAAGGGACTGGTTCCCCTGGTCAGATTATCCGTATCCATAAAGATGCCGTAGAGAAGGGCCGTGGCGATTGTCCTGGGAGGGCTTATGTTGTTTTCAAAAAAATACTCCGCCATGATGGCGCTGCAGCTTCCCACCTCGGGCCGGATATCTTCAAAGCGGTAACCCTGGCTGCCCCGGTATTCGTGATGATCGATGGCGGCCACCTCCTGGGTGGGAAGATCGGTGATGTTGGCGTTTCCCTTCTGCGCGTCCACCAGAACCGCCCAGTCCTCGGTGCCCAGGGTGTACGCATCGGCGGCGCGGATCATGGGGACCTGAAAAAGCTCCAGCATCCTGAGGGAATTGATTTTTTCGATTTCCTGATCGTAGACGATGCTGACCTTTTGCAGCCCCCGCTGGGTTAAGAGGTAGTACAGGGCCAGGCTGGAGGAAATGGCGTCCGGGTCGGGCACATTGTGGGGCTGAATAAAAATTTCGTCCGGCGCCTCTTGCAGCACGGCGGCCAGTTTGTCGAGCTTTGTTTGGTCCATGGCTGTTAAGCATACCGTATAGGATGGACGGGGTCCATAGCGGTTTTCCCGGAACGCCCGGACCCGCCCGCCCCGGGGCGGTAACTACGAAAGATAAGCACGAGGGATTAACCTACGAAGAGGGATAACCACGAACGACACGAACAGACACGAACTTGTGGTTCGATAGCTTTGATGGGAGGGCCGGGTCCATACCCCGGTCCTTTGAGCTAAACGTAACCCCCCAATGAAGTCCTGCTTACAATAATTAAGAATTAGGAACCACGAAGGGCACAAAGGAAAGAAAGATGATTACCTATGCCCTAACCATTCCTTCTTCCTTCGTGCGCCTTGGTGCGCCTTTGTGGTTTTTTATCTTCATTTGTATTTATGGGTCAAGTTTAGTCCCTTGGGGCGGGATAGTTGATAACTTCTTCATCCTTCTTCCGTTCGTGAGGGCGGAAGAAGAAGAAGAAA
>JAISMC010000176.1 GCA_031276965.1 Treponema sp.
CCCCCTCCCCCCCCCCCCCCCCCCCCCCCCCCGCCCCCCCCCCCCCCCCGGCCCCCGGGGGCGCGGCCCGCCCCCGCCTAACTCGGTGCGATATACGGAATTACGAGACGCTGCGCTAAAGCCTTTTTTTACGCCGCCGGCATGGCCGCCGCCGTTTACCGCCGTTTGAAGCATGGGAATAGTGTAGCACAGAAGGGGAATTTATCAAGGGGAAAACGCAGCAAGGCCCGGTTTCAATAAGAGAAAAGAACCACAAAGGTACACGAAGGAAGGAAGATGAGATGCAATACCAATCCCGCCCCAAGGGACTAAACTTGACCCATAAATACAAATGAAGATAAAAAACCACAAAGGCACACGAAGGAAGGAGGAATGGTTAGGGCATAGGTAATCATCTTTCTTTCCTTTGTGCCCCTTTGTGGTTCCTAATTCTTAATTATTGTAAGCAGGACTTGATTGGAGGGTTACGTTTAGCCCAGGACCGGGGTATGGACCCCTTGTAACAAATCAAAGCTATCAAACCACAAGTTCGTGTCTGTTCGTGTGGGCGGACCGTAGGTCCGACGTGGTTAATCCTTCTTCGGTTTGTTCGTGGTTAACCCTCTTCGTGTCTGTTCGTGTCGTTCGTGGTTTTTCTCTTCTTCCATCCACACAAACAAAGAATTGTTAACCACGAACCACACAAACCTCACGAACGGAAGAAGTTGAAGAAGCTATCAACAATCCCACCCCAAGGAACCGGGGAATGAACCCCTTGCAGCATCAAAGCTATCAAACAACAAGTTCGTGTCTGTTCGTGTGGTTCGTGGTTATCCTTCTTCGGTTTGTTCGTGGTTAACCCTCTTCGTACTTATCCCTCTTCGCGGTTATATTTCTTTGTTCATACCGTTCGCGGCGGGGCCCGTATACCGCAGCGCCGGTTTTCTTGCGGCGGCGGTTTCGTCCAGCCTTCCCACGGGGGTATGATGGGGCGCCGTTTTAAGGAGTTCCGGGCTGTTTTTGGCCTCCGCGGCGATGGCAAGGAGGGCCGCGGCAAAGGCTTCCAGAGTTTCCTTCGTTTCGGTTTCGGTGGGCTCTATCATCAGGGCTTCCCTGACGATCAGGGGAAAGTAAACCGTGGGAGGATGGAAACCGTAGTCGATAAGCCGCTTGGCGATGTCCACGGTGCTGACGCCGTTTCCCAGCTGGGGGGAGGCGGCGAACTCGTGCATACAGGGCCGCTCCGCGCCGTAGGCCGGGGGATAGGCCCCGCCGGTCAGGTGTTTTAGATAATTGGCGTTAAGCACCGAATACTCCGCCACCCGGCGTATGCCCTCCCTGCCCAGATGCCTGATGTACGCATAGGCCCGGACCAGGACGCCGAAGTTGCCGTTAAAGGCCTTGAGCCGGCCGATGGATTTGCCCGGCGTTTTTAAGGTGAAGGCGCCGCCGGCCCGGACCGCCGCCGGCCCCGGAAGGTATTCCGCCAGAAGGGCCCCCGCGCCGACGGCCCCCGCGCCGGGGCCGCCGCCTCCGTGGGGGGTGGAAAAGGTCTTGTGCAGGTTGAGGTGCATCACGTCGAAGCCGAGATCCGCGGGCTTCAGTACGCCGATGAGGGCGTTCATGTTGGCCCCGTCGCCGTATACCAAGCCCCCGGCCCGGTGCACGGCGGCGATGATCTCCCGGATCCGTTCTTCAAAGAGCCCCAGGGTGCCGGGGTTGGTGATCATCAGTCCCGCCAGGGTTCCGGCTTTTTCCCCGGCGCAGGCGGCAATGAGCGCCTCCATGTCCACCGCCCCGCGGGCGTCCGAGGGGATGGTCTCGGCGGTAAAGCCCGCCATGGTACAGGTGGCGGGGTTGGTCCCGTGGGCGGAGTCGGGGATCAGGATACGCTTCCGTTTAAGGTCTCCCCGGTCCCGGTGATAGGCCCGGATCATCAGGGCCCCCGCCAGTTCTCCCTGGGCTCCCGCCGCGGCCTGAAGGGAAAAGGCGGGAAAACCGGTAATGGCCTTGAGGCTTTCCTGGAGGCGGTAGAGCAGGTCCAGCGCGCCCTGGACCGCCGTCTCCGGCAGCAGGGGATGGGTACGCCGCCAGCCCCGCAGGGATGCGGCTTCTTCGTTCATCTTGGGATTGTACTTCATGGTACAGGAACCCAGGGGATAGAAATTGCCGTCGATGGAAAAATTTTTTGCCGAAAGCGCCGTAAAGTGGCGGACCACCGAACCCTCGTCCAGTTCGGGAAGCCCCAGATTCTCCCGGAGCAGCGCCGCGGGCAGGGGCGTTTCGGGCACGTCACATTTGGGAAGGCTGACCCCCAGCCTGCCGGGGACGCTCAACTCAAAGAGGAGGGGGCTTTTGGCGGAAGCGGGATATGCGGCGGCGTTCCGCAGGACCGGCTTTTGATCCGGCGGACATTCCGGCGGGGATATTTCAAGTTCCATCATATACTAATTCCTTCCGGGCTGATCATTGAGCCCTCCGTAAAGTTCCGCCAGGGCCTTAACCAGGGCGTCGATGTCCCCGCGGGAATTTTTTTCGGTTACGCAGATCAAAAGCTCCCGCCGCCGGTCCGGAAAGTAACGGGAGAGGGGCAGCCCCGGAACTATCCCCCGGGCAAAGAGCCGTTCCGAGGCGGCTTCGGCGCCGGGGCCTTTTTCCGGCAGGGTAAGGACAAATTCTTTGAAGAAATGTTCCCGCCGGGAAGGTTCCGCCGCGCCGGGGGCGTTAACCTTAAAGCCCCGCTCTTCAAGCCGGGCGGCGGCGTAATGGCTTTTATGCCAGCAAAGTTCCGCCGTCCGGCGGAGTCCCTGCTTCCCCATGAGGGCCAGGTATATACAGGCCCTGAGCATCGCCAGCCCCTGGTTGGAACAGATGTTGGACACCGCCTTTTCCCGGCGTATGTGCTGTTCCCGGGCCGCCAGGGTCAGAACAAAGCCCCGCCTTCCCTGTCCGTCCCGGGCCTCCCCCACGATGCGGCCGGGGATACGGCGCATTAAGTCCCGGTTTACCGCCATGATCCCCAGCCCCGGACCGCCGAAGTTAAGCTCGTTTCCCAGGCTCTGCCCCTCGGCTGTGGCAATGTCCGCCCCCAGGGCGCCGGGGCTTTTGAAGAGCCCCAGCATGACGGGATCGGCGCTGATGATGAAGAGGCCCCCCTTTTCGTGGACCCCTTCGGCGGCCCCCTCCAGATGGGGAATGGTCCCGAAAAAATCAGGATAGGAGGCTGCCAGACATGCAAGATCCTGTCCCCGGACCGCTGCGGCGGCCTCGGCGGCGGAACAGCTGTAGGTTTCGATGACCGGCTCGAAGGCGGCAAGGTAGGTGTCCAGCACCGCCCGGTATTCGGGATGAAGCCCCCGGGGCAGGAGTACCCGCCTGGCGTTTCTGCCTTCACCCCGGCGCAGGGCCATGATGACCGCCTCCGCCAGAGCGGCTGCGCCGTCATAGTGGCCGGCGTTCGACACCTCAAGTCCCATAAGTTCCGCCGTCATGCTCTGGTATTCAAAGATAGCCTCAAGGCTGCCCTGGCTTACTTCACTTTGATAGGGGGTATAGGCGGTGAGGAATTCCCCCCTGGAGGACAGGGCTCCCACCGCGGCGGGGATAAAGTGGTTGTAGGCTCCGGCGCCAAGGAACCAGCGGCAGCGGTCCGCATCGGCATTCTTCTCCGCCAGGGCGCCGATTTCATCCAGGGTTTCCCCTTCGCTTAAGCCCTCATCCAGGCCGATGGCGGGAAAGCGGAGATCCGCCGGAACGGGGGCGAAGAGTTCTTCGATGGATGAAACGCCTATGGCCTTGAGCATTTCGTCCCGCTGGGCGGGGGTTACGGGTATGTAGGGCACGGTTACTCCGCTTCCGCGGCGGCTAATTTTTCATACTCCGCCGGAGAGAGAAGACTATCCCATGCCGCGGGATCGTCCGGGGCAATCCGTACCAGCCAGCCTGCGCCGTAACAGTCTTGATTGATCAGGGCGGGCTCTTCCGTAAGGGCGCTGTTTACGGCGGCGATCTTCCCGCCCACGGGCAGGTAAATGTCGCTGGCGGCCTTTACGGACTCCACCACTCCGAAGGAAGCCTTGGCGGCAAAGGCGGATCCGGTTTTGGGAAGGTCCACATAGACGATGTCCCCCAGGCTGTGCTGGGCATGATCCGAAATGCCGATTACCAGTTCGGCCCCTTCTTTGCGGGCCCATTCGTGGGAAGCGGCGTAACGGACGTTGGGGTCAAGTTTCATTGTATGCTCCTGTAAGCGGGTGTATAGAGGGGCCGTTTTATTACCACGGCCTCCTTTGGCGTTTCACGGATAAGCACCTTAAGCCTGGTTCCCGGCGGGGCGTATTGGGGGGGGACCAGAACGTTGGCCGAATAGGTTCCCGTGGTGGGGCAGAACATCCCCGCCGCGCAGCGGCCTATTTCGGCGCCCTCCTCGTCGAGTACCGGATACCCCTCCCGGGGTACGCCGCCCGAGACGTTCAGGGTTACCAGCTTCCGTTTAAGGCGCTGTTTTGCCGCCAGGGCCGCCGCTTTGCCGGTAAAGTCCTTCTCAAAATCGCAGGCCCAGGAGAGCAGGGCCTCCGCAGGGCTTATGGAGGGGCTGATCTCATGGCCGTGGAGGGGCATTCCCGCCTCGAAACGGAGGGAATCTCTGGCGGCGAGTCCTATGGGGCCAATCTCGATATCCGCCCTGCCCGCTTCGGCCAGCAGGGCTTCCCAGAGTTCCAGGGCCCGGGAGGCGTCATAGTAGATCTCCGCCCCATCCTCCCCGGTATAGCCGGTTCTGCCTATACGGGCGTCTATGCCCGCAATGGAGGCGCTGATCATGGTTGCCCTGGCCATGGGGGAAACGGCCCCGCCGCTAAGGCGGTCGAGGATCTCCACCGCCCGGGGACCCTGGAGGGCTATCATGTAGACGGCGCCGGAAATATCCTCAACCTTGCAGGGGGCAAGTTTTTCCCTGAAACAGGCGGCGTCCGTCTCCCGGTTTCCCGCATTGACCACCACAAACCAGGTCTCTTCCTCAAACCGGTAGATAAAGAGGTCGTCCATGATGCCCCCGTCTTCGTTCAAAAGGAGGCTGTACCGGGCCTGACCGGCCTTCATGTCCAGGATCCGGGCAGAAACCAGGGCGGAAAGGGCCTCCCCCGAACCCCGGCCCGATACCAGGATCTGGCCCATGTGGTCGATATCGAAGAGGCCCGCCGAACGGCGGCAGAGACGGTGTTCTTCCACCGCCCCCGGAGGATACTGAATGGGCATAGTATAGCCGGCAAAGGGAGCGAACCGCGCTCCCGCGGCTTGATGCCAGGGATAAAGCAGGGTCGTTTTCACGGATTAAGCTTATACAAAAAGGCCCGGAAAGTAAATCGGATAGATCGCCGCTGCGTATAAGCGTTCCCGGGGGTCAAATCCTGGCCCTTTCCCGAATAAAAGACTTGCTGTACCGGCAAATTAGGGTTATGCTGGAACAGCCTACATAGTAAGCTGAATTATTCATATTTAAGGAAAGAATAATGTTCAAAAAAATCACGATGGTCCTGCTCCTGGGTCTTATAGCGGTGTTTTTCTGCAACGCCGGGGGAAAGTCCGAAAAGGCCGAAGTTCCCGAGGCATCCGGCGCGGAGGCAGATACCAGTTATGCCTTCGGGGTATGGATTGGCTCTGAACTGGCGGAGATTAAACAGCTTGGTATTGCCTTTGACTATGACGCCCTTACTATGGGCTTGAAAGATATTCTTGAGGGACAGAATCCTAAACTGACCCTGGAAGAGGCCAGCAGTAAAATTCAGGCGGTATATGCCGCGGCCATGGCAAAAAAGGCGGAGGAGAACAATCTAAAAGAACAGCAGTTTCTGGCGGAGAACGGTAAAAAGGCGGGGATTCTTACCACCGTTTCGGGGCTTCAATATGAGGTTATCTCCGAAGGAGCGGGCGCATCGCCGGTTCCTTCGGACCGGGTGCTGGTTAATTACGAAGGGGCCCTGATCGACGGGACGGTATTCGACAGTTCCTATACCAGCGGGGAGCCCGTGGAATTCGGCCTTTCCGACGTTATTCCCGGCTGGACCGAAGGGCTTCAGCTTATGAAGGAAGGGGGAAGTTACCGCCTCTTTATTCCTTCGGATCTGGCCTATGGGGAACAAGGTGCGGGCGGTTTTATTCCCCCCTATGCAACGTTGATCTTCAAAGTAGAACTTATTTCCATTGTAAAGTAAACATCTACGGGGCCCGCGGATGGAACTGATACTAAACAACGTTCAAGAGTATAAGCCCTCGTCAACAGGCTCCGCACAGCCCAAGGAACGAAACCGTTCCATGTTCTTTAACATTCCCACCCGGATCATTCTGAGCGGGGCGGGGGTTTCCTTCTTTGTTTCCCACAACCGTTTTCTCCACCGTTTTGAAACCGCCGACGGTTCCAAGTATTTCGGCTTTCGTCTTGAACGGGTCAACTATTCCTGGCTCAAGAAGCTGTTTCTCAAGGGCTATCTTGAGAAGGTTGAGATTCAGGTAAAGGACATCTCCCAGAACAACCAGTTTTTGGGGGACGCCATCAGGATGGTGTTCTTTGCCATGTACCGCCGGCGGATCAATCTGTCTATCATGGAGAATATCTACGACTCTCCCATGCTGCGGGCGTGGAACCGGGCAAATCCTAAAAAGCAGATCCGGCCCGGAACAAGGATTTCCGAAAAGTCCCTGCGGGATCTGCTCCAGACCATGCCGGACAAGGTAACCGATATTCAGAATAGGCTTTTTGAGCTCATCCTTGCCAATCTGCCCCCGTCGGATCTGATGGCGGGCGGGGAGGACCGGCGGCGGATCCACAATTTTATCCGGGAGCTGGTTACCGACACGGATCCTTTGATCTTTTTTGTTCTGGTTGGGAGCAAGAGCGATGATCAGGAAACTCTTTTGAGGAACATCTCCCGGCAAATATCACAGTACGTCAATCATATTGATATTCTGGATCTGGCCTCCCTTCTGGGAATTGAGCTGGTGTCCGCCGCGGAACGTTCCGCCCTGGTAAGGCTTATGGGGGACCGGGCGGATATACGCAGCTACCTGGAAAGCCCGGAGCGGCGCAAAGAACTTATGGCGGAAAAAAAATTCCGGGGTTCCACGGTGGTGGTGGCGGTACCAAAGGAGATTCTCACCGAAAAACACCGGCTCCGGTTCCGCTTCTCCGTTTACAACGACGGCGCCGATGTGGATATGGAACGGAAACTGATGGAAGATTTTACCGAACGGAGCTACAGTTTTAGTTCCGGCCAGGCTCTGGATGAATTTTTCAAGACCTCCCGCCAGGGTACGGCGGCGGTCTACGAAGACAACGGCCTTTGTTTTTATTATCTTACCATACTTCAGGAACAGTGCGGGAAAAACCACCTCAACCTGGAAACGCACATTCAGGCTTCCGCATCGGGCAAGTCCGTAGTAACCACCCTGCGTTTTGGCTTTTAGCCTTCGGCGGGAATCCGAATCCTGAAAGTCGATCCTTCTCCGGCGTGGCTTTCGGCTTCCGCCGTTCCTCCGTGCAGCAGGGCTATATGCCGTACAATCGCAAGGCCAAGGCCGGTGCCTCCCGCTTCCCGGCTCCGGGCCTTGTCGATACGGTAGAACCGCTCAAAGATCCGTTCCAGGTGCTGGGCGGGTATTCCCGGACCTTCGTCCTGTACCTCGAAGATCAGATCTTTTTCCCCCGCCGTATGGGCGCCCGCCCGGACCCGGGAACCGGAGGGAGAGTATTTGACCGCGTTGTCCATCAGGTTGATCAAGGCCTGGACCATCAGAAGGCTGTTAACCCGGGCGCTTAGATCGGGGGAGCAGTCGATAACGATGGAACTGCCCTTTTTCCGGGCCAGGAAGTCCGCGGAAAGCGCCGCCTCCGTAATAAGTTCCCTGATGTTCCGCAGTTCCATTTCGGGCCGGTAATTTCCGTCCTCAAGGGCGGCAAGGCTCAGCAAATCGTTGGTTAGATTTTCCATGGCTTCGGCATTTTTCAATATGATCCCGATACAGCGGCGTATCTGTTCCCGGTCGTCCAGGGATGTATCCAGCAGGGTTTCGGAAAATCCCTTGACAAGCTGAATGGGGGTCCGCAGTTCGTGGGAAACATTCGCCACAAAATCCCGGCGTATCTGCTCCAGTCTGACAAGCCGGGTAATGTCCCCCAGGACCATGATTACCCCTTCCCCCGCCGTGTGGGACAGGGGACCGGCGAAGACCCGGAAACGGCGGCTCTTTTCCGGGCCGTGGATGGTCATTTCAAATTCCAGGGGCTGGTTTTCCGCTAGTACCC
The DNA here is from genome assembly GCA_031276965.1 of Treponema sp. Lineage (GTDB taxonomy): Bacteria > Spirochaetota > Spirochaetia > Treponematales > Breznakiellaceae > JAISMC01. The sequence continues at coordinate 8,279 of JAISMC010000176.1, forward strand.
GCCGGGCCGCCTCTTCCAGCTCCGTCGACCGGGTCGCCTCCAGGAGGGAGAGGCCGGTCCCCGCGGAAATCAGGAACAGGTCCCGGGCCTGGGGGTTTATCAGACTAAGCCGGAGATGTTCGTCCATGGCCAGTACCACCTCGCTCATCCCGTTTAGGATAGCCTCAAGCCGCCGGCTTTCCTCCCGGGCCGTCCTGATCCGGCCCTTCAGTTCCGCCGCCATGGATCTGAGGGCCCCCTCCAGGGCGGTAAATTCCAGGGTATCCGAGATAAGGGGCAGGGCGGAGAGGCCCGAATGTTCTGTTTCCGCAGAAACGGTTTGGGTAAGCCTGACCAGATTCTTGAAGGAACCGCCCAGGGACCGGGAGAAGATAAAAACCCCGCCGAATGCCGCCAGCATGCTCAGGATGGGAAGATAAAGATAGGGCCGGGCGGCGTCGGCGAAGCGGTTCCAAAAATTCGGTACCGGCTGGGAAAGACGGAAAACGCCGGCCAGGGTATTTCCGGTGTATACCGGCAGCGCCGCATAGAGGAGATCGATCCCGGCGGTGGCCGACTTCCGCCGGGAGCTTCCCTCCCGGCCCTGGAGGGCCGCTGCCACTTCGGACCGTTCCCGGTGATTTTCAAGACCGCCGGCATCGAAGCGGGAATCCCCCAGGGGGATGCCTTCGGCGTTTATCAGGGTAAGGCGGTAGCTGTTCTGGTTCCCAAGGAAGTTTCTAAGATTCGGATATGCCGCGGAGGGCGGCCCGGCTTCCGGTTTCCCGCCGGCGGGAAAGTATGCCCGGAGCGTCTCTTCCGGCAGGACCGAACGGAGGGCCAGGGCGGTATCGCGGAGGTTCCGCATATTGGTTTCGTAGTAGAGGGAATCCATCAGGACCAGAATTGACACTACAAAGAAACAGGAGATGCCCAGGGCCGTCAGCCCCAGGACCAGGAGGCTCTTGCCGAATACGGTCTTCATGTTCCGGCCTTCTTCTGGAGGCTGCGGAGACGGTAGCCCACCCCGCGGATGGTTTCGATCATATCCCCCGCACCGCCCAGCTTTTTCCGCAGCGCCAGGATCTGCACATCTACGGAACGATCCGTCACGGGATAATCGGAACCGTGTATTGCGGCGATAATCTTTGTCCGGGAGAAGACCCGGTCAGGATTGGAAAGGAAATGTTTTAAAAGGGAGAATTCCGTGGCCGAAAGATCCAGCCGGTTTCCGTCGTACAGGACCTCGTGCCGCGCATCGTCAAGGCTGAGTTTTCCCTGCCGCAGTATTCCCCGGACTTCCGCCGTCTCTTCTTCCGCCTTTTCTTCCTGCCGCCTGAGGGCGGTCCTGATCCGGGCGATAAGAACCCTGGGGCTGTAGGGTTTTACCACATAATCGTCCGCCCCCAGTTCCAGGCCCGCAATAATATCGGGATCCTCGCTTTTGGCGGTGGTCATGATCACCGGTATCTTTCCGGCGGCGGGATCGGCCTTGATCTTTTTCAGTACCCGCAGGCCGTCCATACCGGGGAGCATAATGTCCAGTAGAATACAGTCCGGGGCTTTTTCCCGCAGCAGGGTAAGCCCCTCCTCGCCGCTTTGGGCGGCAAGAAGCTTCCAGCCTTCAGGGGCAAAGGCAAGGGCCAAGAGCTCCTGAATCTCCGGATCGTCTTCGATAATGAGGATTGACTCTTTACTCATTAAGCTCCTCATGCCTGCCTTCGGTCATATAAATGATACCCTCGCATATATTGGTGATATGATCCCCCAGGCGTTCAAGGAAACCCGATGTTTTAAGAAGGTCCGCCGCTTTCTTAATCAGCTCGGGCTGTTCTTTCATAAGGGTCAGGACCTCTTCGGTCAGCGCCTTGTGTTCTTTGTCTATTCCGTCGTCCAGGGCCGCCGTTTTCCGGGCCGCCTCCGCATCCTGGTTCAGATAGGCGGAAATGGAGGAGCGGATCATCTCCCGGCCGGTTTCGGCCATCCGCTCCAGGTGTTCCAGGGAGCGGAAGGGCGCTTCCCCGGAAAGATTCGCCGCCGCCTTGGCCAGATGCACCCCGTAATCTCCGGCCCGCTCCAGGCTGCCCGTCAACTTGAAGATCGTTACCAGCTCCCGCAGATCCCGGGCCACCGGCTGCTGGGTAGCTATCAGTATGGCGGCCTGGTCCTCAATTTTCAACTGCATCGCATTGATCACCGCATCCCCGGCCCGCACCTCCTTGGCCAGTTCCCGGTCGTTTTCCCGGAGGGCCGTCAGCGCCTTCCCCAGATCTTCCTCAACCCTGGACGCCATGGACAGTATGTCATGGCGCAGCCGGTTCAGTTCTTCCAGAAAAAATATCCGCGTGTTCATTGTTCCCCCTTAGCCAAACCTGCCGGAGATATAATCCTCGGTACGCTGATCTCCGGGATTGGTGAAGAGTTTCTTGGTATCCCCGTATTCAATCAATTCCCCCAAAAGAAAGAACGCCGTCTTGTCGCTTACCCTGGCCGCCTGATGCATGGCGTGGGTTACTATAATTATAGAATAATCTTTTTTAAGTTCCCCCATAAGTTCCTCGATTTTTCCGGTGGCTATGGGGTCCAGGGCGCTGGTAGGTTCATCCATAAGGATGATCTCCGGTTCCATGGCGATGGTTCTGGCGATGCAGAGCCGCTGCTGCTGGCCCCCGGACAGGCTCATGGCCGGTTTTTTCAGGCGGTCCTTGACCTCGTTCCAGAGGGCGGCTTTTACAAGGGACGCCTCCGCCAGATCCGCAAGTTTTCGCCTGTCCCGCGTGCCCCTCATGCGGGGACCGTAAACGACATTGTCAAAGATATTCATGCTGAAAGGGTTCGGTTTCTGAAAAACCATGCCGACCCTGCTCCGCAGCTCCGTAACATCCATGGCCCCGTAGATATTTTCCCCGTCAAGAAAAACGGAACCGGCGATCCGGCAGGAGGGGATCAGATCGTTCATCCGGTTAAGGGTTCTGATGAAGGTTGTTTTCCCGCATCCCGAGGGGCCGATAAGGGCGGCGATTTCTCCCTGGTCCAGGGAAAAGCGGATCTTTTTAAGGGCCTGAACTTCTCCGTAGAAGAGATCCAGTTCCAGGGCTTCTAACTTTTTCATTGACCCTCTCCGGACGTTTTTTTGAAACGGCTTGAAAGTATCTTAGTCGCCGTATTGATGATAATCACAATGGCCACAAGGACCGCCGCGGTGGCAAAGGCGCTGCCGAAATCTTCGGGCCGGATCGCTTCCTTGGTCAGATAGTAGAGATGGATGGTCAGGGTACGGCCGGAATCAAAAATCGATTTCGGCATATTTCTGGTAAGCCCCACGGTAAGCAGCACCGGGGCGGATTCGCCCGCCACCCTTCCCGCCGCCAGAATCGCGGAGGTTACAATTCCCGGCAGCGCCTGGGGAAGGATCACGTGGACTATGGTTTGAAGCTTGGTCGCCCCCAGAGAAAGGGAACCCTCCCGGAAAGAGTCCGGTATGGCTTTAAGGGCTTCTTCGGTGGTTCTGATAATCACCGGCAGAATCATGATGCTTAAAGTGAGGGCTCCGGCGGCGATGGACTGGCCCAGCTTGAAGAGCCGGCAGAATACCAAAAGACCAAAGAGTCCGTATAGAATCGACGGAATTCCCGCCAGGGTTTCTATGGCAAGCCGGAGCAGCCGGATGCCGCCGGAATTTCCCGCATACTCGTTAAGAAAGACCGCGGTCATAATTCCCGCGGGCAGGGCGGCGGCCAGAGATACCAGCACCACATAGAGGGTGGTAACAATCATGGGAAAGATGCCCTCGCCGGAGCCGGGCGCAAAGAGGGAGGGGCCGATATACCCCGCGGAAGATTTTAGAATATAGATGAGGATGCCTGCCAGCGCCGCCAGCACCGCGGCCAGGGCCGCCGCCATAAGGCCGTAGAGCAGGACATCCTTAATTTTTCTTGTTTTCATGAGGGGTCCTCCGTCCGCCGCCGCATCCAGAGAATAACGCCGTTCAGGATCAGAATGAGGATAAAGAGGACCGTCCCGATGGAGAAGAGCATCCCGTTGTGCCTTCCCTCGGCATAACCCATCTCCAGGGCTACCGTGGCGGTAAGGGTTCTGATACTTTCCAGGGGGCTGCGGATAAGCTGAACCGAGTTGCCCGCCACCAGAATAACCGCCATGGTTTCTCCCGCCGCCCGGGAAATCCCCAGGATGATCCCGGCAATAACCCCGGACCGGGCATGGGGGAGCACCACCCGCCAGGCGGTCTGCATTTTACTTGCCCCCAGAGCCAGGGACGCCTCCCGGCAGGAGAGGGGAACCGACCGGATCGACACTTCCGAGATGGCGATAACCGTGGGGAGGATCATCACCGCCAGGACTATCACCGCCGAGAGGAGGCTGTTCCCCGAGGGGGCATGGAATATCTGTTTTACCGCAGGTACGATTACCATGAGGCCGAAAAATCCGTATACCACCGATGGAATTCCCGCCAGCAGCTCTATGCCGGAGCGGATCAGCGCCGCAGGCTTGGGGGCCAGAAATTCCGCCATGAACACGCTGCTGAGCAGGGCTATGGGTACCCCCAGAACTACGGCCCCGAAGCCCGCCAGGATAGTTCCCAGGATCATCGGGAAGATGCCGTAGACTTTATTATAGGTGGGCCGCCACTCCAGCCCCCCCAGGAACCGCAGAAGGCCGTAAGGAGGCTCCGGCAGGATGAGGTGGATCTTCTGTTCCAGTCCCAGGATCTTCCCCGGATAGCTTATGGTATAGGTATAAGCTTCGGGGCTGTTTATCTTCGGCGCCTTTAGGTCCGCCCCTTCCCGGGACGTAAAGGCCGGTTCCTCTCCATCGTTAAGGGCAATCTCCAGGGACCGTTCCGTCCCCAGCTTGTTAATCTGCAGGGAGATGCTGGCGGTATCTCCGGGAAGGGCGATAAAGCTCCTGTGATCCCGGTAGACCCTGCCGTTTACGGTGATTTCGTCTATATTTTCCGTGACCAGCCGTATGCCCGGAGCGGTGGGAAAGACAAAGGGTTCCGCCCCGTTGATAAAGACAAAGAGCACGATGGCTCCCAGGGCCAGGATCGAAGAGAGGGATACAAGTCTGAAGAGATATTTGAAGAAGAGGTCCGCCCCTCTTCGATCAAGCATGAATGCCCTATGACCCATGGGATTTTGTCCTATAACACGCTGATCCAGCTGGTTTTAACCAGCGCCTGTCCTGCGGGGCTTAGAATCCAGTCGAGAAAGGCCTTGGTTTCCGGGTTGAGGGGCTTTCCTCCCTTGGTTAAGAGGAGGAAGGGCCTGGCGATGACATAACTGCCGTTCACCACATTTTCGGTGGCCGGGGCAATCCCGTCTACGCTTAAGGTTTTGACCGAACCGTCCACCGAACCCAGGGAGATGTAGCCGACGGCGTCTACATTGCGGGAAATTTCCGCCTTAATGGCGCCGGTCCCGTCAAACTCAACGGATCCCTTAACAAGCTGATCCTGAAATTTCAGGATTTCCTCAAAGGCGCCCCTGGTGCCCGATCCAGGTTCCCGGGAAACCACTGCGATTTTGCCGGCCTTTCCCCCTCCAAGCTGGCTCCAGTCGGTGATCTTGCCGGTATAGATATCCCGGATCTGACCGGCGGTAAGATTTGAAACAGGATTGTCCTTGTTTACAATCACCGCAATCCCGTCAATGGCGATAACATGTTTGTCTATGCCCGTTCCCAGCTCCGCCGGGGTAAGCTCCCGGCTGGACATTCCGATTTCGGCGGTTTCCGCGGGAACAGCCTTAATGCCGTCTCCGGATCCGGTGGCGCTGATGTTGAACCGGATATTGTCCTTCAGCTTTGCGTATTCCCCGGTCAGCAGTTCCATCAGGGGATTGACCGAAGTGGACCCTGCAATGGTAATGGTAACCGGTCCGGCTTTCTGTTCCGTACTCTGTGAACCGCCTCCGGCAAAGACATTTCCCATGATCGCAAGGCTCAGGGCCAGGACGATACAAATTGATTTCATGCAATACTCCTTATCAATAAGATATACTGAACATAGTCATCTCTTGTTAAAGGAGCGTGAGGGCTTTGTTAAAAATAGGTTAAAACCCGGACCGGTTTAGCGGAGCCCCGGTCCGGGGCCGGAAACGGCGGCGTTTACTTTTTCAGGGCCAGGTAGGAATTGATAATATCCCCCACGGAATTTTCGTGTATTTTGATGATGTCCATTTCCCGCTTTGCATTTTCCGGCGAATCCGAGGCGTGGGCGGTATTCACCATGACATTGCTGCCGAATTCCCTGCGTACCGTTCCCCCCGGCGCTTTAAGCGGATCCGTGGGGCCCAGCACGGTCCTTATCTTGGAGACCGCATTTTCCCCCTCGTAGATGAGAAGCATACATTTGACGCTGCCGGGATTATGCAGTTCCTCCAGGGGACAGGATCCGGGATCCCTGCCGGACATAAATTCGATAATTCTGCGGAATTGATTTTCCGCATAGGCGGCGCCGACATGATCGGTCAGGATCTTTTCAACCGCGCCGCTGAGGGGAAGATCAAATTCCTTTTCAATGTATTCTTTTACCTTCCTGCCGAAACCGGGGGCCAGCTTTTCCTTTAAGGCCTTTTCCACGGGGCCGTAAAATTCCAGAGCCTCCGCCAGGGAAAAGCGGTGGACCTTGATTCCTATGATGCGCAGTCCCGTCCGGGAAAACATATCGATGATGGTTCCCGGCCTGGAGGACGCATAGGCCCAGTTATCGGGCTTAATGATGACCAGGGTCTGTTCAATTTTGGAAGGATCAGGATAGGCCATGTTCTGGACGATGTTATCCTTTCCCTTGAGGAAGCGGGCGAACATGGCCAGGTTTTCGTCCGCCGCCGCCTGGCTCCGGGGGGTAAGCACCGCCGGTTCAAAGTAGGTAACCCGCTGGGGATCCTCGGGGGCGGTAATAAGATCCGCATAGGTATCCCTGATGGTTTCACCGGTAATGGATTCGATGCCCTGGTTTTGAGCAAAGAGGGCGCCGCAGATGTCGGCAAGCTTCTGGCAGGGATCTTTCCCCCGGAATATCAGGAGCAGGGCCCGGTGCTTCCGTCCCTCGGAGGGGGCAAAATACTGTTTTACATAATCCGCCAGCAGTTCCGAGCCCTTGGTTTTACCGGGGTTTCCCTGCTTCTTGATCAGCGAAGCGTATTCCTCCACCGCGGCGTCGTCCAGCGCCACCGCCTGGGCGCCCACCAGTTCCAGATCGAGCCGGGACAGCAGCCTCGCAATAACCCCCCCGGTCCGGCTTTTCGCGATGGTATAGGGAGTTACCATCACATACGAAATAGTTTCCATGCATACACTCCTCAAAAACCCGCCCTCTGGGAGGGGATTTATCATATCACAGACTGCCGCTTTACCGCAACGAAAAAGTAAAGGCCCATTACCATGGCGGGGAAAATCATAAACGAAATGAAGAGGGCCTGGTATCCCGCATGGTCTACGATAAAACCGCCTATAATATTGCCGATAAAGGCGGGGAACCCCGTTCCCAGGGAAAGATAGAGGGACATCCCCAGGGCCCGGCGTTCCGGCGGCAGGCAGCCCGATACCAGGGCTATGGCCGCGGGATGAAAAACGCCGTAGCAGAGGGAATGGAGAAGCTGGGCCAGGAGCAGCGCCGGCTTAAAGGGACAGAAGGCATAGACAGCCAGGCGGACCCCGATGGCGGCGGCGGACGCCGCAAGCAGCCTGAGCGCCCCGAAGCGGCGGATCAGCCGCTGGGAAATGTACATACAGGGAACCTCCGCCGCCGCCGCCAGGGCGAACATCAGGCTTACCACATTCCAGTGCAGGGATTCGGTAAGGTAAAGGGGAAAGAAGGTATAGACCGGCGTCATGGCCAGACGGCTCAGGGCGATGATGATGATTCCCGGAATCAGCAGGGAAGGCCGCAGGCCGGTTTTTTTACGGGGCAGTTTAGGCGCCGCCGGAGCCGGGACCGGCTTTTCAATCCTGGCATAGCGGGGGGGCAGGATGGTTACGAAGATCAGAATTAAAGCGGAACAAAGGGCGATGACGACGCCTATGTTCCGGGAATTATCGGGCCGCAGCGCCGGGGTCCACTGCAGGAAAAGGGCCATCGCGATAAAACTGACGGAACCCACGGTCCTGATCTTTCCGTAATTTCCGGACTTCCCCTGGTTGACGGTGGTAACCGCATCCAGGAGGGGGATGGTGGAACGAAAGCCCACGGCCATGACCGCCAGGAAGAGGCCGCTTAAAAGGGGGCTGCGGAAGAGGATGAGGGGGATCGCCGACACAACGACCAGGGCGGCGCTGATGAGCAGCCCCGGCTTATACCGCCCCGTCCGGTCCGCGAAGCAGCCGAAGAGAAAGGGGCCGCCCATGCCGGCCCCTTCAAAGACGCCCAGCAGTATCCCCACCGCCTTGGGGCTGTATTCAAGGCCCCTGACCAGGAGGGAAAGATAGGGCGTAACCGCCGCAAAGGAAAAATAGACGGCAATATAGACCAGCACGAAATACATGGATAATCTTAAGTATAGTTGTCTTTGCGCCGCTATACCAGTTGGGGCGGGTTCGCCGGAAGGCGGGGCTCCGCCCCCCGCCCCGCCCTAAAGCTCCCCCACCGAAAGGCGTCTATCACCATCACGCTGCTGTTACAATTTATGGCAGTTTACCGGGGCCTTCGCCTGATTCCCGCAGTATAATAGCGGTATTACCGGCGGTCCTGATACCGCCCGAATTAAAGAACCCATCATTCGGGCCGGAAACGTACAGCCAATGATAGGTGCTTTTATCGGTTTTGTCCGTTAGCCGTAACAGTATATGGGCATTAGGAATACCAGGCGATTTGGACAGTAATTCCAAATCGTAGGAATGTCCGGCCTGGAAGGTGTATTTTACCGTAATACTGATATCCATACTGCCGTAAGCCATATCATCCATTACGGTGATGTCCAGCGGCAGTTGACCAGGCTGCCCGGAGGGAATAAATTGTATTTTTTTACCGGAACCCCGTATACTGATTTTACCGGCGCCATAGGCCCGGCCTACTTCCACCGTAGCAAGGTTAACGCTTCTTACCACCGTATCGTCGCCAAAGGCATCTTTGAAACTGACGACACTAGACGGCAGGGTAACCTCCGTAATTTTGGCGTTGCCCCGAAACGCCCGTTCGCCAATCTCCCGGAGACCTTCGGGCAGCGCCACGCCGGTTAATTGGTTGTTGACAAAAGCGTTTTTACCTATGCGCGTAACTCCCCGGGGGATAACGACACTGGTCAGCGCGTTTGCGGCAAAGGCGTAGTTCCCGATTTCGGTTACGCTGTCCGGAATAGTTATTTCCGTAAGCTTGTTTTGATTAAAACCTGAAAGATAGGTAACGCCCTGGGGAATGGTTACGCTGCCAATCTGGTTATTGTTAAAGGCTTCATCGCCGATACTGGTCAGCCCTGGGGCAAGGGTTACGCTAGCGATCTGATTAGCCGCAAAAGTTTTCTTGCCGATGGTCTTGACCGATGCTGGAATATCGACGGCGGTCAGTTGATTGTTGTAGAACGCGCGATCCCCTATCGCCGTTACCGTGCCCGGAATAGTTACGCTGCCAAGCTGGTTATTGTCAAATGCTCCATCGCCGATACTGGTCAGTCCTGGGGCAAGGGTTACGCTGGCGATCTGATTGTCCGCAAAAGTTTCCCTGCCGATGGTCTTGATCGATGCCGGAATATCGACGGCGGTCAGTTGATTGTTGTAGAATGCATGATCGCCTATCGCCGTTACCGTACCGGGGATAATAACCCCGGTAAAAGCATTTTGTACAAACGCGCCTTCGCCTATGCTCGTTACCGTGGCGGGGATAGTTACACTGGTCAGACTTTTATGCATGAAGGCGTATTTATCAATGGAAACAACCGGCGCGCCGTTTATTTCTCCGGGAATAACCAGATCCCGTTCCCTGCCCCGGTAACGGGTTATAACAGCCTTGTTGTTTTGTACAACCGCCTTGTAGTCCCCGTAATATTCGCCGGGCAGATCCTTTCCCATGACGACGACTACGTCGCCATCTCCAAACGCACTCTCTCCGATTTCCGTTACGCTCTCCGGAACATAGACGAAACGCAAATTGGTATTTGCAAAAAAAGCTAGATTCCCAATGCGGGTAACCGTTTCCGGAATGACCACAAACCGTAAATTATTGATGGCGAACGCTTTATCGCCTATGGTAGTAACCCCCTCCGGGATTTCAACGCTTGTGTACTTTTTTTCGAAATAGGCATTGTCTTTGATAACCGTGGTCCCCGGTTTAATCACCAATGACTTGGTTGAAGAACAGGACGCTAAGATCCCCAATAGTCCAATAATGGAACCCAACAGCATACCATACCTTTTCATTTTACCCTCCTAAAGATAAATTGCATGGAGTTTACGCTATGCACAAACTCCAATTTATTTTTGCTATCATGGAATAACCGCTCAAAAGCCTGCGGCTCCAAACCTCCGCGCCGGCTTCAAAAAAACCTATGGTCTCCGTTCGTGGTTTCTCTCCGCCCCCAAGGGACCGGGGTATGGACCCCACGAACAAATCGAAGCTATCGAACCACAAGTTCGTGTCCTTCGTGGTTTTTCTCTTCTTCTTCCGCCCACACGAACGAAGAAATATAACCACAAAGGCACACGAAGGAAGGAGGATGAGGTACAATGACTCTCTCCACCCCAAGGGACCGGGGTATGAACCCGGCTCTCCAATCAAAGCTATCGAACAACAAGTTCGTGTCTGTTCGTGTCGTTCGTGGTCCCTCTCCTCTTCTTCCGCCCACACGAATAAAGAAAAATAACCACGAACCTCACAAACCACACGAACCCCTTGTAACAAATCGAAGTCATCAAACAACAAGTTCGTGTCCTTCGTGGTTTCTCCTCTTCTTCCTCCCTTCACGGTATTACCGCCGAAACAAGAGGCCCCCCGCCAAGCGCAGGCACGCGAACCGGTGAGCGTGTCCCGGTGGTAATGCGGCGCGGCGTAGGCCCGGCCAAGGCCGCTGTTACGATAAAAGCCGAAGGGCCGCGGCGGGACCAGTTCCTTATCGCTTAGCCTTCACGGTATTACCGCCGAAACAAGAGGCCCCCACGGCCCCTTCTTGCCGTCGTTTTCTACCTGCACGGCGATGTAGACCGTCTTACCGCTGTCCTCGTAGGCGAACTGCAATACG
>JAISMC010000010.1 GCA_031276965.1 Treponema sp.
CAGACGCTGATAGTTGACGGCGGATTTACCATAGTGTGAGCAAGGGAGTGTAGGGGTTTATGCGCTTGAAAGACAAGGTGGCGATTGTAACAGGAACCAGGACGGGCATCGGCAAGGCAATTGCCCTGCGCTTTGCCGGGGAGGGCGCCAAGGTGGTAACCTGTATCCGCTCCGGCGTGGGCGGTGAGGATACGTCCGGAGAAATCAAGGCCGCAGGCGGCGATGCTCTGTTTGTTCAGTGTGATGTGTCCCTGGAACAGGATGTCATACGGGCGGTAAGGCTGGCGATTGAAAAGTACGGACGGCTGGATATTATCGTCAACAACGCGGGGGTGAATTTTGTAAAACCCTTTTTAGAAACCAATACCGCGGATTGGGACAGGGTGATCAATACGGATCTCCGGGGGACTTACTTCTTCTGCCGTTATGGGATCATGCAGATGCTTAAGAACGGCGGCGGAAGCATCATCAACATTACCTCTGTTCATACCATGGCAGGGCTGCCCGAGTCCGCGCCCTATGACGCCGCAAAGTGGGGAGTTGTGGGCATGACCAAGTCCCTGGCCGTGGAATTTGCATCCCGCAACATCCGGGTCAACGCCCTCTCCCCGGGTCTCATAGACACGCAGATCTGGAAGGATATTATTTCCGCCGCTCCGAATCCTGAAGAATGTAAACAATACTGGGCCTCCAACATACCGGCGGGGAGGCCCGGGTTTTCCGAGGAGATCGCCGCCGCCGCAGTGTTTTTGGCGAGCGACGAGGCCAGTTACTGTACCGGCAGCAACATCGTCATTGACGGCGGCATGACCGCCCAACTGGTGAGCCGGCAGGGTTTTGAGTCCGGGGCATTGGAAGGCGGGACAAGACGGCATCTGCGGGAAGAGGCGCTGATCCAAAAGGGGAGCGAAAGCTATGGTTGATACCTGCCTGTTCCGCGGCGCGGAAGCCTGCATCTTGCGCAATGACCGTCTTGCGGTTGTAGTGTTGAAGATCGGCGGAAAGATTGCTTCTATCAGAAAAGATGACAGGGAATACCTGTACCAGGGCCGCAGCGAAGAATTCATCCCGCCTCAATTCGAGGGAGATTTTGGAAAATTCGATCTATCCGGCTTTGATGACATGGTTCCTACCATTAACGCCGGGTTTATTCAGGACGGAGTATTTGCCGGCGTACACATGGCCGATCACGGTGAGGTCTGGGCCCTGGGCTGGAACCTTGAAGCCGGTTCGGATGCAATCCGGGCGGATGTTGACGGCGTCCGTCTCCCCTATCATTTCAGCAAAGAGTTGAAGCTGCATGACAATGTCCTGTCGGTGGAATACAGGCTGTGCAATAAATCCGAATTTGCCTTTCCCTGTCTCTGGGCGGCCCACATGCTGATCAACGCCGGCGAAGATACCCGCATCATCCCTGCCGAATGCGGAGGGCTTGTCCGTTCAACATTGGATATGTCGAGCAGGCTTAAGGGATTCGGTGCGCTTCATTCCTGGCCGGAAACAAGGGACAGAAACGGCTGCGCCTATCACCTGGATCGTCTTGCGCCCCGCGATGCCGGGGTATGTGAAAAGTACTATTTTGAAGGCCCCCTAAGGAACGGGGAGATAGGGATTATGAACCCCGGCATGACCATACGGTTCGATCCAAAGACAATTCCCTATTTGGGGATATGGCTTAATTCAAAGGGCTATAAGGATCAGTACAATATCGGCATAGAACCGTCCACGGCTCCTCTTGACTCCCCGGAAAACGCCCGGCAATGGGGCTATCCCGCGCTGCTTGAGGGGCACGGTGAAATCCGGTGGAGGCTGGAGATTGAAATAAATCCGGTTGATCCTGTTGCTGCCGGTGCGGAGAAATAAGGAGAAATAAATGGTACGAAAAATTTATACGTTAAACAATTCCGGTTTTACAGTCTCACAATCTCTTTTCTTATCAAGGCATTTATACCGTATGGTATGAATATATTATTATTGCGGAGGAGAAAATGAAAAAAATTCTAATGAGCTGGCTTGTCCTTATTGCGGCAAGTGTTTCTGTTTTTGCCGGGGGCGGCGCCCAGGGCCAGGGGGCAGGGACCACCGGTTTCGGTCCCAGGGGAACGGGCCCGAACTATTGGCTTGTGAAATACGATAAGCCGGTAACCCTCCATGTGGTGAACCGGGCCTGGGCCGGAATGCTGTTCCCCGCCGGTGATACCCCGGAAAACAATGCCTGGACCAGGGGTATGAAGGAATACCTCAATATAGACATTGTTACCGACTGGGTCGCAGAAGCCGACTATACAACCAAACTGAATCTGGCGATTGCTTCAAAACAAGTACCGGATGTGTTTAATTGCAATGCGACACAGTTCAGGCAGCTTGAGGAAGCCGGCCTGCTGGCGGACATTACCGACTACATAGAAAACAACGCGTCGGATCTGATCAAGGAAGTCATGGCCTACAGCTCCGAGGTTCTTGAAACCGCCAAACGGAACGGCAGATTATACGCCATGCCGGAATTCGGATACGGCCCTTATCCCACACCAAACCCCATCTGGCTCCGCCATGACTGGATGGAAGCCGCCGGCGCTTCGCCGCCAAAGACCATCGCCGATTTGGAAGCCCTGATGAAGACCATGATGCAGGCCCACCCCGGCACCTACGGCATGCCCCTGGACAGGAATCTGTATGAACTGTATATGCTGGCCCCTGCGTTTAAGGCCTATCCCACCATCTGGATAACCGGCCCGGACGGTAAAATAGCCCACGGCGCCGTTCAGCCCGAAATGCGGGAAGTGCTGCGTACCTTTGCCGATTGGTACACAAAGGGGTATCT
>JAISMC010000079.1 GCA_031276965.1 Treponema sp.
TGGAAAAGCTGCTCTATGCCGAATATTCCCGGAGCAACCTCTACCGGGAACTCCCCAAGGTCATTGAAAATGCGGTTACCTTCGGCCACGGCGTTTTGCTGGTGGACGAGGACCTGGCCCAAAACCGCATCCGGGCGGGCAGCATGGACGTTTCCGAAGTATACCTGGACAAAAACGAATACGGCGACGTTGATACGGTATACCGGGCATTCACCATGACGGTCAAACAGGCCGCGGCATTTTTCGGGGAGGAGAAACTGCATGAGAAGGTCCGGGAGGACTTCAAGGATCCCAAGCGATGGCGAAACGAGATCGAGGTCATCCATGCGGTGTATCCCCGCAGCGGCCGGGAAGAACATAAACCGGACGCGAAGAACAAGGCCTACGCGTCGGTCTTTATGGACAAGACCCATGAACACCTCATTGAGGAAAGCGGCTACGACGATTTCCCCTATGCCGTTTTTATCTGGGACGCCAAACCCGGGTCGGCCTACGGGATCGGCCCGGCGGTTAAGGCCCTGGACGACGTGCGGCTCCTGAACGTCGCCGAAGAGGAGCGGATCCGGCTGGCGCAGCTTTCCGCCCGGCCGCCGATGATGGTCCCGAACAAGATGCAGGGGCAGGAGCAGATTGTCCCGGAGGGGCATAACTATTACTACGACGCGGACAAGCTGATTTTCCCCATCAACGTCGGCGCCAACTTCCCCATCACCATCGAAATTACCCAATCCATCGAGGAGCGGATCCGGGACTGGTTCCATGTGGATTTTTTCCTCATGCTCCAACATCAGGACCGGCAGATGACGGCGACGGAGGTGCTGCAGCTCCAGGGGGAGAAGGCGGCGGTTTTGGGGAACATGGTGGCGAACCTCAATGCGGCGCTCCGCAAGATTGTGCAGCGCAGTTATGACATTCTGCTCAAACAGGGGAAACTGCCGGAACCGCCGGAGGCGCTGCGGGAAACCCAGGCGGCGCTCAAGGTTGATTTTGCGGGGGTCCTGGCCCAGGCCCAGAAGCAGGCCCACCAATATCAGGGCATTGCCGCCGGGATACAGCTGATGGGCGCCATAGCCCAATTCGCCCAGGCGGTGCCGGCGGCCCAGGAGGCCTTTGACGCGGTGGATTTCGACCGGCTGGTCAAGACGGGCTTTGAGGGCAACGGGGTTCCGCAAAACATCATCCGGGAGGATGAGGACATAGCCGCGATACGGCAGATCCGGGCCCAAGCCCAGGCCCAGGCGGCGCAGCAGGCGGAGGCTCTGGAACAGCAGAAGAACCTCTTGGGGAACTACAACAAGCTCAACGAACCGGTAAAACCGGGCAGCGCTTTAGCCCGGGCGGGAATGTAAATGACGGTACCGCCTAAACCCGTTATCAGCAGGAACGATGAGAATGTTGTTTATTTTACCCTGCCGGAAATTACGTTGTATTACGACGGCAGCGAATACCGCATTTTATCCGAAGGGGAAGTAATGGAATTACCTACCGTTTATTTTGAGAAGGAATTGTTATGAACATCAAAACATTCCAACAATTGGCGGGCGTATTAACCCTGATGCGCAGGGCGCAGAAAGAAGCCAAGCGGTTTCCCTCGAAAGACCGTATTGCCGCGGCAAAATACTGGGAAAGCGTTGTTGACGGATTCCTTCAGGGGGTAGGGAAAAAAGCGTGAAGAAATTCATCTGGCGCCGGGGGAATCTGGAAAAAGACACCGAAGCGGAGGCCCGGCAGGCGTTCCGGCGGGTTTTTCTCTCGGAGGACGGCCGCAAGGTGCTGCGGCTTTTATTAAACGACTGGCATTTTTTTGATATTTGCGAAACGGAGCGGCACCGGGCGATGAACGACTACGCAAAATATTTCCTGCACCATCATCTGGGGCTTGCGGATCTGTATCTCGCCTCGGACCTGGTGCTGGATGAAACCATCCGAATGGATGAACAAGGAGAAGGCTATGGCGGAAACTCTTGACGGTACCAACCAGAATCAAGGGGGGAATGGAAATCAGGCGGAGAACGGGAATCAGCCAACCGGTAACGCGGATTCGCTTGCAAACATCATGGCTGGCGCACAAGGGAAGGAACCGGAGCCCAAACCCGCAGCAGGGGATACGGGCGGAGGGAACGGAACGGATGCGGCAAAAGCGGCGGCCTGGACCAGCCAGCTGCCGGAGGAGCTGAAGGGAAACCCGGAAACGCTGGCGCGGCTTGCGAAGTTCCAAAAGCTCGGGGATATGGCGGCGTCATACCTTGAGCTTGAGGGGAAGCTCGGCAAAGCGGCGCTTATACCCGGCAAGAACGCCCCTGCCGAAGAGCGGGAGGCCTTTTGGAGGAAGCTGGGGAAACCGGAAGCGAAAGAGGGCTATGCGATAGCCAAACAGGAAAACGGGGATGCGTTCCTGGACGCGGCCTACGCGGCGGATCTGACCGACGGGCAGGCGTCCGCTGTTTTTGAACGCATCAAACAGCTCGGAGAAGCGCAGATCGCCGCCGCCCGGGAAAAGCAGGCCCAACAGCTTGCCGAAACGGAAGCGGCGCTGAAAAGCGAATACGGCGGCCGGTATCCGGAGAAGATAGAGCTCTTAAAACGGGGCTTGAAGATCGCCGGGGAAGACGCCGGGCCCCTGCTGAACGGCGCGGGCCTTGCGGGGCATCCGGGCATAGTCCGGGCGTTTATCACGCTCGGGGAACTGACCGCCGAATCGGGCTCCCCCCGCAGCAGGGGCGGCGGGGCGGAGGCCCCCCGGAGCATCCGGGACGGCGCAAGGTTCAGCTTTAAACAAACATAGGAGCAAAGATTATGATATTAAACGCTGCGGACCGGATGACGGCTATTGAAGTCGTCCGGCTGAGCACCAACCCGGACCCCTTTATGGCCCTGGAGTACCTCATTCAAAAAAACGAGATCCTCCTGGACATGCCGCAGATTCAATGCAACCAGGGGACGGAGCATACCATCCTCCTGCAGCTTGAAAACCCCAAGGGCATGCACCGGACCTATTACGAGGGGACCAAGACGGTATCCACCCAGACCAAAACCAAAAAGCAAACCACGACCATGGTCGAGGCTTGGGCGGAGGTGGACGAGGTACTGGCCAAGGATTCCGGCTCTCCGGACCAGCTGCGCAACCATGTGGCGGGCCGGGTGATCACCGGGATGGGCCTGGCCCAGGCCCAGGAACTGATTTACGGCAAGCGCAGGGGGGCCGCAGAAAACAACGATTCCGTTGACGGGTTTGCAACCCGGCTGGCCAAGGTCGACAACGAAAACGTATTCTCCATGGGCGGCACCGGTACGAATCTTACGAGCCTGTACCTGGCCGCCCTGGGGGAAAGTTTCTGCCACATGATCTACCCCCAGCATTCGGACACCCTGGGCATCGAGCGGATCGATTGGGGGCGGCAGACGGCCCTGGACAAAAACGGGAACCAGTATGCCGTCCTCAAGGACCAGTTCCGGGTCCGCTACGGCCTGGCAATACCCAACCCCTTCGCGGTTAAACGGATCGCCAACATAGCCCCGGACACCGACGCGGGGGATCTGGTGGACAAGGTGCTGGCCGTCATGCGGCGCATGCCCTCGGGGGCCCATACCTACGTCATGTACGCGAATTACACGGTGCAGGACATTTTTGATAAGGCTGCCCGGGATAAACCCAACGTGATGCACAACACCACCGACCCCTGGGGCAATCCCGTCAATACCATCCGCGAGTTCCGGATCCGGACCGTTGAGGCCATCCGGGACGACGAACCGGCAGCCGCCTAAGGAGGGACGCATGGCAAACGTAGGATACGACAGCACCTTTGATTTCGGGGAGCTTTCCGCGGCGGGGGATTTCCCGAACATCCTCAACCTGGGCAAAACCAACGCGGATCATTTCGCGGTGGATGTCTTCGCCCCGGTACCGGTTGCGGGCGGGCCCATTACCATTACGATTTCGGGGGGGAATACCGAAACCTCCCAAACGAATATCGTCGGCTCCAAGGCGTTCACCGCGGCGGAGCTTAACGGGGCTGAACTATGCCAGGTCGCAATATCGCCGAACAAGTATCAGTACCTGAAGGTTTCCGCCGCGGCCGCTTCATGGACGGCCGGAACGTTAAGCGCAATCCTGAACACCTATATCGGGAAGTAAGGAAACGTGCCGGCGGCGTTATAAACGCCGCCGGTTTCTTTGGAGGCGGGCATGGACATCGACCTGAAACTGGTAAACCGGGCGCTGCTTAACGCGGGGCATGAGCCGATCAACGAAGCGGATATAAACGCGGGCAACCCCAACGTGCGCCTGGCCCGGGCCTACTACCTGGAGACCCTGCGGGAAGCCTTTTCGGAACTGGCCTGGACCGGGAGCAAACGGCGGGCCGTGCTTGCCGAATCGCGGAGCCGGGGCAATGCCTCCCCCTATGCCTTTATCTACGACCTCCCGATAGACTGCGCCAAACCCCTGGAATTGCAGGAAAACGCCTATTTCGAGATCGAAGGCCGGTACCTGTATACCGACCGGGAAAAGGCGGAACTGGCCTACGTGTCCGACGGCCGGGGCATCATCCAAACGGTGAAAATATCCGGCGGCGGGAGCCGGACGCGGTACGCGCATCCCTACCTGCACGGGGGATCCTCCCACACCCGGCCGCAGGTGGTTATCCACGGGGGCGGATCGGATGAAGCGGATTACGCCGCCCGGGCCGCGGAGATCGCGCCGCGCCTTGCGGAGGATTTCCCCGAATACCGCCGGATGCAGGCGGAGCCGAAATTTTGGGCCTATGTAGAAAAAATGCTTTCCGCCAAGTATGCCATGAAGCTGGCCGGCCGGCCGGAACTGCACCGCCTGCTTTTGGAAGAGGCGGCGGTAATCAGGGAGGAGGCCGCCGCCGCCAGCCGCAGCAGCGCCGCGGCCAAGAAAAACGCCGCCGCCTGGTGGGCTGACCGGCTTGGGCTGCGGGGGGTGCGGTAATGCTGATGACCGATTTCTCCGCGGGCGAGCTTTCCCCGGCCCTTTTCGGCCGGGTGGATATCGGGCCCTATTACCGGGGCGCCGGCTTGCTGGAAAACTTTCTGGTCATGCCTACAGGGGGGATAAAGAAGCGGCGCGGAACAACCCGCCGGGCCGCCCTCGGCGGGGAATGCCGGATCATACCCTTCATCCTGGACCGGGGAACGTCCTACATCATCGAACTGGGGCCGGGGCGGTTCCGGCTCTGGAAGAACGGGCTGGAACCCGTAACGCCGGAACTTGCGGAAGGGACCGGCCTCTACGGCTCCATGGAGGCGGTACGCGCGGCCCAGTACGCGCAGCACTACGATACGATGATCTTCGTCCACCGGGACTACCCGCCCCTGGAACTGAAGCGGGCCGGGGAAGGCGCCTTTACCCTGAGCCCCCTGGCCTTCGGCTACAGCGGGGATGCGGTCATAACCGACGAATGGGGCAAATATGACGGGGAAAAAACGGCCTCGATCGAACCTATCTTTAGCGGGCCCGGCGCATACCCCGGGGCCGCCGCGTTTTTCGGCGGGCGCCTGTGGCTTGCGTCGAGCAATAAGGAGCGGCAGAAGGTTTGGGCAAGCGCCGCCCCCGCGGCTATTGTCAAAGACAGTGCCGGGAAGATTCTGGCCGGCGGCAGCAGGTACAACAGCTTCATGCCCTTTACCCGCTATGTTACCCAAATGCGGGTCTTGATAGAGGCGGGCCTCCGCCGCTTTACCGCGTCGGTAACGCATAATTCAAACCTGCTGAAAAACGTGTCCGTTGATTTCTTAAAGCCGGGGATGCTGCTTGAAGGCACTATTTTAGGGGAATATTACGTCTATTCGCCGGAAAACTTCTTCCCCGTGGGCACCAAGCCCTATAAAGGAAAACCGGACGCCAATACGCTTAATCTGACCGAAAACGCCGTTTTCCCGCCCGGCTACGGTTTCCTGACCGCCGGCGAAAACCAGTGGCTCGGCGATAAAGAAACGGCCTTTGAGGATTATTTTAACAACCATGAGATCGCCTGGAGCGGAAACGGTTTGAAATACCAGTTGAGGGCGGGGGGAACGCTCAAACAATTAACCGTTACGCTTGCCTATGTCACCGCAGGCCCGGCTGATATTGGGACCCGCACCATAAACTATACCTTGCCGGTATCAAAAACCGCCTTCCTGGGGCAATATGATAACGCCATGGCGGAGTTCCGGGACGGCGGCGCGCTTGATATAGACCTGGACAAGGGAGAATTTAACAGTCTTGCCGCAAACTGCAGGAACGCCCTTGACGGGATATACGAAACCTTCCTTACCAACGTTTCCGGCGGGTCAGGCTACGGCTCGGTAACCTTCCGGGGGGAACTCTGGACGGGGGACGGTTCGGAAGACCTGATACAGAAAATACGGGATAAATATGACACGCTCCACAATGTTGAGCTTGTCCTGCTCCGCTGGCAGACCCCGGACGCCCCCGCATACAAATACCCGGTCAAAACAGAGGATGTTATCAACCCGGACAACGCCTTCTTTTTTGAAATCGCCAGCGACATGAGCGATGAAATCAAATGGCTGGCCAACCTGCGCGGCCTCATTATCGGGACCGAAACCGCCGAATGGCTGGTCCCCGCGGGGGTAAGCGCGGTAAACATCCAGGCGGCCATCAACTCCCGGAACGGCAGCGCGGATATGCAGGCGGCAGCCGCCGGGGACGGGCTGGTGTTTTTCAAGGCGGGCCGGAAGGCGGTCGTGGAATACGCCTACCCCCAGGCGTCCGAGACCTTCGCCAGCCGGGATTTGGCCGCGCTGGCCCCCCAGATGATCCAGGAAAGCCCGGCCGCGGATTACGATTTTGTTTCGGCCCCCTATAACAAGATTATCGTCGTCCGCAAGGACGGTACCGCGGCCCTGCTGCTTTACGATAAAAGCTCCGGCCTGGCGGCCTGGAGCCGCATCCGGCTGGGAAGCGGCCTGATGCGCTCCTGCGCGGCGGTCCCGGGAAGCGGCGGCTACGACGACCTTTACTTCGCCGTGCAGGACGGGAACGCCTATTACCTCGAAGTCCTTGAGGAAGACGCCGGGCCCTGGCAGGACGGCTGGGCCGGGGGGAGCGGCCGCCCGGTCGCGGCGCTTATGCGGAGCATGCCGGTTACCGCCGGGGATCCCAACCAGAAAAAGCGCATCGCCGCCCTGGCGGTCCGCTTCCTGGATTCCTCCCTGCCGGTCTTGACCGCCCTCCCCGGGGGGGCCCGGCAGATCATCACCGGCCTGGACGAACCCTTTTCGGGGGTCTGCAAAACCCCCTTCCCTTCCGCCTGGGACCGGGACGTATTCTTTGAAATTTCCCACAGCGGGAGCGGCCCCTGCGTCATCCTGGCCGTTAACGCGGAGGTGCAGTAATGATCTCTGCCACAGCCATCAGCCTGGGCCTGGCCGCCGCGGGCGCCGCTTCGGGCGTCCTGGGCCTCTTCCAGAATGCCAAGCGGCAGAAAAAGTCCCTGGAGGACCAGCGGGCCGCCGCCCTGGGCCGCCTTGCGGATTCCGAACGGGAAGCCCGGAACGCCTTCGAACGGTCGAAATACGAGGCCCTCCGGAACGCCGCCCGGGCGGACCAGGCCCTTGACCGCCGGGCCTCCCAGCTGGAAACGGCCTTCAATGCCTTTACGGGGGATTACAACTACGCCCAGGAGGCGCAAAGCCGGGAAAACCAGGCGGCCCGGATGGGCGCCGGGGAAAGCTTCGGCGCCGCCTACAGCGATTTAGGCTACAGCGGGGTCAGGGCCGGTTCCTCAAACTACCAGGCCCTGGCGCAGCGGGAAGATTTATACGAACAGCAGTTCGCCCTGGCCCTCGAGGGGCAGCGCCGGGAGGGGGAAAGCCAATTGCGGGACGCCTTCGCCTCCTTCGGCAACAGCCTCTACGAGGTAAGCTCCGGCCGCGGGGATGCGGAGTACCTGCGCGGCTCCTTCCAACAGGGGGGAAGCCAGTTCGGGGCCTATCAGGACCAAATGCTCACCCTGGAGAACGAACGGAAGCGGATCAAAGCCTCCGCTGAAACCGCCCTGGAAAACGCCGCCCCGGGGCCCCTGGATTATATCACCGCGGTTTTCGGCGGCGGGGCCGCCGGATTTCAAACCGGCGCGTATATCGGCGGCGCGCTGGATGATTACCGGACCCCTAAGCCGCAATACCCCACTACCCTGGGGTCCAGAAAAATAGGCTATCCCGCGCCGAGATTCCCCAGCTAAAGGAGAAAATATGAGAAACAAAATAGCAGCGGCGCTCAGGCGCATGGCGGACCGCCTTGACGGGCGCTCTATCGTTATCTCGATAGAGTATATCAGGCGCCATCACCGCCGCATGACGGCAGCGGAGATGCGGGAAATCTTGGAAAACGCAATGGAACCCCGCCAGGGGGTGAGGGCAGTCGAAAAGGTTAAGAACCGCCTGGAGGAAGACGCACGGATGCAGATGCTTCCTCCCCGGCTCTATAAAAAATACAAACAGGGGAAGCTCCCCGGGCAGCGGTT
>JAISMC010000117.1 GCA_031276965.1 Treponema sp.
TTGGAAATCCTCCCGGTCAGGGAGGAGGAGATCAGGCCCCCGCGGCCTGATTTCGGCTGGATTTTATTACTGGGCAACCGCTCCTTTTCGGCTGGAATAATTATTAGGCAATGCGACCCGTTTACTTCTTTATATTTTTTCGCTATGCTTGGCGGCAGGAGAACCCGCATGAAGGGAGCGTATTTGTTCTGTCTGTTACCGGTCCTGCTTCTGGCTGCCTGCGCCGGGGGGAGGATTGTGCAGGGTCCTGCTCGGATGTGGACGGAGGCGGGGAACACGAAGAAAACGCCGCCTTTACTACCGGTGAATTTGATCGCATCGTTGGCAATCCCTTTCTGCGGGCCGCGGAAAATCCCCTGTCTGCCTTTTCGATTGATGTGGATACCGCGGGGTATTTCATAGCCCGGCGCTTTATTAACAACGGTATGCTGTCCCCTAAGTCGCCGGTGCGGATAGAAGAATTGATCAACTGCTTCGATTACAACTACCCGCCGCCCCAGGACGAAAGGCCCAGGGTAAACATGGTTTTTCTGCTGGATGTTTCCGGTTCCATGGAAGAACCGGACAAGCTCCTCTGGTTAAACCGGCCATGGAACTCCTGGTGGATAAGCTTGATGGCGCGGACCGGGTTGCCATACGCCGGGACCGTGCTGCCCTCCACAGGCTGCGACAACCATTTCGCCGCCGGCAAACCAAGGGTTGTTTGACGGGAAATTACAGGATCTGTGAAACAGCCAACCGGGTTGCCGAACAAGTCCAATTAAGGAAGGAACCATGTCCGATGTTTTTATGAATACCTACCGCCGGCTGCCGGCGGTCTTTGTGAGAGGGGAGGGGGCTTGGCTTATCGATACGGCAGGGAAAAGATATCTGGATTTTACCGCCGGTATTGCGGTGAACTGTCTGGGACATGGTTATCCGCCCCTGGTCAGGGCCCTGTCGGAACAGGCGGCCAAACTTATTCATACCTGTAATTACTATCAGAGCGATGTTTCCGCGGCCTTTGCGGAAAGGCTCGTTGCCGCCTGTTCCGGGGCGGGGATGAAACGGGTGTTCCTGGGTAATTCCGGAGCGGAGGCCAACGAGGGGGCCTGCAAGATTGCCCGGAAATACTCCCTGAGAAAATACGGAAACGGCCGCCACCGAATCGTAACCCTCAAGGGAAGTTTTCATGGCAGGACCATCACCACCCTGGCGGCCACGGGGCAGGATCATTTCCACCGGGACTTCGGACCCTTTACGGAGGGTTTCCTCCATATTTCCCCCGGTGATGCGGAAGCCCTGGACCGGGCCCTGGACCCGGCGTCGGTATGCGGCTTCATGTTTGAACCCATCCAGGGGGAAAGCGGCGTCATACCCCAGGACGGAGCCTATATGCAGACTGCGGCCAGGCTCTGCGCCGAAAGGGATATACTCCTTATGGCCGATGAAATTCAAACCGGAGTGGGCAGGACTGGAACCTTCCTGGCCTGTGAAGGTCTCGGCATAAGGCCCGACATTGTTACCCTGGCCAAGGGTCTTGCCGGAGGCATTCCCGCAGGGGCGGTCCTGGCGGGGGAGAAGGCCGGGGAAGTTTTTGAACCCGGCGACCACGGCTCCACCTTCGGGGGTAATCCTATGGCTGCGGCGGCGGGGATGGTAGTGCTTGAGACGGTAACGGTCCCCGCCTTTCTGGCGGAGATACGCGGCAAGGGCGAAAAAATACTCAATACCCTCCGTTCCTGGAATCATCCCAAGATTGGGGATATCCGGGGCCGGGGACTTATGATAGGACTTGACCTGAGCATTGAGGTCCGGCCGGTTTTGGAAGCCGCGCTGGCGGGGAGCCGCGGGGGACCGGGGCTTCTCATCCTCTCCGCGGGAGAAAAGACCCTGCGCTTCCTTCCGCCTTACATTATCAGCGGCGCCGAAATCGATCAGGGCCTGAAACTGCTGCGAAACTGTTTGTAGGCAGCCGCCTGCTGTGCCGGAATTGCCGGCCCTCCTCATTAGAGTGAGGCTTTCCCGAAACTAACCAGGTTTTGGGAAAGCTCAGTTATTCGGAAATTTCAACCTCTGAAAACCGCTTAAAATAACAAAAGCGTGGATTTCGTTAAGAAATTCATGCCTTTAAAAGACTTGTTCAAGAACCGGCCGGATTCTCGAACAAGTCCATTGAATACGGGGATGGAACAGCAGGGGGAAAGTGTGTATTGTGGATGAAGGAGTATAATAGATGAAGAAAAAGATTGTCCTTGCCTATTCCGGCGGACTGGATACCACGGTGATCATCCCTTGGCTTAAAGAAAACTACGACTGTGAAATTGTGGCAGTCTGCGTGGATGTGGGTCAGGAGGCGGATTGGGAAGCAATAAAAAAACGGGCCCTGGATACGGGCGCCCTCTCCTGCTATGTAGCGGACGTTAAAAAGGAGTACGTAGAAAATTATATATGGCCCGCCCTCAAGGCCAACGCTCTCTATGAGGATAAATATTTCCTTGGAACTTCCACCGCCCGGCCCCTCATTGCAAAGGTGCTGGTAGATTATGCCCGGAAAGAAAAGGCCTTTGCCATAGCCCACGGCGCCACGGGCAAGGGAAACGATCAGGTCCGTTTTGATCTGGGGATAATGGCCTTCGCTCCGGATTTGGAGATCATCGTTCCCTGGCGGATCTGGAAATTAAAAAGCCGGGAAGATGAGATCCGGTATCTTAAAAGACGGAAGATCCCCGTCCCCATGAAAAAGAAAGATTCCTACAGCCGGGACGATAATCTTTGGCATATCTCCCACGAGGGGCTTGAACTGGAGGATCCTTCCTATGAGCCCAGCCTTTCCCGGATGCTCAAGATGACGGTCCCCCCCGAGAAGGCTCCCCCCAAGCCGGAATATGTGGAGATCGATTTTGAGAAGGGTATTCCTATTGCGGTAAACGGCAGGAAACTTGACGGGGTCAGCCTTATCAAAACCCTCAACGAGATAGGCGGCGGACACGGAGTGGGTCTGGTGGATCTGGTGGAAAACCGGGTGGTGGGAATGAAGAGCCGGGGGGTTTATGAAACTCCCGGGGGGAGCATACTCTACTATGCCCATCAGGAACTGGAACATATCTGCCTGGACCGCCAGACCTACGCTTTTAAGCAGCAGATCGGCCAGAAGCTGGGGGAAGTGATCTACGGAGGGCTCTGGTTTACCCCCCTCAGGGAAGCCCTCTCCGCCTTTGTCGATGCCACCCAGGAGACGGTCAGCGGCAAGGTCAGACTCAAACTGTACAAGGGTTCCATCCGGGCTGCGGGGGTAACTTCACCCTATTCGCTCTACAATGCCAGTATCGCCAGTTTTACCACCGGGGAACTCTACAACCACGCCGACGCCAAGGGCTTTATACGGCTCTACGGCCTGCCGGTGCTGGTCCGTTCCCTGATGAAGCAGAGCGCCGGTAAATCCTCAAGGGCCGGAACCAAATCCAAGGAAAAGATCCCTCCCGTCAAGGGCGTGAAGACCCAGGACGCCAAGTCCAAGGGGACCGCGGGCTGAGGCGCCGGCGGGGAAAGCATGAATGTAGAGGGGCGGCGGTACAGAACCATCTGGCTTAAAGAAGGGGATCCTGCCGTTGTGCGGATTATCAATCAGCTTGCGCTTCCCCACCGTTTTGAGATCATCGATCTGCGTTCCGTTGAAGATGTGCGCCGGGCCGTCAAGGACATGTACCTCCGGGGGGCGGGGCTGATAGGAGCCGCGGCGGCCTTCGGCATGTACCTTGCCGTTCTTGAAGCCGGTTCCGCCGCCGGGGATCCCGCGGGTTTTGAAGCGGCCCTCCGAAGGGCCGCCGCCCTGCTTAAAGATACCCGGCCCACCGCAAGCAATCTGGCCTGGGCGGCGGACCGCATGCTGGCGCTTATCCTGCGGACCCCCGGCGGCGCTGGGGAAAAGCGGGAGCGGGCCCGCCTCGCCGCCCAGGAAATTGCCGACGGGGATGCGGAGTGCTGTCGGCGGATCGGCCTGCATGGGGCGGAGCTTATTAAGGTAATTGCGGAAAAGAAAAGGGGGGAACCCGTCAACATACTGACCCACTGCAATGCGGGGTGGCTTGCCTTTGTGGATTACGGATCCGCCCTTTCGCCGGTTTATGCCGCCTTTGACCAGGGGATAAAGGTCCATGTCTGGGTGGACGAGACCAGACCCCGTAACCAGGGGGCAAGCCTTACCGCCTGGGAACTGGCCCGGCATGGGGTGAGCCATGACCTCATTGCGGATAATGCCGGAGGCCATCTGATGCAGCACGGTATGGTAGATCTGGTGATTACCGGAGCGGACCGGGTAACCCGCCGGGGAGATGCGGCAAATAAGATCGGCACCTACCTCAAGGCCCTGGCGGCGAAGGAAAACGGCGTCCCCTTTTATACGGCCCTCCCTTCGTCAACCTTTGACTTTACCATGGATGACGGCCTCGGGGAGATCCCCATCGAGGAGCGGGATTCTGCGGAACTGCGCTTTATCAGCGGCAAAACGGCGGAGGGCAGAATTGAAACCGTGCAAATCTGTCCCGATGAAAGTCCCGCCCGTAACTGGGGTTTTGACGTAACCCCGGCGCGGTATATCACGGGGCTCATAAGTGAAAGGGGAATCTGCGATGCTTCTGAGGAGGGGATACGCAATCTCTATCCTGAGGGGAACCCCGTCCCCTTGAGGCTTGGCGGGTCCATGCCGGAAGAAAGTTTTCCCGCAGATTTCGGATAGAGTAAAACCAGCAGGAGAGTAATTATGGCAGTTGTCGGTATTATCGGCGGGAGTGGTTTGGACAATCCCAGTATTTTTTCCAATCCCCGGGATGAAGCCGCGGCCGTTCCCTACGGGCAGCCCTCGTCCCCGCTGAAGCGGGGAACCCTGGGCGGCGCCGAGGTGGTGCTCCTGGCCCGGCATGGCAGGGGGCATACCATTCCCCCCACCCAGGTAAATTACCGGGCCAATATCGCCGCCCTCAAGGCCGCGGGCTGTACCCACATCCTGGCTACCACCGCCGTGGGTTCTCTCCGGGAAGAGATACGCCGGGGGGATTTGATCATCATCGATCAGTTTATCGATTTTACCAAACAGCGGAAGATGAGTTTCCATGAATCCTTTGAACCGGGCAATCCCGTTCACTGCGCCATGGCGGACCCTTACGACGCCCGCCTCCGGCAGATCCTGACGGACGAATGCCGGATCCTGGGCTATCCTTTCCATGACCGGGGGACGGTGATCACCATTGAAGGGCCCCGTTTTTCTACCCGGGCCGAGTCCCTCATGTTTCGTTCCTGGGGCGCGGATATTATCAATATGTCCATCGCCACGGAAACGGTTCTGGCCAACGAGGCGGGAATCCCCTATGGAGCGGTGGCGATGAGTACCGACTACGATTCCTGGAAAAACGACGAGGAGCCGGTAACCTGGGAAGCCATTGCCAAGGTCTTTGCGGAAAACGCCGCCAGAGTAACCGCCCTGCTCACCAGGGTTATCCCCAAGATATAGTGAAGGCCGGGAGGAGTTTCCTTGAAAGAACGAGAAAGCGGTGAATGCGGCGGCGGAAAGTCCGAAACGCCGCCGGTGCTTTGGGCCGGCCGGCTTGCGGAAAAGCCCGAAGCGGAGGCTTTTGCTTTTCAGTCTTCCATAGCTGTGGACCGGCGGTTTGCCCTGGAAGATATCCGTGGAAGCCGGGCTCATGCGGCGATGCTGGGGAAGCAGGGGATCATCTCCGCCGCCGCCGCCGCCGCCCTGGATGCGGAGCTTGCCGCAATTGCCGGGGAACTGGAATCGGGAACCTTGGCCATCGGCGGCTCCGCCGAAGATATTCACTCGTTTATAGAAGGCATTTTAACCGCCCGCCTGGGGGATACGGGCCGTATGGTCCATGCGGGCCGGAGCCGGAACGACCAGGTGGCGGTGGATTTCAGGCTCTACCTCAAGAGAGTTGTGCCGGAACTTCGGGGAGAGCTGGCGGAAACCATGGCGGTTCTGCTGGATCAGGCGGAAAAACACGCCGCCTCGGTGATGCCGGGTTATACCCATCTCCAGCGGGCCCAGCCTGTAACCCTGGGCCATCATCTGGCGGCCTGGTGCGCCGGTCTTGACCGGGACCGGGGGCGCTTTGGCGATGCCCTGACCCGGCTTGACTGGTGTCCCCTGGGGGCCGGCGCTCTGGCGGGGTCCGGCCTGCCCCTGGACCGGGAGACGGTGGCCCGGGAGCTTGGTTTTGCCGGACCTGCCCTCAATTCCATGGATGCCGTGGCGGACCGGGATTTTACCCTGGAACTAGCCGCGGCCTGCGCCGTTACCATGACCCATCTCTCCAGGTTCTGCGAGGATGTGATCCTCTGGGCCAGCGAGGAATTCGGGTTCATTAATTTGGCCGAATCCTGGAGTACCGGTTCCTCAATTATGCCCCAGAAGAAGAATCCCGATTTTGCCGAGCTTATCCGGGGCAAGTCAGGCAGAACCGCGGGAAACATGGTTTCCCTCCTCACCATGCTCAAGGGTCTGCCCTATGCCTACGACAAGGATTTACAGGAAGATAAGGAAGCCCTCTTTGACAGCCTGGACACGGTACGGTCCTGTCTCCGGATGTTCCGGGGCATGATGGGCAGCGCCCTCTTCAACACGGAGCGTATGGCGGCGGCCTGTACCGGCGGTTTCCTGGAAGCCACCGATGCGGCGGACTATTTAGTCCGCAGGGGGCTTCCCTTTAGGAAGGCCCATGAGGCCGTGGCTCTGGTAGTCCGGGACTGTGTGGAAGCGGGGCAGAGGACTATAGGCGAGCGGACCCTGGAACAGCTTAAGGCCCGGTCTGAACTTTTCGAGGCGGATGTTTACCAGGCCCTGGTCCCGGCGGCCTGCGCCGCCGCCCGGAATCTTCCCGGCGGACCCGCCCCGGAGGAGGTCCGGCGGCAGATTGAGGAACTTCGGAAGCGGCTTACCCTTCCCTGATCCGTCATTTTAGAGATACCCAAAATGCTCTTTTTGTGATATGCTTAAAATGCGATGAAAGCCGCTAAGTTACACATCCCTGTTTTTCATGATTTACTCTATGCCCTTGGTTTTTTTGCTAAAATTCTAAAGGGGATCAAATACTTTATTTTCAAAGGGCAGGCTTCCTACAAGATCCTGACCATGCAGATCCTCTTTACCTGTATTGAAGCCCTCAGCATCGCCTCCCTTTTGGCCCTTGGTATCGGAGCGGCGGTTATCGCCATAGGGATTCCCTTTTTGGCAAGGTTTTCTCAGGAACGGCTCATTTACCTGCTGCTTATCACCATCATCACCCGGGAGCTGGGTCCCCTCCTGACGGCTTTTATCATCATAGCCCGGTCGGCTACGGCCATCGCCATCGAGGTGGCGGGGATGGTCGTCTCCCACGAGGTGGAGGCCTATATTGCCGTAGGGGTGGACCCAGTGGAACATCTGGCGGTTCCCCGTTTTTTGGGAGTAACCATTTCGGTATTTTTGCTGAACATCTATTTTTCTATTTTCGGCCTGGTAGGTTCCCTGGCGGTGGTCCGGCTCTTTGTGGCTTTCCATATACTAAACCCCGTATCCGCGGGGGATTATTTTTCCAATCTTCTTCAGATTTTAACCCTGCCGGACATTGTCGTTTCGGTGGTAAAAAGCATCGGCTTCGGCGCCATCATATCGGTGGTGGCGGTGTTCCAGGGCTTTTCCGTGGAACGGGCCAGTACGGAGATTCCCGTGGCGGGACTTAGGGCGGTAAGTTCCTCCTTCGCCTGGTGCATCATTTTCGATATTTTGCTTTCCGGTCTGTTCTATATGGCCTTAACTTGATGCGGTGGAAATATGACTGAACCGATTATCGAACTGAAAAAGGTAAGCTTCTCCGCTCAAAATACGGAAATTGTCCACGACATTTCCCTCCACATTGAAGAGGGCAAGACCACTGCCCTGGTAGGACCCTCCGGGGGGGGGAAAAGTACGGTACTCAAACTTTCTGCGGGGCTCCTGGTTCCTTCCCAGGGGGCGGTTACTTTCAGGGGTAAGGATATTTCCCTTATGAGCCGGGTCCAAAACCTGGAGTTCCGCCGGGAGGCGGCGGTGGTCTTTCAGGATTCGGCCCTTTGGGCCAATCAGAGCCTCTATCAGATTCTGGAGCTTCCCCTCAAGGTTCACTACTCCGACATGACCAAGGCCGAACGGGATGAGCGGATTCGGGAGGTAATATCCATGGTCGGCTATAAACGGGATCTGCTGATCCGTCCGGCCATGCTTTCCATGGGGGAGCAGAAGCTCATTGCCTTTGCCCGGGCCCTGCTCTGCAGGCCCTCCCTTTTGTACCTGGATGAATGGACCGAATCCCTGGATGACGACGCCGCCTACCGGCTGGTAATGCTGGTAAAGCGAATGCAGAGCGAACATAAAACCATTATCTTTGTAAGCCACGATTTTAGGATTATTAAGGGTCTGGCCGATACGATTATTATGGTGGTAAAGGGCGTACTTTCCCTCGAATTGACAAAGGAGCAAATTTTAGCGGATGATGATATGGCCCGGCTGATTGAAAAGGGAATTGAGTCATGAAATTTAAGATCCGTTTCGCCGATCAGATTGTTGGTGTCTTTATTATCCTTGCCCTGCTGGTTTTGATTGTCTCGATCTTTATGCTTGGCCGGAGCAAGCGCTGGTTTGTTAAGGATTATCAGTTTAGGACTTACTTTGATTCCGCCAACGGCCTTACGGTTGATATGGCGGTGCAGTACAAGGGCTTTACCATCGGCTATGTCAAATCCTTCAGGCTGTCCGATGATGATTCGGTGGAAGTGTTTTTTTCCATTAACAAGGATTACGGAAACCGGGTTAAGCTTGGTTCTCTGGTGGAGCTTGACGTAAGCCCCATAGGCCTGGGAAATCACTTTTATTTTTATTCCGGCCTGGGTTCCGAGGAGCTTGAAGACGGCAGTTTTGTGCCCACCGTTAACTCCAGTCAGGGCAGGACCTATATTCAGATGGGTCTGGCCCAGGTTCCTCCCAAGAATGACAGTATATCCAACCTTATCGCCCAGACCACCTCCATTATGAACAATCTGAACGGTACGCTGGCGGAGATCCGGTCCGCCATAATGGGTACCGACGCCACCACCCTGGGCCGTACCCTGGGAGGGGTGGAAACGGCGGTCGATTCCATTAATG
Source organism: Treponema sp. (assembly GCA_031276965.1). Lineage (GTDB taxonomy): Bacteria > Spirochaetota > Spirochaetia > Treponematales > Breznakiellaceae > JAISMC01. Next base: position 9,152 of record JAISMC010000117.1, read on the forward strand.
GCGGCCTGCAGCCGGTTTTGACGGATATAAAGCGGATCACATCAGATCTGGAACAGTTTACGGAAAAGCTGGATGAACCGGGAGGCATCGTTTCGGCGGCCTTCGGTCCCGGCGGGGACGCCTATGTAAATCTGGAGGCTTCCCTCAAATCGGTCTCGGGGATACTGCGGAATCTTGAGAAGACCACGGACTATCTGCCCCAGGAGATGCCTCAGATAGCGGGACTGGTGGCGGAGCTGCGGAAGACCCTGGGTTCCGTCGAGGATGTGCTCACCGCCCTGCTGAACAATCCCCTCCTCAAGAATGGGGTGCCCCAGCGGGTCCAGGTTGAGTCAAACGGGACAAGTCCCCGGGGCATACAGTTCTAAGGGGGAGCGGGAATGGGGAATACTAAGTTGAAGATACCGGCCCTCCGTAACGCGCTGTCGATCCTCTGTTCATCGCTGCTTGTCCTGGGTTGTTCCTCCGCCCCTAAGCGTCCCGCCGAGATCTTTGTAGTGCGGAATATGACCGAGACCCAGCTTGAGCTTGCCAACCGGGCGGCGGACCAGGGCCGCTATGCCGAAGCCCTGGATCTGCTGCAGGAGGCCCGCCGCCTGGCGGTGAGCGCGGATGATCCCAGGCTGCTTATCAGGACCGGGCTTTCCAGGGGAAACATCCTCTTTTACATGGGCCGTACCGGCGAGGCGGAGGAAATCTGGACCGCCGCCCAGGATGAGGCCCTTGCCGCGGGAGATGAGGAATTGGCGGCGGTCAGCCGGGTCTACATGGCCAGGAGCAGGCTGCTCGGCGGCGCCGGCGCCGGAACGGTGTGGACCCAGGTGCAGGACGAGTTGTCCAGGATAAAGAGCCCCCTCCATACCGCCCTGGCCTGGACCGTGACGGGACTTGCGGAAAAAGAATTGGGCCGTTGGAAGGACGGGGAAAATTCGATAAAGAACGCCCTGGACATTCACCAGAAACATAATTATCTGGAACAGGCCGCCTACGACTGGTACCTTATCGCATCGATCCGTTCCGTAGCGGGGGATTATCCCGGCGCCTTGGAAGCCCTGGACGAAGCCCTGGCCTTTGACCGCCGGGCAGAAAATACCTACGGCCTGGGCATGGACTGGCTTGCCAGGGGAGAGGTGCAGAGGAAGGCGGGAAACACTGCGGAAGCCGCCGCCGCCTACCGCCGTTCCGGAGATATTTTTCGATCGTTGAATCTGGAGAAGGAAGCGGGACAGGCGGATCAGCGTTTATCCGAATTGTAGTTCTGGGCGCGGGAAACGGCGGATATTCACCCGTAATCCGCCGGACGGGATCGTGTTTTTAACGATTGCTTTAATCTGCCGGTATCGCAGATCCTGCGGAGGCAGTTTCAGATAAACCGCTCCGTCTTTTGGGCGGGGCGGTTTATGACCTCTCTTACAAATCTGTTGTGAACATTTAGAGCGCCCCGGAGGAAACCGCTTGTTCATTGGAGTTGTCCGGAAACTTCAATTTTCCGGACAACTCCAATGTAATGCAAGCAATTACAGTAAAGCGACTTTCTCCCAGGCTTAGAAGTACCGTTTCAGAAGGCCCCGGAAACCGGCGCAGTGGCGGGCTTCATCCCGGGCCATTTCGTGGACCGTATCGTGGACGGCGTCGTAGTTCTTTTCCTTAGCCCGTTTGGCAATATCGGTTTTGCCTGCGCATGCGCCATACTCAGCTTCTATCCGGAGCTCCAGGTTCTTCTTGGTGCTGCCGGTAACCACTTCGCCGAGGAGTTCGGCGAATTTAGCGGCGTGTTCCGCTTCCTCAAAGGCATAGCGCTTATAGGCCTCGGCGATTTCAGGATAACCCTCCCGCTCGGCGACCCGGCTCATGGCAAGGTACATACCAACTTCACAGCATTCCCCATTGAAGTGGGCCCGGAGATCATCCTTGATATCCTGTTCCACATCTTTGGCAATGCCTACCACATGTTCCGCAGCAAAGGCCTGGCTTCCCGCAGCCTGACTGAACTTGGAAGCCGGAGCTTTACACTGAGGACAAGCATCGGGGGGCTTATCGCCCTCATGCACATAACCGCAAACCTGACAAACCCATTTCATACGTTTCTCCATGAAAATAAAATAAAACCGGCATACGCCGCTTTTTATCTTTGTGCATCCCGGCACTCGTCGCACAGGCCGTAAAACACGGTCTTGCGCTTATCGATGGTAAAGCCGGAAATTTCAAACGGAAGAGCGCAGGTCAATCCCGCCTGTACCTCCCCAGGCAGATCCAGCACCCGGCCGCAGCCCTCACAGACAAGGTGGGGATGGGGCGCCACGGTTCCGTCAAAGCGCTCCTCGCCGTTTACTACCCCCAGGGACACTACAGCCCCCTCTTCGCGGAAAATATTGATATTCCGGTATACCGTACCCAGGGAAAGCCCGGGAATCCGGGATTTGAGCCGGTCGTAGACCCACCGGGCTCCGGGATGGGAGATAGTAGACCGGATAGTCTCCAAAATAGCGTCCCGCTTTTTGCTATGTTTTCTTTCGCCCCTCAGCACTTCCTTATCCTGGACTAAAAATTTACCGGAAAATCCCGCGTGAACCCTTGACAAAGATAATAATAATAATCATTATTATCTTTGTCAAGGGTTTTTTGTATTTTTTGGATAAGGGGAAAAGGGATTTTCGACAGCGCCCGGACGGCGTCCGGGCCGTGCTTGAACCATCCCGGCGGTCTTGTTATTATTAAAGAATCTTTGGAAATCCAGCCGGGGTTTCCAAAGATTTCCCGGAGAAAATTGTTAATTCGTTGTAATGTAAGTAATTACGGCAAAGCAATTTTTCCTGTGGGATAAGAAGCTCCTGAAACCTTAGGCATTCAGAGCTTCTCTTATAATTAAGCGGAAATGTTGAGGTATTATGCAGTCACTAGGAATTAATATAGGATCTACCAGTTTAAAGATGGTATTGCTTGACCAGTCCCAAGAAACGGTTACGGTCAAATGGAGCGCCGTTACCCCCCATGAGGGTGATTTCGGCGCGGCGGTACGGAAACTGCTTACCGAAGGCGGCGTTCCCCAGGGTGTTCCCGCCCTGGTTACGGGTAATGAGGGCCGGTTTATGTTTAATGCGGCGGGGACCCTGGAACCCCTCTGTGTAGAGGCCGCCCTCAGGGCCTTGGGACTCAAGGCTGATGCGGTAGTATCCATGGGGGGGGAAGATCTGGTGGTTTATTCCCTCAATAAAGAGGGGAAGATCATCAACAACTTCTCCGGGAATAAATGCGCCTCCGGTACGGGGGAATTCCTCAAGCAGCAGCTTGCCCGTATGGATATGACCCTGGCGGATATTGATAGGGTTCCCGACGAAGCCAAGGTATATCCTCTTTCGACCCGCTGTTCGGTCTTTATGAAAAGCGACTGCACCCACCGGCTCAATAAGCGGGAGGCAACCAAGAACGATATTGTCCTTTCTCTTTCGGATGTGATGGCGGTTAAGGTTATCGACTTCCTCAAGCGGGCCAAAATCAACTCCGGCCGGGTGGTCCTGACAGGGGGCATCACCCTGAACAGGCACATCATCCGTTTTATCCGGGAGAAGCAGCCGGAGATTGAATTTGTTATCCCCGAGACGGCGCCGGTTTTTGAGGCCCTGGGCGCGGCGGCGCTGGCTCCCAAATCGGGGAGTCCCCTCCCGGCGGTGGAGCAGCTCCTCAAACCCAACGAGATCCGCTTTGGAACCTTGGGAGCCCTTAAAGACTGGACCGGCAGGATAAAAACCTTTGAGAAGGCCGGCGGCAGGGTACAACGGGGGCGCTCCTATATTCTGGGGGTGGACGGAGGTTCCACCACCACTAAGGCATGTCTGGTGGATGCGGAAACCGACGAGATCGTGGCCAGCCATTACGGACGTACCCACGGAGATCCGGTTAAGGCCCTCAAAGAATGTCTTAAGATAGTTCAAGATAAGATCATCGCCGATACGGGGGATAAAGCGATAGACATAAGGCTGGTATCCACTACCGGTTCTTCCCGGGAAATTCTCGGGGTCTTTTTGGAAACCCCCGGGGTCTACAACGAAATTATCGCCCATTCCGTGGGGACTACCTACTTCGATCCGGAGGTGGAGACAATATTTGAAATCGGGGGCCAGGATGCCAAGTACGTACTCCTGAAAAACGGGGTTCCCATTGACTATGCCATGAACGAAGCCTGTTCCGCAGGGACGGGATCCTTTCTGGAAGAGTCCGCATCGGGGGATCTGTCCATCCACAGCGCCAAAGATATTGGGCCCATAGCCTTAAATGCCGACGCTCCCCTCAAGTTTGGGGAGCACTGTTCGGCCTTCATCAACAGCGATATCCGCAAAGCTGTTCAGCAGGGAGCCACCAAAGAGAACATAACCGCCGGCATCGTCTGTTCCATCGTCGCCAATTACCTTAACCGGGTAGTGGGGAACCGTACCATAGGGGGAAAGATCTTTCTTCAGGGAGGGGTGGCAAAGAACATTGCCGTTCCCCTGGCCTTTGCCATGATGCTGGATAAGGAAATCCTGGTCCCCCCTTCACCTGAGCTTATGGGCTGTTTCGGAGTGGCCCTTCTGGCAAAGCGCAAGGCCGCGGACGGCCTCCTTGCGGAAAAGGCCGTGGACATCGACGAGCTTTTAAGCCGGGAGATAAACTACGAGCGGGTCTTTACCTGCCGGTCCTGCGATAACCGCTGTCCCATCCAGGTACTCTCGGTGGGCGTACAGGAACACAAGTATATGTTCGGCGGCCGCTGTAACAAGTACACCAATATGCGGAAAGCCGTGAAGGATGTGCCGGTTTTTGATTACGTGGAAAAACGGCAAAGAATGCTCTTTGAAGAATTTGCCGCGCCGGCAGACCGTTCTTCGTATAAGCGTGATTATGTGGTCGGTATTCCCCGGGCTTTCTCGGTTCATACCCTCTACCCCCTCTATTCCTGGTTTTTCCACGAACTGGGCATTAAAACCTTTCTTTCCACCGAAGTGGCCCATGCCGGAGTAGCCCGGGCGGAATCCACCTACTGCTTTCCTGCGGAGATAGCCCACGGGGCGGTGCAGGACTGCCTGGACAAGGGAGCGGACTATGTGTTCCTTCCCCATTTTAGGGATATGCCCAGTTATGAAGAAGAGGTTCACGCTAATTTTTGTCCCATTACTCAAAGCCTTCCCTACTACATAGAGAAGGCCTTTCCCGATGTGGATAAGAAACGCTGGCTTTCCCTGGTGGTAAGCTTTAAGTTCGGCGAAGGCAAGGCCCTGGAGCTTTTCAATATGATGACCGGAAAGCTGGGAATAGGCGAGGAAGAAACTAAAGCGGCCTTTGCCAAGGCCCTGTCGAAACAGCAGGCCTATTTTGACGCCATTAAAAAACTGGGAGAAGAGGCCCTGGAGGATGCCCGCCGGGCGGACCGGCCGGTGATTGCCCTTTTGGGGCGGCCCTACAACGCCTTTACCGCAGAGGCCAACATGGGAATCCCCAGGAAATTTACCACCCGGGGTTACTCCATCGTGCCCTTCGACATTCTGCCCTTCCAGGATGAAAAGATCTTCCCCAATATGTACTGGTACTATGGACAGCAGGATGTAAAGGCTTCAAATTTCCTCAAGAAAGAGGACAATGTCTACGTTACCTATATCACCAACTTTTCCTGCGCCCCCGATTCTTTCATCCTTCACTATCTTAAATGGGCCATGGGACAAAAGCCCTTCCTGGTGCTGGAGATGGATTCCCACTCCGCTGATGCCGGGATCGATACCAGAGTAGAGGCTTTCCTGGATATTATCGACGGGTACCGGGCCAAGAAGCTCGAACTTGAAACGGAACGGTACAGCAACGGCTGGCGTTTTGTCTACGACAAAAACGCCCCCGCGGGAGATGAGATACGGATCGATAATGACAGGACCGGAGAAAGGGTTCCTATCCGGAACAACAAGCGGGTCAAGGTGCTTCTATCCAACATGGGAGCCATTTCTACCGAGTATATGGGAGCCGCCGTGCGCAGCCTGGGGATCAACGCCGAGGCCATGCCGGTGGCTACGGGCAAAACCATCCAGATAGCCCGGGCCCACGCATCGGGAAAGGAATGTGTTCCCAGCCACCTGGTTCTGGGAAGCGCCCTTCAGTTTTTCTTCAGCGACAAGTACCGCAAGGACGAACTCTATCTGCTCTTCGTTCCCATCACCACCGGCCCCTGCCGGACCGGCCAGTACTTTGTCTACTACGAGAATCTCTTTAAGGATCTGCGTCTGGAAAATGTGGTGGTCTTTATCCTTTCTGCGGACAATTCTTATGGAGAACTGGGACCGGGATTCGCTAAGGAGATGTGGAAGGGGCTCGTCCTTTCGGATTACCTCAAAGATATACAGACCGCTCTCAAGGCAGTGGCGGTGAATCCCGAAAAGGCCCTGGCGGACTACGAGCGATCCTGGCGCCGGGTTATGGATGCGGTAGAGCATAAGCCCAGGCGGATCTGGAAGGAACTGAAACGGGTTGCCGAAGATGTCAGGAAGATTCCTCTTAAACGCCGGGTGGCGGACTGTCCTAAGGTGCTTATCGTGGGTGAGATCTACGTCCGCCGGGACGATTTTGCGGTGGGGGAACTTACGGACCTGATGAGCGAGCGGGGCATTGTGGTGAAAGTATCGGGAATAGCCGAGTGGATTCATTACCTGGATTTTGTCCGGGAATACGCTTTTAAGAAGCTGATAAAACTGGAGAAGCCCGCCCGGCGCTTCTTTTCAAAATCTTATTGGAATCTGAAAAAGCTGAAAATTGAAGAGTGGTGGAAACATTCCATAGAAAAAAAGGTACTTTCCATCCTTGAACCCACGGGCCTTATCCCCAAAACTCCCCACGACATGCATCAGATAATGGAAAATGCCCAGCGCCACTTTGTGAATTTAGAGCTTAACTCGGAGATTGCCGTTTCCAGCGGGGCTGCCGCCACCGCCATGGCCCAGGGCTATTCGGGGATCGTCAACATCTCTCCCTTCGCTTGTCTCATAGGCCGGGTCATAGAGGGCCTCTTTACCCCCTGGGCCCGGGAACGGAACTATCCGGTCCTGTCGGTAGAGGTGGACGGGAATCTGCTGCCTCCGAATATCGTGAACAAGCTCAATATCTTTATGGTGAATGTACTGCGTTTTAAGGGAAACAACGACCTTTCGGGGCTCATTGACAAGGCGGGAAGCCATAACCGCCGCTTTAACATCTATAGAGAGGGAAATGGGAACGGAAGCGGAAACAGTTCCGGGGGCAGCAGGACGGAGGAGAAAACGGAATCTGTCGCCGCCGGTGTTTGCGCTGCCTGTACGGAGGATTGTAATGGCTGCGCCTAAATCCTGACGCTTGGCGGCCTGAGTTGCCTCATTTTGAAATGTTACCGTAACCGGTCCTGTTCCTGCGTCTGGATACGGTTTGCCTGGGCGGGCCGTTGACGCAAACGGAGAATAGCCTTGTTGACATTCTGTTAAAGTTCCACGGGGTTGAAGGGCGTATTGTATCTGGAAGGAGTCCTTACACTTTCCAGGAGGTCCACATATATTCGATGAGCCTTTGGCAGGGCTTTGCGATTCGTCGCAAGTCCTGGTTTCTTTGGGCCCCGCTTTAGTTTTGCTTTTGAGTTCCTGGGTGGGTATGAAAAAGTTCAATGGGAGCGCCAGGAACGTACAGACGTTGGCGAGGAATGCCTGTTCCTTAAAGCCCGAAAGCCGGCCGTAGCCGGGCATACTCGCGGACAGCGGCGCCGTTTTTCTGTTCGACGAAACAGTTATTCGCAGCGGAGGCTGATACCCAAGAACCCGCCTTTCGGCGGGGAAGCTTTAGGGCGGTTAAAATTAGCAACGCTAACGGACATGTAAAAAATTTTGTGTAAACGGCTATACCGGCACAAGGAGAAAGTATGGCCTTTACGAAAGAACTTTTGGATGCAATCCTGAAGGACTACCACGGTCCCGGCGATTTTTACGGGCCGGAAGGCATCATGAAGCGGCTTACCAAGGCGCT
>JAISMC010000124.1 GCA_031276965.1 Treponema sp.
GGCCTGGGCATCGTGCCCGGCGCGGTCCGCCGCTTCCCCGGCCGCAAGGTCCCCCAGATAGGCTGGAACCAGACCCTGCCCCGGCCCGGCTCCACCCTGTTCCGGGGCCTGCCGGACAAAACCTTTTTCTATTACATCCACTCCTACTACGCCGCCCCCCTTGACCCTTCGGTCAGCGCCGCGGAGGCAGACTACTACCTGCGCTACTGCTCCGCCGTAGAACGGGGCGCCCTTTCCGCCGTCCAGTTCCACCCGGAAAAATCCGGCGCCGCCGGTTTGCAGCTGCTCAATAACTGGGCCGAAGCAAAGACGCTCCGTCAAGGAGCGTCCCTTGGGTAAGATCAGCGCACGGCCGGCGCTGCGAGGCTAAGGCCCGCCGTAACGCCGCCGCTGCTACTGTTTCGTCCAATCGCTGCCGTTTGCTTCCCGCTCGTAGGTTCCGGCCCTTGGGCTGGCGGCCAGATACGCCGTTCTCAGGTTGTCGCCGCCATTACCGTATAAACCTTCGGGGAATGCGGATGATTCAAAACCGTCTGTGTCAATATTGCTGTCTGTGTCAAACGTTACGCCGGTAAGAGCGGAGCGGCCATTAAAAGCGTAATCCCCGATGCCGGTAACGCCATTGGGGATAGTGTAACCTGGTCCGCTCTTTCCCTTCGGGTAACAAATAAGCGTGGTTTTGTTTTTGTTGAATAAAACGCCGTTTTCAGCGCTGTAAGTGGCGTTTGCGCTGTCAACGCTTATGCCGGTAAGAGTGGAACAGTGGTAAAAAGCGCCATCCCCGATGCCGGTAACGGTATTCGGGATAGTGTAACTTGTTTCGCTCTTTCCCGCCGGGTAACAAAGAAGCGCGGTTTTAGTCTTGTTAAATAAAATGCCGCCATCAGCGCTGTAAGTGGCGTTTGCGCTGTCAACGCTTATGCCGGTAAGAGCGGAGCAGCCGCCAAAAGCTTCATCCCCCTATACTGTTAACGCCTGCCGGGATAGTTATACCGGTAAGGGCGGAGCAGCCGCCAAAGGCGCGATCCCCGATGCCGGTAACGGTTAACGGGATAGTTACGCCGGTAAGAGAGTAGCAGGACTCAAAAGCGCTATCCCCGATACGGGTAAGGCCGGAGGGCAGTATGACCCCTTTGATATACGCATTGTTCTTAATAATATTCATGCCATTGGTTAAGGGATTGTTTGAGACGCCAGGATAAAATCACCGGTAAAAAACACCGGCCTCTTTAACAAAGCCGTAATTTGTTCGATAATAGGATAACCGGTTGAGAGGCGGACCGGATGGGGTTAATATGGAGTTAATAATGAAACGCTTAGGTTTTACGGGCCTATTGGTACTGGCAGTATCCAGCATATTATTTTCCGGATGCAGCTTGGATTCGGAGGAAGAGGCCCCGTTTATTAAGCTTGTTATTCCTTCCGGACAGACCAGCATTGCGGACGGACAGTACAGGGACAAAAAAGTAACCAGCGTTACCTTTCCCGGCAGCCTTACATCAATTGGGGAATATGCCTTTTACTACAATTTCCTTGAACGTATTGATATTCCCGTTTCGGTTACCGAAATCAAGTCCAACGCCTTTGGTTACAATAGAATTACGGAGATTGTCTCCCTGGGAGGTATTACTGCCATTGAACCATATACCTTTGCCCATAACCAGATAAGCAGCGTTACTATTCCCGGCGTCGTTACCACAATTGGGGCTTATGCCTTTGCGTCAAATCTGCTGGCAGGTACCCTTACAATTCCCGCCGCCGTCAGCAGCATCGGCAATAACGCCTTTACCTATAACAGATTGACTGATGTTAATTTTAGCTCCACCGTTATTACTACTCTTGCCCACGGCGTTTTCGCGAGCAATCAGCTAACCAGTGTCACTATTCCAAGCGGCGTTACCACAATCGGGCCTTATGCCTTTGCAAACAACCAATTGGCAAGCGTTACGATTCCAAACAGCGTTACCACAATTGGGCCTTATGCCTTTGCGAACAACCAGCTAACCAGCGTCACTATTCCCAGCGGCGTTATCACAATCGGGCCTTACGCCTTCGCGAATAATGCTATCACCGCCATTACCAGTTTTGGCGGTGCTACCGGAATTGGGGATCATGCCTTCGCAAACAACCTGTTAGCAAGCGTTACGATTCCCAGCGGCGTTACCACAATTGGGGCTTATGCCTTTGCAAACAACCTGTTAACCAACGTTACTATCTCCAGCGGCGCTACCACTATTGGGGATCACGCCTTCGCAAACAACCAGTTGACAAGCGTTACGATTCCCGGCAGCGTTACCACCGTCGGTGCCGGAGCCTTTGCCGGTAATACGATAATTACTATCACCATTGGAGCCAATGTAACTATAGCGGATGGTACGGCCTTCGGAAGTTATGGGGCGGCTTTTAAGCAATTCTACGAAGTTACAAAAAACAAAGTGGCGGGAACCTATACTTACGCCGGTGCGTGGGGTCCCTAAAAGAGCAGGCGGCCTCCGGGATGGAACGCCAAACATTTGAGGTATATATGCGGAAAGCGTTATTGCCGCTGCTTTTTCTTGTTTTCCCGATGTTCAATGCCTGTATAGACGTTCCGGAAAATCCGGTATTTATCACTGTGAAAAATGAGACGGGAGAAGCAATTTGGGTTACGAATTATCCGTTTTCGATTGACGTGGGCGCGGGTATGACGATACAAGTTGAGCGGGGAGCGGAGGTCAAGGCGATTGGCGGGGAAACAAAGTACAACTATGGCTCCAAATGTTTTTTTGTTGACCCGGTCTGGATCGTAAAGGGGCCGTAAATGGATCTCCCGCTGCAAAGCAGGGGATTAAACCGGACTTTCCCCAATGGTACGGAGAGAGAGGGATTTGAACCCTCGGTACCCTTCCGGGTACACACGACTTCCAATCGTGCACCTTCGGCCGCTCGGTCATCTCTCCAAAATATACAATGGACTTGTTAGCGAACCTTTGGTTCGACAGAAACTGAAGTTTCCGAACAACTCCAATCAACAACCTCGCCCTGAAGGGCGAGGTATGTTGTTCTCATAAGGTGGTTGCACTTAGGGGTTTAATACTTTTTAGCCGCCCTAAAGGGCGGGATATTAAACCCCTTCGGCACGAATAAACTACACCGGCAAAGAGCAAATTTCCTCTCCCATAGTACGGAGAGAGAGGGATTCGAACCCTCGGAACCCTGACGAGTTCAACGGTTTTCGGGACCGTCCGATTCAACCGCTCTCGCATCTCTCCAAAACCGGCGGCTCTGCGCCGGCTGTTCCTGAAACGACAGACTTATCAGGAATGAGGCATTATAGCCTATTTGCTTTTTCTGTGTAAAGGGGAAGGCGGAACCTATTCCCGCGGCGGCATAGACGCCGGGGGCACGGACGCCGCCGCCAGGCTTTTTTTCAGCTCCGCAAGAAACTGTTCCGCCGCTTCAACGAAGGCGCCGTTGCGGGAGGCGGTAAAGGCCGTGTCGCCCCGTTCGGCGGCCATTTCCAGCTCTTCCGCCGTACCGCCCAGTTCCATGGCGGCCGCGCCCCGGCAGGCGCCCTTGAGACCATGTATGCTGGTGATATAGCCGGACAGGGCCTCTCCTTCAAGGGCCGGATTGTCTGTGGCCGGACGCACCTTATCAAGCAATTCCGGCAGGCCCGCCGCAAAGGAGGCAAGGATACGGAGAAAAGCCTCCGCCCTGCCGCCGAAACGGGAGAGTCCCAGCTGGTAGTCAAGGCCGTCCGGGGGAATAAAAGCGGCGGGACCGGCCGCGGCAGACACGGCGGCGGACGGCGTGGGCGCAGCCTCCCCGGCCGTTTCGGCGGAACCGCTTTCCGGGACGGATACGGCGGCCCCGGCGGCGGGAAGAGCCGCTTCCTTTTCTTTATTCCGCACCCATTTGTTAAGTACGGCGTCAAGTTTTACCGAATCAATGGGCTTGGACAGAAAAGCCTGAAAACCGGCGGAGAGGAACATCTCTTCGTTACCGGTGATCGCATTTGCCGTCAGGGCTATAATGGGAACCGTTCCGGCGTAATCGCTGTCAATTTCCTCCCGGATAATGCGTACCGCTTCAATGCCGTCCATGCCGGGCATCATATGATCCATGAACACCGCATCATAACGGACCTTTTCCTCCCGTAAAAGCTGTATTGCCTCGGGGCCGGAGAGGACGCAGTCCACGGTGAGGCCGTAGGAAAGCATCATCCCCTGGGCTACGTCAAGGTTAATCTGTACGTCGTCCACCACAAGAACCCGGGCATAGGGCATTTTGAAGCGCGGCCCCTGCCTTTTTTCGCGCGTAACGGCAAAGTGGAATGTTTCAAGCGCCCTGGCGGCATCCGCGCCCAGGGATTCGGGGACGGCTATTCCCTGACGAATACGCACCGTAAAGGCACTGCCCGTGCCGTATTCGCTTTTCACCGAGATGCTGCCATCCATCATCTCCGCAAGATTCTTGCTAATCGAAAGCCCCAGCCCCGTTCCTTCTATATGACGGTTGCTCTTTGAATCAAGCTGATTGTATGCGGAGAACAACCTTGAAATATCCTCCGCCTTTATGCCTATTCCCGTATCCCTTACGGTACAGACAAGGTACAGGCTGTCCTCTGTTTTTTCTTCAAAGCCTATGAAAAGTTCAACGGTCCCTTCTTTCGTATACTTAAACGCATTGGAAAGAAGGTTGTTCAGGATCTGCCTGATGCGCAGCTCATCTCCTATAAGGGCGCCGGGAATGTTTTCGTCAATCGAAAGCTTGAAACGTATGGGCTTGCTTCCTATGCGTACCATGTTGATATTTACCGTATCATTAATAAAACTGGAAACCTGGTATTTTCCGGGGATAAGCGCAAAATGGCCGGATTCAATTTTTGAAACGTCCAGCAGATCGTTGATGATATGCAGAAGCACCATGCCTGAGTTATGTATCTTTTCCAGGTTGATATGGGTTTCGCCGGGCAGTTCCCTGCTCAGTTCAAGTTCGCCCAGGCCGATAATGGCGTTAAGGGGGGTGCGTATCTCGTGGCTTACATTGGCAAGAAATTCCGCCTTCGCCTTGGTGGCGGCTTCGGCCTTGAGTTTTTCCTTCTCGTAGATCCTGTTTTGATATTTAACCAGCATCCCGATAAGAATACCGCTTACCAGAATGGTCTGGATGATGTCCACATAACGGGGAAAATCATGCTTAAAAGGAATAACCGTACCGGGATAAAATTTCCCAATCATGTAGCAGCCTATCAGGATAATAATGTGAATAAGAACCATGAAGAAACAGCCCCTGCCCCGGACAAGAAAAAAGATCAACGCCAGGGTAAGCACAAAGTAACCGGCCATGCCGCTGTCCACTCCGCCGCTGGTAAAAAAAACTAAGGGAAAAAGTATGTCGCAGATTATGATAATGGCAAGCCGGATGCCCAGTCTATAAAAATTGAATTTATTACAAACATAAAAAGCGGCGGCGGTTACCACCATCATCCCCAGTACCGCCAAAACCGCAATAGAGGAGACCCCTTCGATTATCCGGGCAATGACCGCAATGAATTCCGCAAGGATACCAAAGGTAAGGACCAGGTTGAAAATCCGGCCTTCCAGGGGCAGATCATCAGAAAAAATATACCTGGAGATAAAACTTTTGATGAATGCCAGCATAATTATCATGGTAATACAAAATACTAAAATTGCCCAGCGCTACTTGTAAGCCTCCTCCGATTAGGGGATAATTGCAGCATGGACAGAGGAACCCTGCTTATACATAACGGCCATGAGATAGAGCCGGTTACCGGAGCCCTTGGGGTTACCATTTATCAGACCTCCACTTTTTACCGGAAAGTTATTACCGAGATGCAGGAATTTGACTATTCCCGGGGCGGCAATCCTACCAGAAAGGCCCTGGAGGAGATCATCGCATCCCTGGAGGGCGGCGCCAGGGGCTTTGCCTTTGCCAGCGGCATGTCGGCGATTTCCTCGGCGCTGGGCCTGCTTTCCGCCGGGGATCATATCATAATGGCCGAGGATGTCTACGGCGGCAGCAGGTACATCATCGAAACCTTTTACAAAAGATGGGGCCTGGAGATGAGCGCCGTGGACGCGTCGGATCCGGAGAACATCAAAAAGGCGGTACGGCCCAATACCAAGGCCCTGTACCTGGAAACCCCCTCGAATCCCCTGCTCAAGATCACCGATCTTAAGGCCTGTCTGGAAATAGCCAGGGAACGGGGGTTCCTCTCCATGGTGGACAATACCTTTATGACCCCCTACCTCCAGCGGCCCCTGGAACTGGGCGCCGACATCGTGGTTCATTCCGCCACAAAATTTCTTGGGGGCCACAGCGACGTTATCTCCGGTCTGGCAGTTACCAGAACCGCTGAACTGGGAGAGAGGCTGTATCAGATACAGAACAGTTTCGGCGCCGTGCCCGGCCCCTGGGACGCATGGCTGGTAATGCGGGGAATCAAAACCCTCAAGGTGCGGATGGAAACTCAGCAGGCCGCTGCGGGGAAACTGGCGGAATGGCTTCTGCGCCACAAGCAGGTTACCGGGGTAAATTATCCCGGCCTTCCCGGTCATCCCGGAGGGGACATTCACCGGGCCCAGGCGGCGGGGGGCGGGGCCATGCTCTCCTTTAAGACAAAAACCACCGGACAGGCCCTTAGCTTCTACAGCAGGATAAAGCTTGCCGCCGCAGCGCCGAGCCTCGGCGGAGTGGAAACCATCGCCTCCTATCCGGTCAAGATGAGCCATATCAACATGCCCGCCCCGGAACGGGAGCGGATGGGCATTACGGACAACCTTATCAGAATTGCGGTGGGTCTTGAGTCGGCGGAGGACCTTATCGCCGATTTTGATCAGGCCCTGCAGCCGCCGTCATAGCGGCGAAACGTCCGTCCCCGCGGGCCGCGGCGGTGTCAGTGGACCACGGCCTCGGAGGCGGTCTTCCCTTCCCTGGTGTAAACCCTGTTGGGATTGTTGGGGTCCAGGATGCGGCTGCCCCGGTAAAAAAAGACATAGTGATAAGTTCCCGGCGGCAGGGGAAGAGTCAGGAAGTAGAGGCCGGGCCTGGTTTCCCGCAGTTCATACATAAAGGGGTCCCAGCGGTTAAAACTGCCCGCCACGGTGATCCGTTCTCCCGGCGGAGCGGTAAAGGTAAAGTTGAGGCTGCCCGGAGGTCCGTCGAAGGTGGAGGGCCGGCGCGGTATTTCGGGCAGGATCATTACGGAACGGGCTATCCCCGAGGCGGGGTCGATGCGCTGCAGGGGGTTTAAGGGGTCCGTGGTCCAGAGGCCGTCAATCACCAGCCGGTATTCAATCTCCCGGACATCCTCCGGAATGGCATACACATGAAAGAGAATGCCCGAATCGGTAAAAACCGTGGACGGATCTTTGGCTTTCCGGGGAAGCGGGGCGTCCACGGGGATCATCAGTTTTTGAAACCAGTGGACCCGGGAGAAACCTTCACCGGCAAAGGCTATGCCCACCCGCCGGAATGTTGAGGGGGCGGTAAAGATCACCGCATCTTCGTAAACTTCGGGCGATCCCGGTCCTTTAAGGGACAGGAGACGCTCAATAAATTGATAAGATTCTGTATCTACCGCTCCAATGCTGCCGATAATAAGTCCAAGGAGCGTCAAAACCATCATCTTTTTCATATATTCTTTACAATTATCGGTTGATGCTTCAATATCTTGATTATGCCGTCATTACAGCAGCTTGAAAATTTTAAAGTATCCTTCCTCAATATTGGAAATGAAGCCGCTGTCCTGGCGGAACGGCGCCTTGCCGCAGACAATCTCCCCCTGCCCGATACGGAACCGGTCCCCATGCCGGAGCCGGAAAATGCCGGCGGCGGGAAGCCGGATCCCGGGTTTCCCCTTCCCGGAGCCGAAGACGGGGGAGACAACGCCGGAGACTTCGATTTCGGCGCCTTTCTGGATACCATTCCCGACGACCTGGTCCCGCCGCCGGAAGCGGACATACCGGATGATTTTACCACCGCGGACTTTGGCGCAGACGAAAGCGCCCCTGACGCGGGCGGAACCGGCGATTTCCCCGGCGTCTTCGATGCCGAAACCGGTGATTCCGGCGGCGATTTCGGCCTCTCCGGTTTCTCCATGGAAGAACCCGGCTCCGCCGGAGAAGGCGATACAAGCGCCGAAGCGTCCGGCGGCGGTGAAACGGAGGACTTCGGTTTTCCCGGCGCCCTGCTGGATGGCCTTGCCGGCGGCATCGAGCCGGAACATTCTGACGGAGAGGGCGGAACGGAGGAACCGTTCCCCGGCTTGGAGGCGGATTCCGCTCCTGCCGGTCCGGCAGAGGACTTCTCCATTTCCGGCATGGATGATTTTGATTCCCTGGATCTTGAAACAAGCGGACCGGAGACGGAAAGCGCCGTTTCCCCGGAGGAATCCGTAGACGCTCCGCCGGAGGAACCGGAAATCCCCGACTTCGGCATCGCCAATCTTCCCGATGAGGAAATGTTCTCCCTCTTTTCCGAAGAAGGAGGCAGCGCTGTTTCGGATACAGATCAAAAAGCCGAACCAGAAGCCTCCGGTACGGACATCGATTTGATGAACTCCGTGGATTTCTCCGGTGAAGCCGGCGCAGACTTTGGCGCGGAGGAAGCCTCCTTCGGCGAAATTTCCGGCTTTGAGTCGGCGGGGGATATGGACCTTTCAATCCCCGATCCGGAAAACACCGTCCCCCCCGCCGAAGATGCGGAGGACAATTTCTCCATTCCCGAAACGGGGGAAGACGAATTCATGGATTTTGGGGGAGAGGCCGCGGCGGACACGGGAACCCCCGACGCCTTTGACGCCTTCAATCTTGAAGGAGAAGCCCCGGACTTTGGAACCGGGAACGCCCCTCTACCCGCAGGAGAAGGCATAGAGGACTTTTCCCTGGCGGGCATAGACGATCCCTTCAGTGTCCCCGGACCGGAGCTTCCCGGAGTTGCCAGGGGGGCGGGACAGGCCTCCCCGGAGGTGGAGGAAATCAATCTTTCCGAGGAGGATTTTACCCGCCTGCAGGAAACTCTGGCCTCTTATCCCCTGAATCTGCGTATCGCCTGCGAAGAACTGATTGCCGAACAGGCAGTAGCCCCGGATCTGATGTCCTCCCTGATAAAACACCTGATCCGGGGAGCGCCGGCTAAGGAAACCGCCGCCCTGGCGGGGAAGATCCTCAACAAAACCATCCCCATCCCCAAGGGCTTTGAAAAGAAAACCGGCATGGAACTGGAAGAGGAACAGGCCAGCTTTGCCTATATTTTTATCCATAAATTTCTTCCCGTATTCCGGGTATTCCTGGCCATAGCCCTGGCGGCGGTTTCGCTCCTCTATTTGATATACCACTTTGTTTATACCCCCCTGGCGGCAAACGCCCTCTACAAAGACGGCTATGAGCGGATTCCCGCCGGGGAATACGCCAGGGCAAACGAGCAGTTTAGGAGGGCCTCCCTCCGGCGCCGCATGAAGAAATGGTATTACCGTTATGCCCAGGCCTTTAGGAAGTCCAAGCAGTATATCTTTGCCGGGGAGAAGTACCAGGAACTGCTCTGGTTCTATCCCCGGGATAAACAAGGCGCCCTGGATTATGCGGACATGACAACTAACGAGCTGATGGATTATGCCCTGGCGGAGCAGATACTGAGAAGGAATATCCTGGACTATGCGATAGATGACAGAGAAGGCCTTACCGCTCTGGGGGACAATTTCCTTGCCTGGGGAGAGGAGGACCCCTCCAAATATGAAGCCGCCCGGGAAGCCTATGCCCGGCTTCTTGAAAAATATGGCCGCCAGGACCCCTACCTGGAACGGATGCTGCTCTACTTTATCCGTACCGACAACCTGGGGGAGACTATCACCCTTCAACAGTACTTTATGGATACCAGGAAAAGTAAGATCTCCGCCCCGACTCTGGCGGAACTGGGGGGGTATCTCCTGGATAAACGGAGCGAGGAAGTCCGGGGCGTACCGGATGAAAACCTTGACCGCATAGACGGCATTCGGGACATACTCTTCCGGGCGATCCGGATCGATCCGGATCTTCCCGAGCCCTACTACCATTTGGCCCGGTACTACAATCACTTTGGCAATTCGGGGGTTGAGCGGGAAACCCTGGAAACCGCCATCCGGGCCTTCGACGCCGCCGCAAAAGAAAGCGCCAAACGGACCCATTACCGCCTTGATACGGAACGCCGCTACGCCCAAATTTTAATAGGCGGCCGGGAATTCTTCCGCGCCGAAGAGCATCTGACTAAAGCCGTGGGGATCTACGAGGACGCTCTGGACAGAGACCTCCTTAAAAGGGCCCCCGAATACGGCAGACTCTATGCGGATCTGGCGGATCTGGAATACTTCACCAAAGACGGCAATATGGAGGCGGCACTCCAGTACTACCGCCGGGCGGAACAAAACGGATGGGCTCCGCCGGAAATTCAATACCGCATAGGTTCCGTCTATTATCATCTGCGGATGTGGGGGCCGGCGCTGGAACGGTTTTTCACCGCCTCTGCGTCAATGCCCCTTAACCGGCGCATCCTCCATGCCCTGGGGAATACCGCTTACCTCCGGGGGGATTATTTTGCCGCCCAGAGTTATTACAACCGCCTTCTGGATCTGCTCGAAGCCGAGCGGGCCCGTCTCCCCATGGTAATGCCCAATGACAAACCGGAACACATGCAGCTGGCGGAACGGCTCATGATAGGCCGGAACAACCTGGGAGTAACCCTGGAAGCTCTGGCGGAAACCACCGGCAATACCAGCTACCGTTCCAGAGCGTTGGCCCTTTTTGCCGAATCCGCCCGGGCCTGGGACAGCATCACCCGCAACCCGGATACCATGGCCCGTATGCGTCCCACGGAACTCTACAGCCCCGGGGTGAATCTGGGTTTCCTCAATTCCCAGAACATCCTCCACCCGGTTCCGGGTTACGAGCCCCAGATTTTCATCCAGATCGACAAGGATGCTCTGGAACCTTCGGCTTGGGAGGACCTGGCCCCGCCGGAATTCCGTTTGTCCCGGCAGTAAACCGCATTGACACCGGCCCGGTAATTGGGTATATATATGAAAAGTTGTGTCCTTTTCAAAAAGCCATATTTTGAAAAAGATGCAGTTGTTGGTGTTTTTCGGGTAACGGCTCAACGGAGGAACGCCGTTTCGGCACGTATCCGCCGCCGTTTGCGGGCGATTAACTCAGCGGGAGAGTGCTACCTTCACACGGTAGAAGTCACTGGTTCAAATCCAGTATCGCCCATTGCTAATTCCTTATGGTATAAGGAATTAGCAAAATTGGAACCTTAAAAAGAACATAAAAAAGGTATTTCCCTTCTTAGAACTTATTCAAATAGTTTTACCCCCTTCCGAATGTAAGATACAATACTCCGGAGGAGACAAAACTATGTTAGAATAGTTTTATGAACGACTGTGAAGGCTGGGGGACGGTTGGTCCGTAGAGAACATTGACCAAGAGGACGCTATCCGGGAGGTAACGGTCAACATTATTTACCGCCAGGACACCTATGCGTGTCCGGTATGCGGCTCTCCGCTCTCCGCACACTGCACGACAAACGGGAACGGACGGTAAGGCATATGGACACCCGCGATTATAAGCCCTTGTTAAAAATACGGTATCCCCCGGATACGGCGCCCGGGTCATGTGATACACCGCGCTTATTCCGCCTTTTGCCGCCGCCGTTTCCAGGCGTTCAGGGCCGGTTACGGCGCCGTTACAGTCTTCGGTATTTTTTCCTCTCATTCTTCGGCGTTATTTTCTGTCTTACCCGGTAAAATTGACTGAGATACCCGGAGGCAAGCTCTTGGGATGAATTCCGCTTGCGAATCACTCTACGGTAACCGATTTTGCCAGGTTTCGGGGCTTATCCGGGTCGAGCCCCCGCTGGACCGCAATATAGTACGCATAGAGCTGGCAGGGTATCACCGAGAGGATGGGGGAGAGGCTCTCCAGAGTACGGGGGATACGGAATACCACATCGGCGGTTTTGTCGAAGCGGCTCACATCATCATAAGTGATAACCGCAGTGGCCGCGCCCCTGGCTTTTACTTCCTTTATGTTGGAATCCATCTTTTCAAAAAGGGCGGACTGGGTACAAATAGCCACCACCAGGGTGGAATCGTCCACCAGGGCGATGGGGCCGTGCTTAAGTTCCCCTGCGGCGAAAGCCTCCGAGTGGGTATAGCTTACCTCCTTTAGTTTCAAAGCGCTTTCAAGACTTACGGCATAGTCGAAAAGCCGGCCCATGTAGAAAACCTTGGATTTGTTAAACTGCTGATAGGCGAAACGCTGGATGGTCTCCTTGTCCGCCAGAAGCTTGTCCGCCTGTCCACTGAGCTGTTCCAGCGCGTCTATATATCCCGGCAGTCCTTCTTCGGTTATGGTACCCCGGAGCAGGCCAAATTGGAGGGCGATAAGGTAGATACACATCAGCTGGGTGGTAAAAGCCTTGGTAGAGGCTACTGCGATTTCCGGTCCCGCCCAGGTATACATCACCAGATCCGCTTCCCGCGCCAGGGTGGAACCCACCACATTGGTGATGGCAATGATCCGGGCGCCGCTCTTCTTTGCCATCCGCATGGCCGCCAGGGTGTCGGCGGTTTCCCCGGATTGGCTGATGATGATGAAGATGTCCTTCCGGTCAAAGATGGGATCCCGGTAGCGGTACTCCGAGGCGATATCTGCATCGGCGGGAATCCGGGTCAGATGTTCAAAGGCATACTTACCGATCATGGCGGCGTGCCATGCGGTACCGCAGGCGGCGATAACCACCCGGCCTGCCTCTGCCCAGGATCCGTCAAAGCCTATCTCTTCAAGACTAATGCTGCGGCGGGCCGGCGGGCCGTCTGTTTTTAACCGGGGCCGGAGGGTATCGGTCAGGGCCTTGGGCTGGTCGTGAATTTCCTTCAACATGAAATGGGCGTACCCGCCCTTTTCCGCTGCGGCGGCATCCCATTCCACATGGGAAAGCTCCTTGCGCCGGACTTCTCCCTCTTCACTGTAGAACTCCACATGATCCCGGTAAAGAACGGCGGCCTCCCGGTCTTCAAGGTAATAGACATCCCGGGTATGTTCCAGCAGGGCGGGTACGTCCGAGGCGATAAGGTTTTCTCCCTTTCCGGCGCCAATAACCAGGGGACTTTCCCTGCGGACTGCGATAATCCGTTCCGGGTCCTCCTCGCAGATAATTCCCAGCGCATAGGAACCTTCCAGCCGTTTCAGCGCCTCCAGCACCGCCTGGAGAAGATCGCCGTTGAAGTGAAAATCGATAAGATGGGCTATAACTTCGGTGTCGGTTTCACTGCGGAAAGATACTCCGTGTGCTTCAAGCCAGGCCTTGAGTTTGGCATGGTTTTCGATGATCCCGTTGTGCACCACGGCGATCTTACCGGATACGTCCGTATGGGGATGAGAATTGATATCCGAAGGTTCCCCGTGAGTTGCCCAGCGGGTATGGCCTATGCCGGCGCTTCCCGTCAGCGCCTTTCCCGTTCCGGACTGTATTTTCTCTTCCAGAAAGCGCAGGGCCCCCTTGGACTTGCACACCTCAAGGCCCCCGGCCCCCAGAACCGCAATGCCCGCCGAATCGTAACCCCGGTACTCAAGCTTTTTAAGGCCCCGTATAAGGATGGGGGCCGCTTCTTCCGAACCGATGTAGCCGACTATGCCGCACATACTAATGGGTGATTATGACCGCGTGGATCACCAGCGTTTCGGTTCCGGTATTTTTAATGCTGTGGCAGGCGCCGTTTCCGGTAACCATTACGTCCCCGGGTCTTACGGAGATCTCCTTGCCGTTATCGTTAGCCGTTCCGGTCCCGGAGATAAAAGTAAAATATT
Source organism: Treponema sp. (assembly GCA_031276965.1). Classification (GTDB taxonomy): domain Bacteria; phylum Spirochaetota; class Spirochaetia; order Treponematales; family Breznakiellaceae; genus JAISMC01. Next base: position 13,845 of record JAISMC010000124.1, read on the forward strand.
CCGTTTCGTTGTTATGCTGATGATAGCCGATGGACGCTCCCGAAGGCAGGGACAGTTCCGCCAGCATCCGGGCGTTCTGCATGGTGCCGCCGTCTACAAAGCGGGTAATGGTAACCGTCCCCTCCCCATCCCGCATCTTCTCCTTTTGTTCAATCTTCATCTCATTCCGGTGAATGACCATAATCCGGCTCCTTGTTTTGTTGAAATGACCGCCTCTGCGTTAACCTTTTCATTCTACGCTTTTTCCATTATTTTGTTAATAGATGGAACGGATTATAGAAGCGGCGGAGCGGTCCGGGGCCCGCCTTTTCTGCCGCATTCTGGCGGTCACGGCCCTGGTTCTCTTTCTGCTTATCCTGGGAGGAACCCTCTACGCCTTGTTCATCCGGGAGAAACCCGTTTCCGGCGCGTCTCCGTTTCCGGCGGAGACATGGGAGGACCGGATCTTTACCGGCATAGGGCGGGTCCGTTCCGTTACTGCGGGGTCCCAGCCGGCCACGGTGATCCTCTCGCCGGTTTTCCCCTACTCCCCCGGGGACAGGCCCTTCTCGGAGGAACTTGCCGCCAAGCTGGGGGAACTCCGGCGGATCACTGTGGACTACTTTACCCCCTATACTGCGGAGGAACTGAGGGACAGGGATGAAGAAATCCTCAAGGAAGAACTCCGTTCCCGGTATAATGCGATCCTGCGCCTCGGCAGGATAGAGAGCCTCTATTTCAACGACTACATGATAATCGAATGAGGCTCTTCCACATTCCGTCATTGGACTTGTTCAGAAACCCGGTTGGTTTCTTCACAAGTCTCGCAGAATTTCACAAAATACTTCGCATTTTGTGAAATTCTGCCGTTTTTAAGCGGAAGTTGTTCAATAACTGAAGTTATTGAACAACTCTATTCTGAAAAAGCTCCGAATCGCTTTTTGCCGGAATGCCGCGGAAAGTTACGGGCGCAACTTTTTTATCTTCCCGGTGTCAAAAGATAGACGTAAAGCTTTTTCCGGGGTATACTAGGTTTATTGCTGTTTTTATTGTATTGACGGAAAGAGGTTGTATTAGTTATGGGACAAACATCATCGGCTGCCCAGATTATCATTTCGGTCATTCCCATTGTGGGAATTGTTATGGGTTCGCTGGTTGTCTTTTTTTACCTGCTCTGGAATTACAAGTGGAAAAAACTGCTTGTCCAGGCGGGACAGTACAGGGATCCCAAATTTGATCTTCTCTCTTTCAGCCTGCTTGCGGGCCTGCTTTTGGGCAGCGTAGGAATTACCCTGACCATATTCCTCGCCATAACCCAGGGCGCCGGCTATGCTCTGCTGGGGGGCTTGATACCCCTCTCCACGGGCGCGGGCCTTCTGATCTTCTACGGAATAAAACACGGCAATCGGACCTCATGAGCGGCGGAGACGGCATTGACGATCAGCTGATCGTTGAAAGGGTCGTCTCGGGACAGAAAGAGCTGTTCCGGCTCCTGGTAACCAGGCATGAACAGGCGGTATATGCCATGGGTTTAAGCTTCTTCCGCAATGCCGAAGATGCGGCGGATTTTACCCAGGAGGTGCTGCTAAAAGCCTTTCGAAATCTGGCTGCCTTTGAAGGGCGGTCCCGGTTTTCCACCTGGCTGTACAAGATTGCCTACAATACGGCGGTGAACGGTATTTCCCGGCGGAAGGAATACCGGAGTTTGGCGGAGGAGGATCAGGTCCGGGATGATGAAAGTCCCGAACGGCGGACCATGCGTTCTCTGGTAAAAGATGCGGTATTAACAGCCGTAAGGGAGCTTCCCGAACGGTACCGGATCTGCGTGGATCTGTTCTTTTTTTACGACCGGTCTTATCAGGAGATTGAGGCCATAACCGGTTATCCGGTTAATACGATTAAGTCCCATGTATTTAGGGCGAAGGGACTGTTGAGGAATAAATTGGAAGTTTTTATGGAAGGGGGGATAGCATGACCTGCCATTCCGCTATAGACAGGATATTTGAAGGGGATAGGTCCTTTTCATTTTTGGTCCGCCTCCGGGTCCGGTGGCATCTTCTGCACTGTTCCCGCTGCGCCGCATCCGCCGCTGTTCTGGAAGCGGCTCAAACCATGATGCAGACCGGTTTCTTTCCCCCCGCTCCGGCGATGGAAGAGGCGGTTATGGAAGTGATCCGGCGGGAAGCCCTGGATCCCGGCGATGTGCCCATGGAAATTGCCGATCCTCCCGAGGCAGTATCCTTTAGAAGCTGGGTTATCGCGGGACTTATCATCCTGATTTCCCTAAGTTCCGCCTTTATCGGCTTGGATTTTGCCGAAGTTGCCGAAAAAGGGGGCTCGTCTTTCTTAATTCCCGTAGGACTTACCGTAGGTTTGGCGGTAAGTATCTACGGAGCCCTCTTAATCGGCACCCATCTAAAGGAACTGAGCGGACGTTTTGGACTGCGTTAAGCTTTTTTGCCGTTTTATACGAATTTTTTCTCCGTAATTGACAATCTTGGAAGGGGGACATAAGCTGAAAGTATGAATATTTCAAGGTATACGGTTAAACCGAAACTTCCCAATGCCCTAAAGCCTCTGGAAGAAATTGCCCGGAATCTCTGGCTTTCCTGGAATTTTGATGCGGTCCAGCTCTTTATCCGATTGGATTATGATGTATGGCTCCGGTCCCTGCAAAGTCCCATCCGGACCCTGGGGATGGTAAGCCAGGAACGTTTGGCCATGGCGGCCAAGGACGATTCCTATTTGGCCGCCCTTAAAGAGGTTTATGATCGTTTCCAGCGGTATAAAAAGGGCGAGACCTGGTACCGGGGTTCAAAGAAGGACGTGGTAGCTTATTTCTCCATGGAATACGGCATGGATGTTTCTCTGCCCATCTATTCAGGAGGCCTTGGAATTCTTTCGGGGGATCACATGAAGACTTCCTCCGATATGGGACTGCCCTTGGTGGGGGTGGGGCTCCTCTACCGGCAGGGTTACTTTAAGCAGGTCCTCAATACCGACGGTTTTCAGCAGGAAAGTTATCCCGAAAATGACTGGTACAATATGCCGGTAGAACGAAAAACCGGTAAAGACGGGGAACCTGTCAAAATAACCGTGGATCTTGCGGGACGGATGGCCGCAGCCCAGATCTGGGAGGTAAAGGTAGGCCGAAGCCCCCTTTATCTTCTGGATACCAATATCGAAGAAAATGCCCCGGATATACGGAATATTACCGCCGCCCTCTACGGCGGGGATAAGGAAACCCGGATGCAGCAGGAGATACTCCTGGGTATTGGAGGCATCCGGGCCCTCCGGGCGCTGGGGATCAACCCTGCGGCGACCCACATGAACGAGGGCCACGCCGCCTTTCTGGGGCTTGAGCGGACCCGGGAGATAATGGCCGATAAGGGGTTTTCCTTTGAAGAGGCCCGGGAAGCGGTATGGCCGACTAATATCTTTACCACCCATACCCCTGTTCCCGCAGGGAATGAACGTTTTGATATAGGCCTGATGGAAAAGTACTTCCGTTCCTGGCCCCAGATTTTGGGGATATCCTGGAAGGACTTCCTCGGTTTTGGTCGGGAGCATCCCGGCGATGATCACGAAAATTTCTGTATGACCGTGCTGGCCCTGAAATTCGCCGCCTATGCCAACGGCGTTGCCAAACTGCATGGGGTAGTGTCCCGGGAGATGTGGAAGGGGCTCTGGCCCGGCCTTCCCCTGGATGAAATTCCCATTGGTCATGTTACCAATGGCGTGCATCCCAAGACCTGGGTTTCCGCGGGCATGTCGGATCTTCTGGACCGTTATTTTGGCCCCCACTTCGACGAAGAGCCCACGGATCTTTCCGTCTGGGATCGCATGGACCGCATCTCGGACGAGGAACTCTGGCGTACCCATGAGCGGCGCCGGGAGCGGCTGGTAGCCTTTGCCCGGGACCGGATTCGCCAGCATCTAAAGCGGACCGGAGCGGTGGAACGCCGCATTCAGCAGGCCGAAGATGCCCTGTCTCCCTATGTGCTGACCCTGGCCTTTGCCCGCCGCTTTGCCACCTACAAGCGGGGGAACCTGCTCCTTCGGGACCCGGAGCGGCTCCTCAGGTTTTTGAAGGATAGTGACCGGCCCATTCAGCTTATCTTTGCCGGCAAGGCCCATCCCATGGATATGCCCGGCAAGGAGCTAATCAGGGAGATTATCCATTTTGCGGAAAAATACGATGTAACCAGCCGCATCGTCTTCCTGGAGAATTACGATATTACCGTGGCCCGTTACCTTACCTCCGGGGCGGACGTGTGGCTCAATACCCCCCGGCGGCCCATGGAAGCCTCCGGAACCAGCGGCATGAAGGCCGCCATGAACGGGGTGCTGAACTGTTCCATCCTGGACGGCTGGTGGGACGAGGCATACAACCCCGAAGTGGGCTGGGCCATAGGCCAGGGGGAACAGTATGCGGATACCAACCTCCAGGATGACGTGGAGAGCAAAGCCCTCTACGATCTTTTGGAACGGGAGATCATCCCCCTCTTTTATCAGCGGGGCCGGGACGGACTTCCCCGGGAGTGGATCAAAAGGATGAAAACCTGCATGCGGGAGATAGGACAGTCCATGTCCAGCCACCGCATGCTCATCGACTATTCCAATAAATTCTACTTTCCCGCCTTAAAGAACTACCGCCGCACGATCAAAGACGAGTATGCCGAGGCAAAATCCCTGGCGGCTTATTTCACCAAACTCAGGTCCGCCTGGGACAACATCAAGATAATCAAAATTGAATCCAGCGCCAGGCCTGTAATGCAGCGGGGGGATGCCCTTACGGTAACCGCCTCCATTGAACTGGGGCCGGTTTCTCCCGGGGAGCTTCAGGTTGAACTCTACCACGGTTCCATCTCCAATCAGAGCAATGAGATTACCAACGCCCGCCGGACCGAGATGAAGCATATTAGCCGCGAGGGAAACGCCGACATCTTCCAGGTACGGATAGAATGCGCCGATACGGGCATGCAGGGGCACACGGTGCGGATTCTGCCTAAACACGATGCTCTGGTTCATCCTTACAGGACCGGCCTGATCAAGTGGGCATAGCGGAACGTAAAACCTGCCTGCCTTAGCGGATGCGGACCCCGGAAAAATTCGGGGTCCGCTGCTTTTTAAGCCTGCCGTAACAAAAAGCGCCGCCGCGTATTTCGTCCGCGGGGCGGGGCCTGATAATCAGAAACCTGCGTATGCGTTTTACAGGACATGGCCCCAGCGAAAAACACTTAATCTTTTTTTACGCCGTTGTCGATAATGAACAAAACAGAACGTTGTTTTTAAAATTTATGTATTGTGTCCGGTTAAATAATAGGTTTATTATTTGCACAATACAATCTTTATTTAGGGGGATTTTATGGAATCCGGGAAAGAAGTTAAAAAACCCGCAGCGAAGAAAACCACGGCGCTTAAGAAACCTGCTGCGGCGAAGAAAACCGCGGCAGCCAAGAAGCCTGCCGCCGGGAAAAAGCCTGCGGTAAAAAAACCTGCCGCGAAAAAAACCGCCGCAGCCGCAACAAAGAAAGCTGCAACGGCCAAGAAGCCTGCGGCTTCGAAGTCCACGGCGGCAAAAAAGACCGCGGCGGCGGCTAAGAAACCCGCTGTAACCGCGGCAAAAAAGCCTGCTGCCAAGAAGCCTGCGGCTCCAAAGTCCACGGCGGCAAAAAAGACCGCGGCGGCTAAGAAACCCGCTGCAGCCACAGCAAGAAAATCTGCGGCGGCAAAAAAGTCTACCCCGGCGTCTCCCGGTTTTTAAGCTTGAAACGAAGGAAGCCCTTCAGTTAACACTGCGGTTTTAACTGAAGGGCTTTTTTTAAGCCGGATTCACCGTGGGCTCATTTTACAACGGATCTACTTCTGTCCTTCGGGTTCCATTACAAAGTACTGCAGTTTCTGAGGTCCCTCCATCCAGATGGCGGGAATGATAAGAATGCTCCCAATCATGCTTGCCAGTTTGCTCTCGGTTTTTAACTTGGAGTAGGTGGGTTTGTACCCCTCCTTGGTAAGCAGTACCGGGTACTCTTTGAATATTCTGTTTTTAACCTTGTAGTTCTCTATTGGAGTAACGCCGATAATTTTGCCGTCCAGGTTTACCTGGGCTCCGGGCACATCGGTTTCGATGGTTATCTTGGTTGTCATGGTACAGCCGGCTAAAAACACGGATACCAAAAGAAACGCTGTAAATCCGGTGATCTTCCGATTCATAAACTTCTCCTCGGTTTTTACAAAAGGTCCAATCCGGAAACCGAATTTTTCATTGGGATTGTCCGGAAACTTCAAATTCCATTATAACAATAAAACTGCCGTTTATAAAGCCCTATTCCAGGTTTTTAACGGAGAGAAACAGCTTTTCAAATTCCCCGGCCTTTTCGGGACTTATGGTATTGGTACCGCTGTTAAAGTAGAGATCAAAGACGAAGTACCGTTGAGGATAGGCATAGTAGAGTACCTTGGTCAGGGAAAGGGCCGCTCCCTCCGGTTCAAAAACCATGGGCATAATGGTCAGCTTAAAATCACCCTGAATAAGCTCATTGGCGGCAATAAGATCCACGCCGTAATAGGCGGCCAGATTGGCGCGGTAATTTTCCATTACGGAAACCGCATCAAGGCCGGCGCTTTCGGGACCGGTAAAGCTTAATTTGGAAATAATCAGGACGGCGTTTATTGAAGGATCATGAAATTCCCGGACAGGAAAATCGGCGAAGGGTTCCACCGGCGGGAATTCGGCGGAAGCATCCTGGGCCTGCTGTAAATCTTCCGCAGACACCGCCTCCATCCCCGGCGGCAATTGAACGCTGATCCCAAGCTCCGGCAGCGGGGTGTTGTTTTCCGCCGCCTTTTTTACGCAGCCCGCCAGTACCGGAAGGGTAAACAGCAGTATGAAGACCCGTTTCACTTACTCCAGAACCCAATCAGCCCCGGCCGCCAAAAAGACATCACGGTACTTTATAAAATCCTTACCCGGAACATAGGCATACTCCGTTCCGTCAATGCTGACCTGCAGGACGATGTCTTCCGACCTGATAAAAGAAGTGAAGGAACCCTCTATGATTGAGGTAATTCTGGTCTGCTTTTTGGCCGGGTCAGAGAGCATCACCTTAATTTCCGACAGGGGATACTTAACGCCGTCCGCCGTAAAGTAAGCGGCGCCGGGGAGGGCCGGGGTTCCGCTTTTCCCCTTTTCCGGATAAATAAAAGAGATATTGCAGACCGGCCGGGCCCCGGCGGTATTCCGGTAGGTAATATCTACCACGGCGTTGATATCTTTGTCCCCCTTCCATTCCATCATAGGGAAGAAGTACTGGGTTCCCCCCCCTTCGACGGAAAAGGTAATTAATTCAGGGCTTGAAGTACAGGCGGCTAATACAAAAAACAAGGCAAAAACGCCGCATTTTCGAATAATCGTATTCATTTTATTGATTTTAAGCGTAAAACTGCGGAAAAATGGGTATGCGGAAATCCGCATACCCATAACAATCGGTTTAGTTGCCGGTTACGATGGTAGTAACTTTGGTCATAAAGGGATTCCTTGTGACCCTCTGTTCAACGGTGGCAATCTTGGTAACCCCGCCGTTAGCGGCGGCGGCGGAAAGAGCGCCGCTCCCGCTGATATACAGCCGGCCGAAGAGGAAGGATTCGGTGGTTTCACCGATCTTGTCTCCGACCGCATTATCGGTAATGGTAACAGGCACAGTTATAGTCGTGCAGGCAGCCGCCAGCAGCACCGCGAGCACCACAAGGGCAAAAATAGCTTTCTTCATATAAGTCTCCTTTATCCTGGTTATTCACCAGTCACAATCGTGGTGATGGTTGTGGTTTTCTTAAAGAACCCCCCCTGGACATCGGTGCGGAAATCAACGGTGGCGATCTTGTTGATTCCGGCGTTCTTGGCAGCCTGATAGGCGGGGACCTCAAGAGTATAACTCAGGGGGAAACCCAAGAACTGCGTTACCGAAGCGGTGGCTTCGCCAACCTTGGACCCGATAGGGTTATTGGAAGCTTCCACAGGAATAGTAATAGTCGAGCGGCAAGCCATTACCGCAAACACAGCAAGGGCCAGGGCAAGAATAAGAATAAATTTCTTCATCTGTTGTTCTCCTTTTTATTCACCGGTTACGATGGTGGTGTAGGTAACGAACAAGTTACCCAGGATTCTGGTAACTTCCAGATCCACCGTAGCGATCTTGGTGATACCGCCGTTTTTAGCCGCAGCCTGCAAACCAACGTCGATATTGGCGCCGAACGCACCCCCGAAACTAATCTTACCGGTCGCTTCCCCGACTTTGGAGCCGACGGTGTTGTTGGTAAGATCAAAAGGCCTGGTCGTGGTGCATCCCGCTATCATCAGAATAGCCAGCACTGCCAGTAAAACCAGCGCAATTTTCTTCATGAAATCCTCCTATGAGATTTTATAGAACTATAATGCCGAATTTTTGTGAAAACTGTCAATAGCTTATGCTAAAAAAAATGATAAATTTTCAAATAAACGTCAAATAAATAAAATATACGGAAAAATAACTTAACGGACGTTAGGATACGGGATCGAATTCCGCTCTAATCCGGCTTCCCGGACACGCCGGACGGGTTCCCTGCCGCTTGTCCGGAACCCCGGCCAAGACATTCGTTATAACGGCCGGCTCAGAATGTATAAGGGCGGAGGCATCCGTTATAACGGCGGGGTCATCCGTTACAGCGGGTTCGCGGGTTAAGCGGAGGCCGTCAGTTTTTTATAGGTCCCTTCATCCAGGGGATAAAACTGCACCAGAACCAGGGCCAGAAGGAAGATCAGGGCCGGGAGGGGGCCGATAATGAGGCGTATCGCCATGAGGGCGCCGGCGCCCTGGACCGCGCCGGCGGCATAGCCCCCCCCGGCAAGGATGAGCCCCGAGAGAAATACCGCCAGGGACTGGCCCAGTTTGGCGGTAAAGGTCCACATGCCGTAAAAGGCCCCCTCCTTCCGCTCTCCGGTATTAAGCGCATCGTACTCTACGGCGTCGGGGACCATGGCGAAGGGGGCCACGTAGCTGAAGCCCACCCCGGCGCCGGCCCAAACCATCATCCCCAGGAAAAAGGAGGTTCCCAAAAGATGGCCCAGGCAGAAGATAATCATGCAGCCCCCCGCCAGCAGGGCAAAACAGATCTGATAGGTCCGCTTTTTCCCTATCCGCTTTGAAACAAGGACCGACAGGGGGATGCAGACCATGGCGGTGAGGAGCAGAATCACCATAGCCGGGGCGGTCAGGTCCTCCCGGCGGTAGAGATACTTGGTATAGTAGACCAGGATGCCCTGGAGGAAGCTGATGCCCATCAGATGGAGGGCATAGGTCCCCAGGAGCAGTACAAAGGGCCGGTTGGAAAAAACCGCCCCGTAGGTTGCCCAAAAGCCCGCGGCGGGATAATCCCCGGGGGAACGTGTTTTTTCTTTAGTGCCGAAGAAGCAGAGCAGCGAAGTAAGGGCCACGACGCCCCCGAGGAGAAGCCCCGTCATGGAAAAACCAAGCCGGGGGCTGGAGAAGGCGTCCACCAGGGGTTTAACCGCGGCGGCCCCGATGATGGTGCCGAAAACGGCGAAGCCGAAGCGGTAGCCGTTCAGGATGGTCCGCTCGTGGTAGCCGCTGGTCAGTTCCGGGGTCAGGGAGGCGTAGGGAACGTTGATCACCGTGTTGGCGGTATTGAGGAGGATCAGCATCAGGGCCGCCCAGAGGGTGAGCAGGCAGGGGTTTTCGATATTTGGGGCGGTAAAGAAGGCCCACATGGCCAGCAGCACCGGCAAAGCGCCGAAGAGCAGGTAGGGCCGCCGCCGGCCCCAGCGGGACCGGGTCCGGTCGGAGATATAGCCCATCACCGGATCGCTCACGGCGTCCCAGAGCTTGCCTATCATCACGGCAAATCCCGCCAGGCCCGCGGCAAGTCCCGCGGTATCGGTTAAATAGTTGAGGCTCCAGAAACCCAGGGCGGTAAAAAAAAGATTCCCCCCCAGGTCAAAGATGCCGAAACCCAGCTTCTCCCTAACCGAAAGACGGTTCATGCCTTACTTTTCCAGAATACCGTGGATCCGGTCCAGGTCGTCCATGGAGAAATACTCGATGACGATGCTTCCCCTGGACAGATTCCCTTGGATGACAACCTTGGTTCCCAGGGTTTCGATGAATTTCTGCTCCATGGCGGTCAATTCCGGGTCCCGCCGGCTTTTGGCCGCTTTTTTGGAGGGCCTTTCCTCCCGCCCGAAGGCGGCGGCGGCCTGTTCGGCCTCCCGGACCGAGATGCCCCCGGCGATGATCCGCTTGAAGAGGGCCTCCTGATGTACGGCGCTTTCCAGGGACAGGACGGCCCGGGCATGGCCGGGACTCATGCCGCCCTCTTCCAGGGCCGAACGCATCCTGGGGGGCAGTTTAAGGAGCCTCAGCGCGTTTGCCACGGTGGACCGGTTCTTTCCCACCCGGGCCGCCACCTCGTCCTGGGAAAGCCCCGTCAGGTCCATCAGGGCCCGGTAGGCGGCGGCCTCCTCCACGGGGTTCAGGTCGGTGCGCTGGATATTCTCGATGAGGGAGATCTCCGTCCGTTTAGCTTCGGAATAGTTCCGTATAATGACGGGTATCTCCTTGAGCCCCGCCATACGGGCCGCCCGGGTCCGGCGTTCTCCGGCAACGATGGTATAGGTCCCATCCCCCCGGTCTTCGGCGATAACGGGCTGGATAATGCCGTGTTCCCTGATGGAAGCGGCCAGTTCCTTTAGGCTCTCTTCGTCGAAAACCTTCCGGGGCTGGCCGGGATTGGGAAGCAGCTTGTCCGGGGAGAGGAGGATCTCTCCCCCCGGCGGGCCGCCGGTTCCTTCGGGACCCGGCCCTTTTCCGGGATTCCGGCCTTCGTCAAGGCCGGAACCCCGGTAGTTCTTGGGGAACAGGGCGTCCAGGCCCTTTCCCAGCCGCTGTTTAGCCACGCCGCATCACCTCTTCGGTAAGGCTCTTGTAGGCTTTGGCGCCGCTGCACTCGGGGTCATACTGGGATATGGGCTGACCGTGGGAGGGGGCCTCGGAGAGGCGTACATTCCGGGGAATAATGGTGGCAAAAACAGCGTCCCTAAAGTAGGTGGTAACCTGTTTGACCACCTCCTGGGCCAGCCTGGTCCTTTGATCGTACATGGTAAAGAAGATCCCCCCGACGCTGAGGGAGGGGTTTAGATTTTTCTGGATCCGTTTGACCGTCTGCAGCAGGAGGGAGAGCCCCTCCATGGCAAAGTATTCGCACTGCATGGGGATAAGCACCGAATCCGCCGCGGCAAGGCCGTTCAGGGTCAGCACTCCCAGGGAGGGGGGGCAGTCTATCAGAATGTAGTCAAAGCGGTCCCGGGCTCCGTCCAGGGCCTTTTTAAGGAAGAAATCCCGGTCCTCCTGTTCGATCAGTTCCACCGCGGCGCCGGAAAGGTCGATGCTGGCGGGAATAACCGAAAGGCCCGGGACCGAAGTCTTCCGGATTACCCTGTCCAGCGGTTCCATGCCGGAGATGAGCTCGTAGACCCCCGGTTTGGGAGACTCCACCCCGGCTCCGCTGGAAAGGTTGGCCTGGGAATCAAAGTCCACCAGCAGGGTCTTCTTCCCCGCCGCCGCAAGGTAGGCGCCGATGTCAATCGCCGAGGTGGTCTTGCCTACCCCTCCCTTCTGATTCACAAAAACATAGGTTTTTCCCATATAGCACCCTATAAAATACATTCCCGTCCCGGAAAACTTCGTGCTATAATGATAGGGGTTTTTTTGACTATTGAATAGCGGTTTATAAAGGGGGTATCTTTATAGTATGGCGGGAGTTACACAGGCCCCCGAAGGGCAGGGTCAGAACAGATCTATCCGGATGTTCGCCCTTGATTTGGACGATACCCTGCTGAGATCGGATCTTACCATCTCGTTCCGTACCAGGAACGCCATTAAAAAGGCGGAAGCCGCGGGGATGGTGGTGGTCCTGGCTTCGGGCAGGGTGCCTTCGGCGATGGAGCCCTTTGCCCGGCGGCTGGGCCTTAACAAGCGGCCGGGCTACCTTATCTGCAATAACGGCACCATAATCCAGGAAAGCCATACGGGCGTCATTATAGACGAGGTCCGGCTTCCGGCGGAGACGGCCCTGACTGCCTATGATCTGGCCGCCGCCGAGGGTTTTCCCGTCCAGATATATGAAGACAATGTGATGTACGTTTCCCGGTCCAATGAATTTGCCGACTACGATCAGAAGATCACCGGCCTCCGCCAGGTGGTGGTGGAGAATTTCAGGTCCATGGTTGCCTCGGGCTGCCATAAGCTGCTCATCCCCGGGGACCCCATGATTCTGCGGCCCCTGGAAAATCTGCTTAAAACCTACGTTGGTTCCGAAGTAACCATCTTTACCAGCAAGCCCTATTTCCTTGAGATTCTGCCCCCCCATACGGATAAGGGAACCGCCCTGGAAAAGGTGGCGCTCAGGCTGGGCATACCCCGGACGGCGGTGGTCGCCATAGGGGATTCCATGAACGACGAGGCCATGCTCCGCTGGGCCGGAACGGGGGTGGCCATGGTAAACGGGGACCGGCGGATCAAGGAAATAGCGGATCTGGTTACCGGCTGGTCCAACGACGACGACGGGGTGGCGGACGTGATAGAGCATTACCTGGCGGGCAAGCCGCCGGAGACGTATCCGCCGTCCAAAAAAGCGCCGGGCCGGGACGGGGGGCAGGACTGATGGGCGAAAATGCCGATGTCCGCGAAGACATCCCCATCAGTACCGTAGATTCCCCGTCGGTGGTGCTGGAGCTTATCTATCAGCTTAAAATAAAGGATGTGATGACCACCGCGGTTATCTCCGCGGCCGGGACCGACAGTCTCAGGCATATCCAGGCCCTGATGAAGGAGAACTATATCACCGGCATCCCCATTGTGGAAGGACAGCGGCTGGCGGGGATTATTTCGATTGACGATATTGTTACCGCCCTGGACATGGGCTACATTGAGGATCCCGCGGAGCTGCGGATGACCAGGGACGTGATTGTGCTGGAAGACGATATGCCCCTGTCCTTTGCCGTTTCCTATTTGAACAAATACCGCTACGGCCGTTTCCCTGTGGTAAATAAAAAACAGGAATTGGTGGGTATCCTCACTTCCAAGGATGTAATCGGGACCCTGCTGGTCGAGATGAACCGGGAGGTGCTGCGTCTGGAAAAGATAAGTCAAAGCGAGATAAACGCCGCCGTGGGCTTTTCGGAGATGGAGTTTACCACCGCCAGGTACGATTTTGAGCTTGCGGGCCGGGCGTCCACGGACATTAAAAAGGCCCTCAAGCTTCATAACATCGATCCTAAGATCATACGCCGGGTGGCCATTGCCAGTTATGAGCTGGAGATAAACCAGGTGGTCCATTCCCACGGCGGAACCATCAGCTGTTCCATACAGCCCGACAAGGTAATTATCGTAGCCGCCGATACCGGGCCGGGAATAGAGGACGTGAACCTGGCCCTGCAGGAAGGCTGGTCCACCGCCAACGAGTGGATCCGCTCCCTGGGCTTCGGCGCCGGCATGGGCCTGGCCAACACCAAGCGGGTCTCCGACGAATTCTTTATCCAGTCCGCTCCGGGCCGGGGAACCACGGTCCGTTCGGTGGTATTTCTTAATTCCCCAAAGGATACCCAATGACCATCAGCGAAGCCGCCGCCGTCCTTGGGGCCGAAGTGCTCCAGGACGCATTTGAAGACGCCCCCCTGAGCGGCGCCTATACCTCGGATCTCCTCTCGGATGTAATGGCCAACGCCAAGGACGGCGGCGCGCTGATCACCATTCAGGCCCATAAGAATACCGTCGCGGTGGCCACCCTGGTGAACATCACCGCGATCATCATCTGCAATAACCGTCCCGTTCCCGAAGACATGATCGCATCCGCCAGGGACGAGGGAATAGCCGTTATCAGAACCAGAGAGAATCAGTACACCGTATCGGGGAAACTCTGGGAACTGATGCATCAGTAGTATGGCCCTGCTGGCGGATCTGCACAATCATTCATGCCTTTCCCCCTGCGGTTCCCTGGATCTGTCCCCCCGGGTCTTGGCGGAGACCGCCGCCGCCAGGGGGGTAAAGGTTCTGGCCCTGACGGATCATAACTCGGCGCTGAACTGCCCCGCCTTTGCCAGGGTCTGCCCCCCCCTGGGGCTTATCCCCCTCTTCGGCATGGAGGCCACAACCCAGGAAGAGATCCACATACTCTGCCTGTTTACCAGCCTTGAGGCGGCGCTGTCCTTTGGGGAATATGCCTACAGCATCCTGATGCCCCTTCCCAACGATCCCGAAAAGACCGGAGACCAGGTCTATGTGGATGAGGACGATACCATCGAGGGGGAGGTGGAGTACTTCCTTCCCAATGCCCTGGATTTAAGCGTGGACGCCATCGGCGGCAGGGCGGCGGAGTACGGCGGCATCGTCATCCCCGCCCACGTGGACCGGCCCGCCTTTTCCATGATCAGCCAGCTGGGGGTGGTGGTGAACGGCCCCTGGACCGCCGTCGAGTGCGTCCGCCTGCCCCCGTCCGTCGATACCCTGGGCTTCCCTTTGACCACCTCCTCCGACGCCCACTACCCGGAGCACGTGGCCCGCCGCCCCTTCGAGCTGGACATTGCCCGGGAAGAGCTGCTTCCCGGCGGTCCGGGAACAGAGGCGGACCTGCGGGCCCTGGTAAAGGCCCTGCGGCTGCGGTCCAATTTTACCGGCGCATAGGCGCAGGGCCCGGCGGACTTCCGCCGGACAGGCAATACCCCCTGCATTTTGCCGGAAATACTTGTAACCCGCCGGGGCTATTGTGGTTATACAGGTACTTCCTCCAATCTGGTTCCTGTTTTTCGCCGCCGCCGTTCTCCTCCTTTCGGCGGCGGCCTTTTTTTGCGCCGGACCTGCGGTCCGCTGGACAGGAAAACCCACGAAGAGGGATAACCTCAAAGGACACGAAGAGGGTTAACCACGAAGGACACGAAGGGGATTAACCACGAACCTCACGAAAATCACGAACTTGTTGTTTGATAGCTTCGATTTGTTGCAAGGGGTTCATTCCCCGGTCCCTTGAGGTGGAGAGAGTCATTGTACCTCATCCTCCTTCCTTTGTGTCCTTCGTGGTTTCTCCTCTTCATTTGTATTTATGGGTCAAGTTTAGTCCTTGGGGCGGAATTGGTATTGCGCCTCATCCTACTTCCTTCGTGCGCCTTTGTGGTTCT
>JAISMC010000043.1 GCA_031276965.1 Treponema sp.
CCCCTGGCTTCACTTTACGCGGCCCTGGGGATCAGCCGGGCGGAAACCTATTTTACCATGCGGGAAGGGGAATAGATGGGAGGGTTCCCTTTAGAGCCTATTGACAAAAAAGGCGGCGCCCCTTATATTTCCTATTATTACTATCGGAAATATATGGTAGTAGGAGAAGATCGATGAGGAAAAAACAGCCTTTAAATACCCGGATCTTGTCGCTGAAAAATCTCAAAGCCAGGCCCGTCCGTACCGCCTGTCTTATTGTGGTGGTAATCATCCTCGCCTTTACCCTCTTCGGCGGGTCCATCCTTGCCCTGAACCTCCGCCAGGGGCTGGCGACTATGACCCGGCGTTTCGGGGCGGATCTGATGGTGGTCCCCGAGGGGGCTTCCGAAAAGGCGCAATCCCTGTTACTCCAGGGGGGCTCCGGCTATTTCTACTTTGACGCCGGCATCACCGGCAAGATCGCCGGAACCGAGGGGATAGCCTGCGCTTCGCCCCAGTTTTACCTTACCTCCCTTTCAACGGAATGCTGCGACGCGGCGGTTCAACTTATCGCCTATGATCCCGCTACGGATTTTGTCGTGCAGCCATGGATTGCGGAAAGGCGCAGCGGAACCATAGCAGACGGGCAGGTTGTGGTGGGCAGCCGGATCACGATTCGTCAGAATGGGACCATTCAGTTATTTAACCATGAATACCCCGTGGCGGCGCAGCTTTCAGAAAGCGCCAGCGGTTTTGACACCTCGATCTTTATGACCATGAATACCATGCGGAATCTTATCGACCAGGCCCACGGGGAAAAGTATAGTTTTTTGGCGGACAATTACGGGGAGGAGGTCGTTTCCATCGTCCTGGCCAAGGTCGATCCGTTAAAGTCCTCCTCGCAGGTTGCCTATAACATCGGGAAACAAAATGAAGGCGTGGAGGTATTAATTTCGCAGGGCATTTTTTCCACCCTCGCCGCCGCCCTGTCCGGGCTTGTTTCCTATATTCACCTTTTTTCCGCCGTCCTCTGGGTACTGGCCCTTATCGTTTTGGCGGCGGTATTTTCAGGTTCCGCCCATGAACGGAAAAAAGAATTTGCCCTGCTGCGTATCCTCGGGGCCACGAGGAAAAAACTCATCGGCATTGTGCTGACCGAATCCTTCCTTGCCGGCCTGGCCGGCGCCGCCGGGGGTATCGTCCTGGCAAGCCTCGTGGTTTTCCCCTTCAGCACCCTGATAAGCGAGCGCCTTGAACTACCCTATCTGGATGCGCCGCCTTTCCAGGTTATTCTCCTGGTTTTGGGGAGCCTCTTTCTCTCGGCCCTGGCGGGTCCCCTGGCCTCACTTTACGCGGCCCTGGGGATCAGCCGGGCGGAAACCTATTTTACCATGCGGGAGGGCGAATAGATGGCGCTTCTTGAATTGCAGGAACTTACCAAAGCGTACCAACGGGGGGGACGGTCCTTTAACGCGGTCAACCGGGCAAGCCTGTCCGTGGAACCGGGGGATTTTATCAGCATCATCGGACGGTCGGGCAGCGGAAAAACCACCCTCCTCAACATGGGCGCGGGGCTGCTCCGCCCGAGCGCGGGAACGGTTCTTTTTGAAGAAAAGGATATTCACCGGTTAAATGACAAGGAAATATCCCTTCTCCGGAACGAAAAAATCGGCTATGTTCCCCAGGGACAAAGCCTGCTCTCGAATTTTACCGTTTTTGACAACCTTTGTATTCCCTGGTTTCTCTTCAAGCGCGAGGGGGATGTGGAGGGCAGGGCCTTTATCCTCCTTGAAAAAGTGGGGATAAGCCACCTGGCCGCCTCCTATCCCCGGGAACTTTCGGGGGGCGAGATGCGGCGGGCGGCTATTGCCCGGGCCCTTATCAACGAGCCCCGGATCCTCATTGCCGACGAGCCCACCGGCGACCTGGACGCGAAGACCACCACGGAGATCATGGATCTGTTCAGCCATATCGCCCGGGAAGGAACGGCGGTACTCATTGTTACCCATGAACTGGATACCCTGGATTACGGCAATAAAACCTACGCGATGGATGCGGGGAACCTGCTGCCCCATACCGCTTGAGACGCTCCCATGGAACCCGGCGCCGGCGGGGATGCCACCTTTAAGGGCATCGTCAAGGGATATTATGAAAGGATCCTCAAATACTGCTGCTATGTGCTGGGCGGTAACCGGAGCGCCGCCGAAGATTGTACCCAGGATATTTTCCTTATCCTCTACGAGAATATGGCTAAACTCAAGGACCACGACAACCTGGGGGGCTGGCTCTATAAAACCGCGGGGAATATCTCCAAACGTTATGCCGCTTCGCTGCGAAAGGAACGGGTCAAATTTGCCCATCCCGCGGGAAACCCCCAGGATGAGGGGGAAGCGCCGGTCGACGGGATCATCGCCAAAAAAATAACCGCCGAGGAAGAACGGATCGCTGAAGAAAAAGCCGCCGCCCGGGCCGCCGCCGCGATTGAAAGATCCCTCAAACCGGGGGATGAACAAATTCTGGAACTTGCCTTCCGGCAAAAACTCCCGCTGAAGGAAGTCGCAAACCGGCTCAACATCAGCCTCAGCGCGGTAAAGTCGCGGGCAAGCAGGCTGCGGCAAAAAATAAGCGCCCTTGCCAGGGAATTACTGGCGGACTGATGCAACTTTTTTCAAAAAGGGCGAGTTATATAATGAGGGCAGGTAATGGAAAAACAAGTGGTACGGAATTCCCTTATCGAAAAGATAGAATCGGAACTGAAAAAAGACGCGGGCGATATACGGGGCGATCTTATTGATAGCCTGATAGAAGAGTTATACGCCCTGGACAGCCGCTCTCCGCCGAAACTGGGGGATGAGCAACTGGACGCCGCCGCCCGGACGGTCCGTGCCCGGGCCGCCTGGAGGCGCCGGAATACCCTGGCGGAGGGGGCCCTCAAACGCCGGCTTACCCGCCGGGCCCTCCGCGGGGTTTGGGCGGCCTGCTGCGCCTTTCTGCTTCTTTTTTCCGTCAACTATGTAACCACCCAGGTAACCGGCTCCTGCCTTCCCTCCAAGGCGGGCATAAAAATCTGCTGCGGAACAACCTTTTGCCCCTGCGGCGGTGTCAAAGGGGAAAAAGAGAACCCTTCCCATCCCGA
>JAISMC010000084.1 GCA_031276965.1 Treponema sp.
ACATCCCCCACCAGCCCCATCCCCTTCCGGCATTCGATTGTTTTATCCCGCAGCGCGGCAATGCCGGCGCTCTCCTGCCCCCGGTGCTGCAGCGAGAGGAGGCCGTAGTAGACCAGGGCGGCGGCGTTTTTTTCCGGGTCCCCGCTGAAGACACCGAAGACCCCGCACTCCTCCTTCAGTTTATCGTCCTCCATCATTAGGTCCCCGCCCGTTCCCCGCCGCCTTCCCCGATACGCTTCAGAATCTCCGCATAGGCTTCCTTCACATTGCCCAGATCCCGGCGGAACCGGTCCTTGTCCAGCTTTTCGTTGGTCTCCAGGTCCCAGAAGCGGCAGGTGTCCGGGGAAATTTCATCCGCCAGGATGAGGCCGGCCCCCCCGGACCCCTCAGGGCCGGCGTCCCCGGAATCTCCCCCGGAAGGCCGCCCGAATTCGAGCTTGAAGTCGATAAGCCGGATCCCCCGCTGCAAAAAGAAGGCCGAAAGGACATCGTTTGTTTTAAAGGCGAGGGTTTTTATCCTTTCCAGTTCCTCAAAGGAGGATACGCCGATGGCCGCCGCATGATAATCGTTGATCAGGGGGTCCCCCAGGCTGTCGTCCTTGTAGGAAAGCTCGAAGACCGTGGTTTTGAGGGGCGTCCCCTCAACCAGGCCCAGCCGTTTTGCCATGGACCCCGCGGCGGTGTTCCGGATGATCACCTCCAGGGGGATTATCCTGACCCGTTTGCAGAGCATGTCACGGTCCGACAGCCGGGCGATGAAGTGGGTGGGTACGCCGGATTCCTCCAGCAGCCCCAGCAGTTCCGAGGCGATCCGGTTGTTCAGCGCCCCCTTGTCCTCAATCCGGCCCTTCTTTTCCCCGTTGAA
The DNA here is from genome assembly GCA_031276965.1 of Treponema sp. GTDB lineage: Bacteria > Spirochaetota > Spirochaetia > Treponematales > Breznakiellaceae > JAISMC01. The sequence goes on from JAISMC010000084.1 coordinate 866, forward strand.
GGCGGTGGCATCGTCCTTATAATGGATGATCACCAGGTCCTCCCGGCCCTCCACGGCGTAGACCTTCTTGGCCTTGCCCTCGTACAGTTCCGGCCCCTGCCGGAGCCCCTTCAGATCGATATCGCCCTTCATAACAGGATCCCTCCGGCGTCAATTTCCCCGTAACCGGTCCGCATCCCGGACTCAAAGGCCCTGAGCCGCTCCTTCATGTCCGGGTACTTCAGGGCGAGGATCCGGCAGGCCAGATAGCCTGCGTTGGCCCCGTTATCCACCCCCACGGTTGCCACCGGCACCGGTTTGGGCATCTGGACCACGGAGAGGAGGGCGTCCAGGCCGCCGAGCCCCCCGGACGCGACGGGGACGCCGATGACAGGGATGAGGGTCTGGCTTGCGATGACCCCCGGCAGATGGGCGGCGAGGCCCGCTCCGGCGATGATCACCTCGACCCCCCGCTCCTCCAACTGCCCGACGGTTTCCCGGAGCAGCTCCGGCGTCCGGTGGGCCGAAAGGATATGGGAAGAGAACTCCACCCCGAATTCCCGCAGCACCTCCGCGGCCTTCTTCATAACCGGGGTATCCGATCGGGATCCAAAAATGATAGCGGCCTGCATAGCCTGCCTCCCCCGGGCCTCCGCCCCTGTTTCATCATACGCATGGAAAACCTATCATGGACAGGAATGAAGGACAAGGGGCCCTAGCAGCCTGTCGCACTTGTGGATTTTTTGTGCAAAGCGCAACAAACTGCTAGTTAAAGTAGGCTGTCCCGGCGGCGAAGATGCCGGTGTTTTTGTTTCCCGGAATATTGACGTGAACGTATTCGCCCCGCCGCTCACAGTGGCCCATCCTTCCCAGTATGCGGCCGTTGGGGCTGGTGAGGCCCTCAATGGCAAAGGCGGAACCGTTGGGGTTGTCCGGTTCCTCCGCGGCGGGATTCCCCCGGGCATCGGCGTAGCAGAAGGGGACCTGCCCGGCCCTGAAGAGGGCCTCCGCCTCGTCGCTGCGGATCACCAGCCGGCCCTCTCCGTGGCTCACCGGCAGCACATGGATGGTCCCCGGTTCTTCCAAAGCGAGCCAGGGGGAACGGTTTGACATCACCCGGGTACGGACCATCCGGGATACGTGGCGTCCGATCCGGTTATAGGTCAGGGTGGGGGAGTCTGCGCCGGCTTCCCGGTATTCGCCGTAGGGGACCAGCCCCAGTTTGATCAGGGCCTGGAAGCCGTTGCATATCCCGATGATGAGGCCGTCCCGCATTTCCAGGAGATCCCTCACCGCTGCGGCCACCGCCGGGGAACGGAGTACATTGGCGATGAACTTCCCCGAACCGTCCGGTTCATCCCCGGCGCTGAAGCCCCCGGAGAGGGCGAGGATTTGGGCCTCCCCAATGGCCGCGGCCAGTTCCCCGGTGGATTCCTGAATATCCGGACGGTTCCGGTTCCTGAACACGAGGAGCCGCGTCCGGGCCCCCGCCTCCCGGAAGGCCCGTTCCATGTCCCATTCGCAGTTGGTCCCGGGAAATACCGGGATCACCACCAGGGGGCCGGACCCGGTGGCGGAAAAGCGGGATCTTCGTGTTCCCGCGGCCGCCCCGCCGCTCCGCTCCGCAGCGGGGACGGGGACCGGTTCTTCGGTCTTGTCGCGGGCGGCCATCCGGGGGTAAACCCCCTCAAGGGGGGATTCGTAGATCCGGCGCAGGGCTTCCAGGGGACCTTCCGCAGAGCCGGTTTCCCCGGCGCCGGATTGTATCCGGTATACCGGTTCCGCGATGGTTTTGGCCGCGGGGATCCACCGGGCGCCCGCAAGGAGCCGCTCCCCGTGTCCGGGGAAGGCCCCGCCGTCAATTTCCGCCAGTACCGAACCCTGGTAGAGCAGGGGATCGACGGCCCTGAGGGCGGAGGCGCGGATCTCAAGACCGGCGGCGTTCCCAAAGGCCATGATCGCCAGGGAGACGGCAACCCCGCCGGGTCCCACAGGCCAGGCAGCCCGGACTAGTCCCGCATCCCCCAGGGCCGTCAGGGCGTCCATGTTGGCCCTGAATATCTCCCACTCATCCGCCCTTCCTTCGGGGCCCTCCGGCGGACTCTGGCTCAGGAGAACCACCACATTCCCCGCTTCCCCGCTCAGGGCCCCGGACCGGACCATCCGGGCCGGGCTTGTCCCCGCAGCAAAGGCAACGAGGGTAGGGGGGACCGTGAGATGTATGCCCCGGACTGCGTCCCGGTACGTTCCGGACATGGAATCCTTGCCCCCAATGGCGGGAACCCCCAGGGAAAGCTGGGCTTCCAGGGCGCCCAGGAGGGCCGCCGCGGGTTTGCCCCAGGACTCGGGGCTTTCGGCCCGTTCAAAATACTCCTGGAGGGAGAGCCGGGCCCTGCGGGGGTTTCCCCCCAGGCAGGCGAATTTCGCCAGGGCCTCCCGGACGGAACCCTTGGCCCCTTCGTAGGGGTTCCGGCAGAGGATCTCCGGGTCGTAGCCGAAGCTCATAAGACTCGCGGTACGGCAGGATTTCCCCAGGGAGGGTAAAAGGCTGGCCATGCCGCATTCCGGGGTCCCCTGTTCCCGCCCTCCCCAGGGGAAGAGTACCGAAAGGGCGCCGACGGAACCGTCGAACCGTTCCTGCAGACCCCGCCGGCTGCCGCTGCGGAGGGAGCCCAGCTCCCGTTCAAGGGCGGCCATGAGATCCTGCGCCGTTTCCGGGCCCTCCCCCCGGCAGATCCCCCCGCCGGCAGCGGCGGGGGAGGCCGGCAAGGTCGATGGCAGCACCGACGGCAGCAGGGCTGCAGCGGACCGGGGGGCGCCGTTGGAGTTGAGGAAGCGGCGGGAGAGGTCCGCTATGGTTTTCCCCCGCCAGGTCATCCTGAGCCGGGCCGTTTCCGTGTCGCCCGCCCCGG
>JAISMC010000059.1 GCA_031276965.1 Treponema sp.
TATTCATGTCCAACCTCATCTGCCTTATCTCCCTGATAAGGCTGGTATAGTTTTGGACTGGATTTTTAGTTATTAGGCATCCGCTTTTTCGGCTGGATTTTATTTTTAGGCATCACGTAGACTTGTTCGATAAGCCGTGGTTATCTCACAAGTCCTGCGGGGTTTCAGGCTCAAACCAGGCGTTAGCCTGAAAAACCGCCATTTTTAACGGAAGTTGTTCAGAAACTGAAGTTTCTAAAAAACTCTAATATATTTTTCTATCATTTTTTACGCCGCCATGGACGGCGGCGCTTTATGACCAATTTCAGGCGGTACTGCACATAAGGACTGTTTACGTTTAGTAGCTGCTTACGCAGCAATTTTAAGAGCCGGTAGGCGGCTCGGGTTCCGCAACGGTTAGGTCATTACGCCGCGTGCGGACCTTCGGTCTGAACATTCCCGCTTTCTGATTGCCTGCTCCGGCACAGTTTGCCGGTTCTGCAAACACATAGGATTTGTGCGGATACGGCCTCACCCGTAACGGTTCCTGCCGCTTGCGGCGGGGAGAGCTCCTTATTTATAATTGAGCGGGAACCGGTGGATGTAAGACGAATACGTTTTACTCCTGGCCGGCGGATGTAAAGCGTATTCGTCTTATTCGCCGGCCGGCGGGGACGCTTCAGGGCGGGGAGTCATTCCGCCGTTTTGTATCTTTTTCGGGATGGAGGATTATGCGGGGTATAGCGTTCATAGGCGGGGAGGGGCCGCCGCCGGATGTCTGCCGTTTCCTGGCGGCGGAGGCGGCCCTTACAGCCGCCGCCGATTCGGGGCTTACCGCTGCGGAGGCGGCGGGCCTCCGGCCGGACTGGATAATCGGGGACATGGATTCCCTGGACGATCTCCGCCGCCTGGAAAGGTATCCCCCGGAACGGGTCATTCGCTATCCCCCGGATAAGGATTATACCGATACGGAACTGGTTTTCCGCCTGCTTCGGGACCGGGGCTGCGATGAAATCTGGCTTGCCGGCGGCGGCGGGGGAAGGACGGATCATCTCTTTGCCATCTATTCCCTCTTTGAGCGGAAACATCCGCCTGAACGCTGGATCACCGGAGCCGAGGACATACGCCTCCTTGAAACACCGGGGGAACTGAGCGCAGAGACGCCGCCGGGAAGTTTCGTCTCTGTATTTCCCCTGGGGGCCGGCCCCTGGAAGGCGGAAAGTTCAGGCCTCAGATGGTCCCTGGCCGGACTTCCCTGGGAACGGGGGTATTTCGGGATCAGCAACGAAACAGCCGGGGACTTCTTCGCCATTAGGGCCTTGAGCGGACGTTTCATGGTGATAAGGCCCCTTGCGGCGTCCGTACCGGCTTCCCGTGAAACACCGTGAATGCGGGATCTAGGCACGGACGTATCCTCCGGAGCGCTATAAGAATTACCTCATTGGCCGCCGGAAAACCCGGACGCCTTTAACTTATGGTCCCGGTACGCTATACTGGGGCTGTGTCCGCGATACGTATTAACGGAAAAGAAACGGCCCGGAAAAAACGGGAAGAAGCGGCGGCCAGGGCCGCCCTGTTGAGGGAGCGGGGTATTGTTCCCTGCCTGGCGGTGGTTCTTTTGGGAGAGGATCCTGCCAGCCTTTCCTATGTAAGCGCCAAGGAGCGGGCTCTGGAAGAGACGGGTATGGCGGGCCGGGACATACGGCTCCCCGCGGAGACCTCCGAAGAGGATCTTCTCGCCCTCATTGCAGAGTTAAACCGGGATACAACGGTCCACGGCATCCTGGTCCAGCTTCCCCTTCCGGGGCATATCACCGGGGACCGGGTAATCACCGCCATCGATCCCCGGAAGGACGTGGACGGCTTTCATCCTGTTTCTGTGGGAAATCTGGTCCTGGGCCGGCCCGGTTTTCTTCCCTGTACCCCCCACGGGGTGCTGGTCCTTCTGCAGGAACTGGAGATTCCCCTCAGCGGAGCCCGGACGGTAGTGCTGGGGCGGTCCAACCTTGTGGGAAAACCCCTGGCGAATCTGCTTAGCCGCCGGGAGGTGAACGCCACGGTAACCATCTGCCATACCGGTACCAGGGATCTGGCCGCCCATACCAGAGAGGCGGACATCCTCATTGCCGCCGCGGGAAGGGCCGGCCTGGTTACCGCGGATATGATCAAAGAAGGGGCGGTGGTAATTGACGTGGGGGTTAACCGGGTCCCGGATTCCGGAATGAAGCGGGGTTACCGTTTATGCGGGGATGTGGATTTTGTCCCTGCGGCGGAAAAAGCCTCATATATAACGCCTGTCCCCGGCGGGGTGGGGCCCATGACCATCGCCATGCTTATGCAAAATGTGATTGAAGCGGCGGAAGCCCAGGGAGCGGCGGGGTGATAGACATTCAGAACCTGCCGGATCACCGGGATCTGCCCCTGGCCAAGGTGGGGGTTAAGGGATTGGAGTACCCCATCCGGGTTCTGGACAAAGTAAAGAAGGTACAGCATACCACCGGCCGGGCGGATCTTTTTGCGGATCTTCCCCGTCATTTTAAGGGTACCCACATGAGCCGTTTCATCGAGATCTTTCACCGTTACCGGGAGGATCTCTCCATGCCCCGTTTTCTGGACATGCTCCGGGTTATCAGGATCGATCTGGAGGCCGAATCCGCCTTCGGTTCCCTGAGTTTTCCCTATTTTCTGGAAAAAACCGCCCCTGTTTCGGGCCTTCCCGGGATGATGTCCTACGAATGCCGGTATCAGGGCCGGGTAAATGGTGAAGGTCAGCATTTTACCGTCTCCGTTTCCGTGCCGGTAACCACGGTCTGTCCCTGTTCCAAGGCTATCAGCGACCGGGGAGCCCATAACCAGCGGGGGGTGGTCAAGGTGGAACTTGAGCTGGGACCTTTTTTTTGGATAGAGGATATTATCGATCTGGTAGAGAGGGCGGCTTCAAGTCCGGTTTATTCCATTTTGAAGCGGGAGGACGAAAAGTACATCACCGAACGAGCCTACGATAATCCCAAGTTTGTTGAAGATCTGGTCCGGGATGTTTATATTGAGATTAAGGGACTGGGCCGGTTCCCCCGTTTCTCGGTGGAGGCGGAGAACTTTGAGAGTATCCATAATCACAGCGCCTTTGCCTATGCCGCCTATGAGGGCGCCGCCGGGGGTACGGGCACTGACGGCATTCATGCTGACGGCATTCATGCCGGTGGCATCCATGCTGAATCCATTCCGGCGAAGGGCGGGAGGAACCTATGAACGATCTGATTCCTGACCGGGGAAATTATACCCCGACCAGTGTTTTGGCAAAGCAGGGCGTTACCGCCATAGGGGGTATAGCCGGGGGGGTTCTGCTCTTTATCATGGGGGCCTTTCCCGTGGCGGGGCTTATCGCCGGGGCCGTGGCGGGTATTGCGGGCATATTCGTCCTCCGCTCCAGGGATCCGGATGACCGGAAACCGGGGGTGATTATCAGCTTTGCCGGGGCCCTGACGGTCCTGTCGTCTCTGGCGAAGATAACGAAATTTGCCGGATCCCTGGGCGCCCTGGCGGAGACCCTGCTCAACATAAGCGGCGCGGCCCTGCTGATTATGGGAATCTGGAACGGCATCAAATTCTTCAGGGGCCTTAAAAGACGCTCCTGACGGAATCGCATGACCTATTTTTTTGAAACCTACGGATGCCAGATGAATGTGGCCGAATCGGCGGCGCTGAAGGCGGTTCTGGCGGAACGGGGCTGGTCCGCCGCCCCCGACGGGGAGGCTGCGGATCTGGTGCTGATCAATACCTGTGCGGTGCGGCGGACCGCGGAGGAGCGGGCCCTGGGCCGGCTTGCCCAGCTTTTGGCCCTCAAAAAGAAACGGGCCGCCCGGGGCCGTTTTCTTACCGTAGTGGCGGCGGGCTGCATGGCCCAGCGCATGGGGGAGGAGCTTAAGGAACGGGGAGCGGATTATGTAATGGGAACCGCCGCCCGTTCGGTCTTTCCCCTCATTCTGGAACAAGCGGAACGGTCCGCCGTTTCCGGTTCTTCCCTGGAGCTGTCCCCGCTTCCCGTGGAAAATCCGGTCTTTGCCTTTGCATCCTCTCATCTGGAGGAGGGTAATCTCCGCAGTTTTATCCCCATCATGCACGGATGTAATAACTTTTGTTCCTATTGTATAGTCCCCTATGTGCGGGGCCGGGAGGTTTCCCGGGATCCTGCGGCGATCATGCGGGAAATACGCCTGCTGGGTGAGCACGGCGTCCGGGAGATAACCCTCCTGGGGCAGAATGTAAACACCTACCGCTGGGAAGGAGATGACGGCGGCAGGCTGAATTTTCCGGGGCTGCTGCGAATGGCGGCGGCGGCGGTGGAGAAGACCCCCATCAAATGGGTCCGTTTTCTTTCGGCCAATCCCAAGGATTTTTCCCGGGAAACCATACAGGTCATGGCGGAACATCCGGTATTTTGCCGCCATCTCCATCTCTGCGTTCAGCATGGCTCTAACGATGTCCTCAAGGCCATGAACCGCCGATATACCCGGGAACAGTATCTGGAACTGACGGAGGAGATCCGGAAGGCCCTGCCTGGAATCAGCCTTTCCACGGATATCCTGGTGGGGTTTCCCGGGGAGACCGAGGAGGATCTGGAACAGACCCTGGATCTGATGAACCGGGTCCGTTTCCTCTACTCCTACATGTATCACTTCAACCCCCGGGAAGGAACTGCCGCCTGCAGTCTGCCCAACCGTATCGATGAAGGTCTTAAAAGGCGGCGGCTTGGCCGGGTTATTGCGCTGCAGAAAGTTCATACCTTAGAATTACTTAGGGAACGGATCGGCAGCCGCGCCCTTGCGCTGGTAGAAGGAATTTCCCGTAAAAATGCCGATGAATTAGTAGCCCGGACAGAAAGGGATGAGATGGCGGTTTTTCCTGGCAAAGCTTCCCGTATCGGTTCCTTTGCCGAAGTAACCCTCGCATCTCTTCGGGGAAATACCTTCCGGGCGGCGGAAGTTCCGCCAAAGGAGTGCTGACATGCCCTGGCGATTAATTGGATGCGTTGTTATTCTAATTCTTTTGCTCGGTTTTATCGGGTTTAACCTGGAGAACCGCTGCGATATTTCCTTCGGCCCCCGGGGGCTCCTGACGCTTTCCCAGGTGCCGGTTTACTTTACCGCCTTTGCCGCTTTTATACTGGGTATGCTCTGTTCCATCCCCCTGGTCATTTCCCTGCGGACAAAGAAGCCCAAAGGCCCGGATCAGGGAAAGCCTAAAAAGCGGGAAAAATCCAAGGCCGGAACCCCGGAACCTGTTCCGGATGGCGGGACCTATGGGATTGATTAGTTCCCGGACAGATGCCCGGTCTGCCCCGGTCCGCCGGAAAATCCGGATTTTCGCCGGTCTTCTTGCCGGATGCCTGGCGGGGCTGCCACCCGCTCCCCTGAACGCCCAAAGTACGGGAACGCCGCTGGCGGTGGAAATTCAGAACATTGATACAAAACTGAAGGACTCCGCCGCCCCGGGGCGGCGGGAGGCGCTCCGGTGTTTGGCCCGGCTGCTCCGGCTTTCGGGAAATGTTGAAGGGGCGGCCCAGATATGGATGGAGGCAGCCTATACGGACCAGCGGGATGACGGGGCCCTGCTGGAAGGGGCGGCCTGTTTTATCGCCCTTGGGGAGATGGACCGGGCGGAAGCGGCGGTCAGGCCGGCGCTGCTCTCGGGGGACCGCCGGATCCTGCTTAGGGCCCGGTACGCCGCCGCCCAGATCGAAGCCTTCCGTTCGGGAAACCTTACGGCCATGACCGCCTTTCTCGATGATCCGGGCTACGGGGATCTTAAACCCGCAAGCTGCTATACTATATGGAAAATTTCGGGGATCGAGTCCTATAAGACCCGGCTTTTGACGGAATTTCCGGCCAGTCCCGAGGCCCGCATTGTCCGGGAGGAGGCAGCGGTCAGCGCCGCCCCCCATGCTCTGTGGCTGCTCTTCCCCGGACGGGACAGCATAGCCGAATCTCCGGCGGCATCCGTGCCGGGTTCCGCTGCGACTTTGGGATCTGCGCCCGCCCTGTCCGGTTCCGCCCCGGCTGAATCCGCCGCATCCGGCGGCGGACCTCTGGCGCTTCAAACCGGCCTTTTCAGCGGGGAAGAAAATGCCCGGGCCATGGGGGAACGCCTGCGGGCGGCGGGGTTTGCCGCTTCCCTCAGCCGGCGGATCATAAATGGAAGCCCCTGCTGGGCGGTGAGCGTGTCTCCCGGGACAGACGCTGACCATACCATGCTGAGACTTCGGGACGCCGGGTTTGAATCTTTTCCTGTGTATTAAGCGCTTTGTGGCAAATGCTTATTCTACGCTTGCCTTTACGAAGGGCCGCTGTTTTCGCCGGTCAAGGCCAGAGAGATCGTAGCTTCGTGCATTTCCTGGAGACCCTTGGTACCCAGGCGGACCCGGAACAGGGTGAGATTTTCATAAAGCGCCGGTCCCGGACCGGGTCTGCGGTTGGCCGTTTCCACCCGGAAGGTTTCCCGCTGGATCCCGTTCTGTATCTCGCCCCGCCGTAATTCCAGGAGCTGCTTGTTATCTATGGCAAAGAAGGTGTATTTTCCCCGCTGCTCCGATTCCCCGTTGGTCAAACGGTAGGAGCCGTCCTCATAAAAGACAATCTTTCCTATGGAGCCGCTGTACTCCGCAGCAAAGCGGGGTTGAATGAAGCTGTTGTCCGCATTCTTTGGCGTTTCCACACCTTTTACTCTCCGGTAGGAACCGTTCCAGGCGCCGGTAACCCCAATCCTCAGATGGACATCCTCGAAAACCCGCACTTGTATGCTCTCCAGGGATTCCAGTTCTATATTGATAAAACGCCGCAGGTTAGTGATGGAAATATTCTGACTTGAGACATAGAGGCCGTAACGGGTGGGACTGGAACTTTTCCAGTTATAAATTTCCTGAGTATCGTCGCTGTAAAAGATAAGCTCCCGGTTTTGGGGATCAAAGTAGAGGTATTGGCGGGTATCCAAGGTCCCCTCGGGACTTACGTAGTACCACAGGCCGTTAACGAACTGCTCGAACGCCGCGGAACCGCCCCCCAAAAGTTCCCGTACCCGGCGCTGTTCGATCTGAGTCCCCGGAACCCGGGCAATTCTGCTCTGTTCATAGAGGCCGTTTACCGGATTATACACATAGGTAATTTCTACCTGATCCAAAATGTTGGAAGATTCATAGTCCCTGCCGTAGGCGGCGATGGCAAAACTCTGGCCCCTGGTCTGTCCAAGCTGATAGGCTTGGCTCCGTTCCCGCTCCTGAACCGAGATGGACCCCTCTATCCGTATTTCCGCTATCTTGTTAAAGGCCGGATCGCCCCCGGCGGAGTTCTTTCTAAAAACCGTCAGGGTATGCTCTCCGGCGCCGTTCATCCCCGTTATCAGGATACAAATGCTCCGGTCCCCGATCAGGTCCTGGGTGTAGAGGTTTACCGTACCCGGCCGGGTGGCCGCAGTGGAGGCGCTCCAGGTCCGCTTGTAGATACGGGCGTCCTGGTCGTAGGTAACGTAGGTAATGTATATGGGACTTTCGATTTCAAGAAGGTTCCGGTAGGCGATGATCTGTTCTTCTTTTTCGGTATTTTCCTTATTGAAGTCCAAGGGCAGCACCGATACCAGCGCCTCCCCGTCATCCAGGGCCACTTTAGCGTTCATGCTGTCTTCGTAGGCCAGCTGTTCCGCCGAAAGCCCCGTATCATTATTCCCTTCGGACTGGGGAATTATGATCCTGGTTTGGGGCTGCGCCCTGCTGCCGGGACGGAAAAAGTCCTCCGGCAGGAAAAACAGCACCGCTATCCCCATGGCGGTTATTGTAAAGACGGCGATGGTGAATACCTTTAAAACCTGTTTAGTCATGTATCTAAAACGCTCTCGATCTTCTCTAGAACCCGGGCAAGGGTTTCATCAATTCCCTGGGAACTTTTGAAACCCGCGGCGGTGGCGTGCCCCCCGCCGCCGAATTGCTGGGCAATTTTGGAAACATTCACCGGGCCTTTAGATCGAAGGGAACAGCGGATTATGCCTTTCCTGTTTTCCTTGATAAGAATGGAAACTTCGACCTCCCGGCTCTTTAGGGGAACATTGATAAAGGCCTCGGCCTCCTCAAATTCACCCCCCGTGGTTTCCAGATCTTCTTTTTTGAGAATCTGTACCGCTATCCGTCCCAGGTTATAGAGTTTCAACGAAGAGAGGACCTGCTTTTGCAGCAGCAGGGCTCCAAGGGAATCATTTTCGTTCAGCGCCGAGTAGATCTGCGAAGGAACCGCCCCCGCCCTGATCAGGACCAGGGCGGCCTTGAATGTTTTGAGGCTGGTCTTCTTGTAGGCAAAAGAGCCGGTATCGTAGCTTATCCCCGCAAAGGCCGCAATGGCGCATGGGGTATCCAGGGCGACTCCGGTTTTTTTGGCTATATCTATGATGATTTCACAGGTGGATGAAGCGGTAGAATTAATATACCCGGTCAGGCTGGAAAAGGGACTGGGTTCATGATGATCGATGACCAGGGTCTCCTTAACCTTGGGAAGTATATCCTTGAGAATGCCGATATGGTATTCATCGGAGGTATCTACGATAATCAGCGCCGATTTTTGCAGAAGATCCCCATGTTTTGCTTCATTCCAGACCTCGATTTTTTCTTTCGGATTCATGAAGGCGTACCGGGACGCCACGGGTTCGGCATTGATGATCCGCACGTCTTTTCCCATATTTTCCAGAATATGGGCCATAAGTATCTCCGCGCCGATGCCGTCAGCGTCCGCCCCTTCATGGCTGGTCAAAATAATAGAGGAATTTCTCTTGATAAACTCTAGGGTCTTCCGCATAACAGCCTAATCGGAGTCCGTTACTGCATAAACGCCGCGGCGGCGGCCTTTACCCGTTGATCTATCCCCAATCCTACGGTCAAAACCCGCCACCCGGAAAATTCATCAACCCGGGAGTACCGTACCAGCCCGCCGGAAGCGGCGGAAGGGCCGGTGGTACCGCTTACCAGAAGGGTATAGCTCATCCGGTCCGCCTTTCCGGCCTGCCGGGAAGCCGCTTCCCTAAGGGCCCCGGGGTAATCCGCGGGGCCGCTGTCCGCCGGTATCCGGCTCAGGGCCTGTTTGGCGGCTTCTTTTTCTCCGGAATTCAGGGAACCGGAGAAAAGCAGTTCCGTTTTGTCCCCTGCCATAAGTATAGTCAGGGTATCCCCCTCAAGGAGCCGCCCGTCTATCAGATCGTCGCAGAGCCATTTTACCGCTTCTCCCCGCCGGTCTCCCATGGCTGGGGAGGCGTCCAGAATCACATAAACATCAACCGGCAGGGTCCGTAGGTCCGTCCCGAAGAGGGAAATGGGTAAAAAACAGAAGACCACCCAGAATCCGGGAAAAATTTTTTTCATAAAAAACCCCTTATGGCATTACTATTTTAGCATATTCTCAATAAATAATACACTAAGATCGGAATAAAATAATAAAAAAGACTTTACTTTTTTATTATTTGTTGATAGGATGAAAAAACCAGGTATAATGTATAAGTGAGACTATACCATTTTTTATTAAAGGAGTCAGAATTATGGGAGCCATGGATTTACCCAAGAGCCCGAACGTATTTCATCCGGAGAAACCAAGCGCTGTCGGTTCGCGGAATTCGTTAGCCCAGGAATACCGGGATCAACAGCATGAAGTAAACCAACTGCTGGAGGAAGAGACTAATAAAGTTGTCCACCACATTATTTCAAAACTGCCCAAGGATGTTCTTGAACGTTTGGACGTTATGGGCGGATTGAAAGAGAAGTTGTACAACTACTTCAACCAGAATTTCCAGAACATGTTCAACCGTTATGCGGTAACGGCCGAAGATGAGATGGTAAAAAAGGTCCGAAACTTTATCGATAAGGAAGAAACCAAGGTCCTTGCCCGGTATACCCCCAAGGAGATTGCAGATCTCCTGGACGCCGTCGGCGGCGCCGATAAGTTCAATACCGGCGAAATTGAAAAATCGATGGTTAATATGTACGGCCACCTGCAGGGACACATTCAGCGGGGGGTCAACGACCTGGAAAACCTGACCAACAGCCTTTTGCGGCAAAAGACCGATACCGGCGCCTTTATCCGCGGCGAAAACGCCTACTCCATCGTAAAGTGCGCCTTCAAAGATAACATCAGAAAACCAAAGACCGTAACGGATGTTAAGCTTTCGGTGAACATTCTGGACGCCGAGCTTATCAGCCCGATCTTCCACTATCAGGTAACGGTGGAATACCTTATCAAAGATCTCCTGTCCAAGCACATTATTGACGCCATCGATAAAGAAGTTGAAAAGCTTAAGGATGAGCGGGTGGATCAGGGGCTGGAAGAGCTTTCCGACAGCGAGATTATCTTTACCAAGATGGGCAGAATCGACGGTTATACCGATGACGAGATCGACAATCCCAAGTCAAAACGGTACAGCATTATCGCCAAGAATCTGATGGAGCGGATCTCCGACCTCAGGGCGGAAATCGATCCCGAAAGTTTCGATCAACTGAATATCCGGGAAAACCTCAAAAAGATTGTCGATATGGAAAATATCCGGAACCGGGGCTTCAATACGGCGATCAACTCCATTACTTCCATCCTGGACACTTCCAAAATGGGGTACCAGTTTATCGAAAACCTCAAAAATGCCCGGGAACTTTTAATTCGGGAATACGAGGATACCGATACGGCCAACCTCCCCGACGAGCGGTATCAGGTCCGGATGCGGTACTATGACAACGCCCAGCTCATTGAGGAGCGGAAGGCCTACGATGTGCAGATGAAGAGTTTCGAGACCGAAGTGCAGCATCTCTGGGATGTGCTTCATGTCATCTACGAGGATGCCAAACCCGCTTTCAAGGTTACCGATTATGAAGATCTGGCCAAGAAGAACAAGAACCGCATACGAAAGTTGATCAAAGAAAAGTCCGGCGAACCCCTCTATGAGGATATCGCCAAGGTATGGGACGAGGTTTCCTTCGTAAACGCCGGTGAGACCGAGGTTGAACGGATGAACCGGACCTACATTTACGAGAAAAATCAGGTTAAACAGCGGATCATCCTGATGCGGAATAAGATGAAATCCATGTACGATTATCAGTATCCCATCGAGCGGCGGGTTATGGAAGACCGGCTTAGTTTCCTGGAACGGGAATACTACCGGTTTGACTACATGATCAATCCCTATCATATTCAGCCCGGCCTGCTTTTGGATGTGGACATCACTTCCATTAAGCGGAAGAAGGCAACCCTGGATTCCATGGCGAATGTGCTCAACGAATTCCTCCATGGGGTGTCCAAGGGCTTCCAGGATGCAGCTTTTGCATCCTTCAGCCGCCGCCGGTCTACGGTGCGGGAGGATATCAACCAGTCCTTTGCCGACGCTCCCGCCGAAGCGCCTGCCGCCGCTCCCGGTCAGTCCTATCTTGATATGCTGAATACCAGCGAGCCTGCGGCTGTTGCCGCCGGGGAAAGTTCCGCTCCGGCCTTAAAAGCTCCCCCCAAACGGGGAAGAGCCGCTAGCGTAGCCGGGGCAAAGCCTGCCAAACGCGGACCCAAGGGAGGCCGCCGGGGCGGCGGAGTTGCGCTTAGGGAAGTGTAACATTGTCGAGGAATCAAAACGCCCCCGATAGCGGGGGCGTTTTTTCTAGGAGGGAAAAATGGCTGAAGATTTAATAAATCTTGAGGTGCTCTCAACCCGGTCTGGTTTTAACTCTGCGGTACGGCAGATTCAGAAGACCATGGAAATTGCCGACAATGTCGGGGGCAGCAGGAATCTTGGAGACCTTCTCTTTGAAATGGGAGACGGCGGCGTTACCGGAGAGCGGGTAGGACTGCTTTTACGGATGCTGCTGGTGGATAAACTGGGTTACAAAACCGTTTCGTCTAATTTGGCATCGGTGGTTTCTGATCCCGCCGTTCTTGCCAAGGAATTTGAAAAATGGAAGGGCGTGGATCTTATCGTAGCCTACCATCACCCTGACATGGGCTTGTTGATTGCCAATCCCAAAATGGCTGAGGAATTGGCCAATTTCGGCATACTTCGAAGGCGGGAGCTGCTTGTGGTTTATGCCGGGAAATTCGGGACCCCCGCGGACGATCTCTGCGTTCAGGCGGCCCAGGCTGCGATTTCCCTGTTTGAAGGTGAAAAACGCAAGGTTCCCGCTGCGGTATACCGCGGTTCCTTTACTGTAAAGAAGCTGAAACAACCGGCGGAAGAAAAGCCCGCTAAGACGCCCAGGGCTGCAAGAACCGCCGCTAAATCCAGGGCCGGCGCCAAGAGAGCCGCCGGCAGGGGCAGGCCCGCCGCGTCCGCCGTCCCTGTGGAGAGTCAGCGGGTCGCCGCTCCGGTGGTAACCCCCGCTGCGCCTCCGGTGGCCACGGGAAAGGTCCGGATGACTCCTATGTATTCCGTGGTGGTTCAGAATGAACTTTTCCACAATGGAAACGTGGAAGCCTGGAAGCGTATTGTGGCAAGTTATAACGCAAAATATCCGGAGCTTCAGGTGTACATATACTATGAAGGCGAGCGGATTCTGGATATTAACTCCCTCTTCAAATGGGGGAAAGTAAAACATGGAAGCGCCATTCAATTTGCCGTTGCAGGCAGCGATATCAAAGACGT
The DNA here is from genome assembly GCA_031276965.1 of Treponema sp. Classification (GTDB taxonomy): domain Bacteria; phylum Spirochaetota; class Spirochaetia; order Treponematales; family Breznakiellaceae; genus JAISMC01. The sequence continues at coordinate 12,613 of JAISMC010000059.1, forward strand.
GGCCAAGTTGCAGCGCTATTTGATCCAGGGGGCAAGCCATCAATTTGAAGCTTTCCTCCGCGGACCGGTGAATAGTGTTTTGAAACTATTTTGATTCAGAGGATACCCGATTATGGATAACAGAATACACTTTTTTAGTCAGATTGATGTGATTTCCGGTAAGATTGCTCCTGAACTGCTGGGTATTCGGGGCCGTCAGGCTAATGAATTTGCGGAACTGGGTTTTCCTATTCTGCCCGGATTCATTCTGGATACGACGATAGCTTCGGAGATTGATCCGGCGGCCATAAAGAAAGACGTAAAGACCCTTCTGGACAAGTGCGCCGGCATTGTGGGGAAAAAGTATGGAGATCCTGATAATCCCATGCTCCTCAAGGTGGTTATATCTTCAAACCTGGTCATCACTACCTATCCCACTCTGCACAATTTCGGCCTTGTAAAGCCTACTATTGAGGGTTTTGCAAAGTGGGTGGGCAAGGACTTTGCCGCCCATGAGGTGCTCTTCTTGGTCCGCGGAATGCTTAAAATCGAAGAGCGGATCAAGGAGCTTGAGGGAAAAACCAGGGAACAGGAGGAAATCGGTTCCCGTATAAAAATTCTGAACAGCGCCCTGGGCATAACCGGACCTTCCAACGAACTGGGCGAAAAGCCAAAGGCTGTTAAAATCGACAAAAGCGCGGAGGAGTACATGGAGGAGTATGCCAAATACTTCCCCATAGGATTCTTCGATGACGCCGAAGGCCAGCTTCTTATCACGTTGAACGAAATTGCCCGTATGTTCCAGATGGATGATCAGAACGACAACGATACCGCCATCATGATCGCCCCCATGGTTTATGGAAACTACGGCAGGGATTCCTGTTCCGGCGATTTCTTCAGCCGTAATGTGGTAACCGGGGAGAAGAAACTTCAGGGCGAATTTTTCCGGGGGAAATTCAATGTAAGCGACGCCACCGGCCAGGATATTTCCAAAGTCGGCGACAAGTACCTCAAGGAACTTCAAAAGATCGCCTGGACCCTGGAGGACAAGTTTAAGGAAATTCGCATGGTCCGGTTTACTGTGGAAAACGGCAAACTCTGGCTTATCGAACAGCGCCAGGTTGATCAGAAATCCACTCAGGCGGATATTAAACTGCTCCTGGATCTGGCTAAGCGCAAGATTGTGAACAACTCCTATGTAATCAAGGCTATTGATCCCCTCCGGCTTAACGAAATTCTTCATCCCATTATTGATGTCCCCAGCGTTAAAGGGCTAAAAAGCTGGAAGGGCGGCATTGCCGGAGCTCCGGGAGCGGCTATCGGCAGGGTTTATTTTAGTACCGATGCCCTTCTGGAAGGGCGGAAGTTTTCCCTGCAGCAAGGCGGGGACGCCCGTTCCATCCTGGTGGCGGAGTCCTCCTTTGCCGAGGATGTTAAGGCCATTGAGGTGAGTACCGGCGTCCTGACCGCGGAAGGGGGTTATTCGGCCCACGCATCGGTGGTTGCCCGCCAGTATGGTAAGGTGTCCCTGGTGGCGCCGGCTTTGAAGATCAAAGGAAAGAAGGCTGTCCTGGGCGGCCTCAGCATCTCCGAGGGGGACTATATCACCATCAATGTTCCCTTCTACGGCGAATCTTCGGTTTATATGGGAACGGCCAAGCTTATCGAACCGGATCCCAAGGAATCGGGGCTGTTGGACCTTATCAATCTCAGCAAGAGTTTTCTTAAAAACTTCCATGTCCGGGCCAATGCGGAAACCCCCAGGGACGCCGCCCTTGCCTTGAGCTTCGGCGCCGACGGAATCGGCCTTTGCCGCACGGAACATATGTTCTTTAAGGCGGAGCGGATCAATGTATTCCGGGGGATGCTGCTCTCCGATTCTCCCAAGGAACGGAAGAAGGCTCTGGACAAGCTTCAGGTTATGCAGCGGGAGGATTTCTACGGGATCCTCAAAGTTATGGCGGGTAAGGAGGTTACTATCCGTCTTTTGGATTCGCCCCTCCATGAATTTATGCCCCACAACGATGATGAACTAGCGGCGTACCTGGCCTATGTGGCAAAGACCAAAAACATCAAACCTTCCAAAGCGGAGGTTCTGGCCCAGATTGAATCCCTCCACGAGTTTAACCCCATGTTGGGACACCGGGGCTGCCGTATCGCCGTTTCTTACCCTGAGATTTACGCCATGCAGGTACGGGCCATTTTCGAGGCGGCCTATGCGCTCCGGGCCGAAAAAGTGGATGCCCGTCCCGAGATCATGGTTCCCATCGTTATGAACGCTTCGGAGCTTAAACTTATCGCCTACGGGAAGAAGATCGAAGGTTCCAGCTATACCGGGATTGTGGATATCGAGGAAGTTCTGAGGAAGGAAAAGAAGGCCAAGCCGATTGAGTACCAAATCGGTACTATGATAGAGCTTCCCGCCGCCGCCCTGGGGGCCGGGGAGATCGCCAAGTACGGACGTTTCTTTAGTTTCGGTACCAACGATCTGACTCAGACCGCCCTGGGAATCTCCCGGGATGACTTTACGGCTTTTATGCCCGATTATACCCTCTTTGACCTGATCATAGGGAATCCCTTCAGCACCCTGGACCCCCGGGTTAAGGAGCTGATTGCCATGGCGGTTGAACGGGGACGGCTTACCCGGCCGGATCTGGTCTGCGGCCTTTGCGGAGAACATGGAGCCAATCCGGGGAATGTGCGATTCTGTATGGACGCCGGGCTGAATTATGTATCCTGCTCCTCCTATTCGGTGCCCATTGCCCTGCTGGCGGTGGCCCGGGCGGAACTGGAAAAGGCGGAAGGAAAGGCCGCTAAATAGGGTCTGTCTGCAGGGCCGGTTATTTTGTGGACGAACCACGGACTTTGTGTCTACATTAAGAATGGTATTGGATAGCGGTCCCCGGACAGGCGGAAACCGCAGGACGTAAAAAAGGGCTGTCCAGAAAGGGGACAGCCCTTTTGGTTTCAGGGATCAACTCCAGCTCTGGAATGGAGTTGCTGACTGGAAAGCTTAAGAAGAAGTGTAATCCCCTACAAAGTTCATGGTTTTTTCAATTATTTCCGTAACCTTTTTGGAGCCTTTTTTAGCATCCGTCATAGGGATACCCGCTTCTTTGTTGAAAGTTTTCTCAAAGAAGGCTGTCACCGTTTCAAAGAGGTCCGGCAGGCGGTAGAAGACCAGGGCAAAGTTGATGCCCGTGGGCTTCAAAATAGTGAAAGAAGAGAAAGAGTCAAGAGGTTTCTTGGCTATCATAATTTTGCTCTGGTTTTTGGCGATAATCGTTTCCAGTTCATTGAACCGGAGGGGGATCTGTTCGTTGTTGTTCCTTACGTAGGGCTCTATCGACTTGTTTGGATAAGAGGCGGGCTCGATCAGCACGTGGAGCTTCCGGCCGTTGGTCTGAAAGGTGAGGCCTGTTTCGGTGAGATAAATGGATTTTACCCCTGAATATGAGACAATCTCGTATATTGAATAGGCCGAATTGGTGCTGAAAAAAGAAGAGATAACGTATCCCTGATCCTTGGGCAATTTATCCTGAGCGTAGGCCTCGAATAAATCCATCGCCTTAATTGCCATTGTCTTCCCCCTTGTATTCAATCATGAAATTTTTTTATGCTCCGTTTCATTATAAAATATATTTATAAAACATACCACCTTTTTTTTGAAAAAGGGTTGAATTTTAAGCCTCTGCGGGCATTTTTTTCCGTTTTTCCGCGGCCTCATCAAATTTCCTGGCCCCCTCCCGGTCGCCGATCTTCCGGGAAATTACCGCCATCCACTGATAGGGCCGGGGATCCCCGGTATTTCTCCCCGCGGCTTCCCGCAGCAAATCGAAGGATCGTTCGATTTTTTTCTCCCTGAACCAGAGCAGGCCCAGGGCCATGGGGATTTCCGGAGATTTTTCAAAGTAAAGCATGGCCTTTTCCAGTACCGCCCGGGCGTAATACCCTGCTCCGGCCCGTTCAAGACAACCGGAAAATTCCAAAAGCAGGGAAATATCGCCGGGTTTTTCCTTGAGCAGGGCCTTGAGAAAGACCGCCGCCTCCCGGTAACGGCCGTTTTTACGGTACGCATAAGCCAGAACCCGCCTGAGCGTGGGGTTTGCCGGTTCCCAGATCAGCAGAGATTCCAATTCCTCCGCAGCCCTGGCAAATTCACCGGTCCTGATGAGAAAGAGAGCCCGGTCCCGGCGTATCCCCAGGTTATCGGACCACCGGTCCAGATAATCATTGTAGGTATTTAAAAGCCTGTCCCGGCTTCCGGATACGTTCTCATTAACGAGGGCCTCCAGGGCGGCGATGAGCCCCAGATGGGCCCGCTCGTGGTCCTTTTTAAGGGCCAGGGTCTTTTCAAACCAGCTTACGGAGTCCTCGACCAGGCCCACCTTGAGGTAACGTTCCCCCAGGGTATACATGAGTTCCGGTTCGGGCCCCAGCCTATGGATGGCTTTTTGAAGCAGATCGATGATAGTCTTGTCATCTTTTCCCACCGCGGCTTCGTATAAAACGGAAAAACGCCCGATCATGTCCGGGGCGCCCCCCAGTTTTTGCAGAATTTCGAGAATTTTTTTTACCTTGTTCCAGTTCCGCCATTCCCAGGCGACAAGGATGTACTCATACCAAAGCTCAATCCGCTCTCCGTCCAGTTCCAGAGCCCGTTCCAGGTGATTGGCGGCGGCGGTAAAATCCCCCATGTTCCGCTGGGCTTCGGCGTACATGGCGTGGATCATGGGGTCCGCTTCCCGGTTTTTAAGCCAGCGCCGGCATACCTCCGCGGCCCGCCGCCATTCTCCGGCCATGAGGAAGGAGCGGATCATGAACTGATCTACCAGTTTGCTGTTCCAGGGAAGGTCCGGCAGGGGCCGGCCTTTTTCCTTGGAACGTATATAGGCCAGTTCCTTCAGGGCTTCGGCATTTTTTCCCAGCATCATCAAAAGGGAAGCCTTATACCAGCGAATTCGCAGATCCCCAGGAGCATATTCGGCGGCCCTGGAGTAGTGTTCCAGGGCTTCCCGGAGTTCTCCGGTCTCCCTGCAGGCCCGGCCCAGTTCCAGTCTTAAAAGGGGAGTGTCGGTAATGCTTCTGCCGTCGGCGTTAATGTCCCGGCCGTTTTCCAGCACAAAACGGAGCATCTGCATGCCCAGATCGAAATTTTCCATCCGGCAGAGGGCTATACCCCGGATGAAGAGAGCGTTAAGATAGGCCCGGTAGATACGGCGGCTTTCCCTGGGGGATATTTCTTTTTTTGCAGCGGTTTCTACCGCCCGCTGGAGCAGTTCCACCGCCATCCGCGCATGCCTTGATTTTAGGTAGGCTGTCCCCAGCAGGGCCATGGTACTGACGCTGGAAGGGTTAAAATGGAGGGCCCTCCGCAGCAGGGGAACCGCCCGGTGGGGCAGGCTGATGGTCAGATAGGTACGGCCCGCAAAAAGACAACCCTCGGAAGAATTAGGCTTGAGCCTGAGATAGTCGTTATAGGCGGCCAGAGCTTTAGAGTACTCCTTTAGGGCATGGAAAGAACGGCCCAGATAGAGATATGCCTCGGGGGGAGTATCGTATTCGGAGATGAGTTCCACCAGAAGGGATACGGCGGCCTTATAGTCCCGCCGGCTCCCCGCCGCCACCGCCTGGGTAAACTTCCGCCGTCCTTCGGCGGCGCTTCTCTTTGAGGCGGCCTTTTGGTAAAAACTGCTCCCGGCGCTGCGGTTCACATATACCCTGACCGGCTATTTTGCCCGGGACAGGGTAACCGCGCAGGTTACCACGATATCGTCCACCGAAGCGCCCCGGGAAAGATCGCTGATCGGCTTTGCAAAGCCCTGCAGGAAGGGGCCGAAGGCATCCGCCTTACCCAGGCGCTGAACCAGCTTGTAGCCGATATTCCCTGCCCCCAGATCGGGAAATACCAGGGTATTTACCCTGCCCCGCACGGGACTTTCCGGAGCCTTTTTGTCGGTAACCGAAGGCACCAGGGCCGCGTCGGCCTGGAGTTCCCCGTCGAAAACAAAGCCGGGCTGTTTCCTTTTGAGCAATTCCACAGCGGCCTGTACCTTGGCAACGTCGTCATGTTTGGCGGACCCCTTGGTGGAGAAGGACATCAAGGCTACCACCGGATCGGCCCCCAGAAATTCACGGCAGGACTGGGCGGCGCTTTCTGCTATATCCGCAAGCTGTTCCGCCGTGGGATCCGGCACCACCGCGCAGTCGGAAAAGATCAAGGCCCCCTCCTTGCCCCAGGAAGGATCGAGACCGGACATGACAAAACAGGAAGAGGCGGTTTTAAGGCCGGGAACGGTACCGATGATGGCAAGCCCCGCCCGGAGTACGTCTCCGGTAGTGTTTTCCGCCCCCGCCACCATGGCATCGGCGTCTCCCCGGCGGACCATCATGGCCCCCCAGCGCAGGGGATCGATTATATCGGTCTTAGCCTGTCCGGGGGTCATTCCCTTGTGTTTCCGCAGTTCATAGTATTCGCCGGCATATTTTTCCAGCGAAGCGGAAGAACCGGGGTCGATAATGAGGACGCCCTCCAGTTTTACCCCCTCTTTTCCGGCGGCGGCCCGGATATTCTCTTCCTTACCTACCAGCGTAACCGCCGCCGCAAGACCCTCGTCAACGAGGATCCGGGCGGCCTTGATAGTCCGGCTTTCGGTTCCTTCGGGCAGGACCAGCCTTTTTTTAAGAGATTTAGCCTTGGCCCGCATTTCTTTTACAAAATCCATGGAATACTCCTTCGATATGTTTCCCCGGAACCGCCGGGAAGCCGGGTTTGCGTTGATCCGGTAACTCTTATAGCATATCCCGATCCGCGGGATCCCGCAAGCGTCCGGCCGCCGCAATGCGGCGGGTTTCATGTAAAAATCCCTTGAATCTCGCCGCCATAACCAGTAGAGTAAAATTTATGACAGACGTACATAATGATGCGCTGGAAGACGAGGATTTTGACACTATTTTATCTCCCGACATTGAATTTTCCGGGACCCTCCGTTTTGACAAGCCCTTTCTAATCAGGGGCAGGCTTTCCGGGGAGATTATAGCCCAGAGCATCTTGGTTATTGATGAGGCGGCGGTGGTAGAGGCAAATATCAGTGCATCAAGAGTTATCGTCCGGGGTTCCGTTAAGGGAAACGTAAACGCGGCGGAAAAAGTAGAGGTGGCTATTACGGGTAAGCTGATAGGCAATGTCAGCGCTCCGGAGATTTTTATGGAAACGGGCTGTGTTTTTAACGGCCGTTGTACCATGACGGAAAGAAGGGCTTCTGAGTAGTCATGAACAGACGGATTAAAGCCGGGGCGGTTTGTATGCTTATGGCCGTCTCCTCCTTTGCCCAGATTCGTCCGGATGCGCTCCAGGAATACCGGAACGGCAACTATGAACAGTCGATTTCGATATGCCTCAACGAGATTGCCTCGAATCCCGATAATCTGGAAGCCCGTGTGGTGATATGCTGGAGCCTTATCAGGCTGGGCCGCTACGAGGAGGCCCGTCCCCACGGGCTGACGGGCCGCAGTCTGAGCCGCTACGATCCCCGGATAATTGAGATCCTCGGAGAGATTGGTTATTACCAGGGGCGAAACAGCGAAGCCCTTCAGTATTTTCAGGAATATGTCAATCTTGCTCCGGAGGGGGGCCGTATTGATATGGTCTATTATTTCCTGGGAGAGATCTACATCCGCCTGGGCCGTTTCCATCACGCCGATATAGCCCTATCTACGGCGGTACACTATGTGCCTGGAAACGCCGCCTGGTGGACCCGGCTGGCCTATGCCAGGGAAAGCGCCGGAGAACTGCAGTCCGCCATAAGCGCCTACGAACGGGCCCTGTCGCTGAATTCCCAAATGACCGATGCCCGCCGCGGCCTGGACAGAACCCGGCAGGCCCTGGATGCCCGGTAACCGTGCTTTCCGTTTCTTTTCAGACCCTGGGCTGCAAGCTTAATCAGTTTGAAACCGAATCCCTGGCCGCGGCTTTTCGCCGTTCCGGCTTTTCCCTGTCTCCGCCGCCGGGAGAAGGGCCGGTCCTGGTGATTCTCAATACCTGCACGGTTACCTCCAAGGCGGAACAGAAGGCCCGGCGCTGCATACGGCAGGCGCTGCGGAGCAATCCCCGGTCCTGCCTGATTGTAACCGGCTGTTACGCCCAGTTGGACCGGGATGTCCTAAAGGCGCTGGAGGGAGAGTCGCCGGATTATGCGGGCCGCCTTTTTGTAGCCGGGGGAGACATGAAGGGCGCCCTTTTGGATCTTCCCGTTTTTCTAAGGGAAGCGGACTGCGGCGGAGCGGATCTTCCCGCCCTGCTGCAGGACTGGACGGAGAATCTTTCCGTCCCCAAAGACCCCGGTTCGGATCGTTTCCGCTTCAACGCCGGTTCCTTCTCTTTTCATTCCCGGGCCTTCTTAAAAATCCAGGACGGCTGCGACCGGCGCTGTTCCTATTGCCGGGTTTCCCTGGCCCGGGGACCCAGCGTAAGCCTGCCCGCGGAAACTGCCCTGGCCCGCCTCCTGCAGCTGGAGGAAGCCGGTTACGGGGAAGCCGTGATTACCGGAGTGAATATAAGCCAGTGGCGGGACGGCGGAGACGGTTCCGGAGGGCTTTCTTCCCTGCTGCAGTGCCTCCTTGAGGGAAGCCGTGCCATTGCCCTGAGGCTTTCTTCCCTGGAACCCGAAGCGGTTACGCCGGAACTGGGGGAGATCCTTTCCCATCCCAGGATAAGGCCCCACTTTCACCTTTCAATTCAGTCGGGGAGTCCCCTGATTTTGGAGATGATGAGGAGGCCCTATGGGCCCGGTACGGTCAGCCGGGCCGCGGCGCTGCTCCGCTCGGTCAAGGAGGATCCCTTTTTAGCCTGCGATATTATCACCGGCTTTCCCGGTGAAACCAGGGAGGAATTTGAAAAGACCCGGCGCCTCTGTACGGATACCGGCTTTGCCTGGATTCATGCTTTTCCCTATTCCCCGCGGCCGGGAACGGAGGCATATGACTTTGGAAAGGCGGTCCCCGAAAGGGAAGCGGCCGGGCGGGTAGAGGTACTCCTCTCCCTGGCCAGGGAAGGCCGGAAAAGTTACTGCCGGCGGTGGATGGGAAGGACCGTGGCCGCCGTAGTGCAGGGCCGGGATAAAAAAAATCCGGGGTATTCCGGCGCGGTTTCCGATAATTATCTTAGGCTGAAGATCAAAACCGGCCTCGACATGGTCCCGGGCACGGCGGTGGACTGCCGTATTACCGCCCCTGCGGAGGAAGGCGCCGCCTTCGACGCGCTGGCGGAACTGCTTCCGGGTGCGGAAGCGGCGGACTAATTGTTAAAATGGCGTTATGGTTATGGTTATGAGACAAGTTAAATACGGACTTTTGTTTCTGCTTTTGCTGGTATTTGCGGCAGGTTGTTCCGATTTCTTTTCGGCTTCCCTGGCCCCCTGGGCGGCACGGGACCCCGCGGATCTAATCCCCGATGTGGACGCCGGTAATGTATGGGAACTGGTGAAGCTTACCGAGGATGATCCCGATCTGTCCCTGGAGCTGCTTAAAAATATCAGAGGCGCTGCCGCGGGGGCTTCCCCTCCGGATCAGGCAAAACTCTGGGCCGCAGGCCTTACGGCGGCGGCCAACGCCTCTGAACTGGGCAGCGCGATTTTACGGAACCTTCGCGGGAAGGACGACCTGAATGCAGACGGCATTAGGAGTTTGATTAACAATGCCCTGAATGATGCGGGCAACCTGCGGGCCGCTGCGGCAGTACTGGAGCAGATCCTGGGGACCGATCCGGTAACTGCGAACCCCGGCTTTGTGAATGCCGCCAGCGCCGGCGATCTTGCCATGGCCGCCGCGATTCTTCTGGCGGCTGAGGCAAAACAATCGGGACTTTCAAATTTTATCGATAGCTACATGCCAGATCCCGGTTCTCTGATTTATAAATTGGCGGCGGAGGCCTATGGGAAACCGGATGTTTCCGGCGCAATAAAAGATGTTATAGACGGATTGAACCTTATCTAAGGAGCGTTTAATGGGCCGGAGCATACGGGGACTGGTGATACTTATTCTCTTTTCCGCGCCGATCCTTCCGGTCTTCGGGGAGACGATAGACCCCTTTGTCATGCCCTCCGCCCGTTCGGGAGGGATGGGGGGAACCCATGCGGCCTTTGCGGATGATTTTTATGTCCTCTTTACCAATCCCGCCGCATTGATCGATGTGGAGGATCAGTTTAGCGCCGCCGAAATCACGGTAAGCATGTACGGTCCGCTCTTTGAATTGTTTGACATGCTTACCGGTTATTCCGGCGGGGATCTAAATCTATCCGGCATTGCCCCCGGCGCAGTGGGCTTTGACATGGCTGGTCCCGTAGCTCTGGGCTGGGTGGGCCGCAGAATGGGTCTGGGGATTTTCAGCCGGACCAAAACCGATGTAAAGATGACTTCCAGCATAATTAGGCCGGTTCTCTCCGGGGAGATTTTGCTCCTGGGAGGTTATTCTTTCAGGTTTGTTGATAAACCTAGGCATGTCCTTGACGGCGGTTTTTTAGCCAAGGGTTTTTACCGGGGCATGGTCAACATGGAGGCGTCTATTTTTGACGCGGGGGATATCATCAGCGATTTTATGGGAAACCCCTGCGAGACCCATTTAGGTATGGGGCTGGATCTGGGACTGCGCTATACCTTTATGGAGGATCTGGCCGTCGGCCTGGTCTGCTTTGACGCGTATTCCCCCGCCCTGGTAAGTTCCTACGATTCCCTCTCCGGCTATAGGGACAAGTCCGCTTCGGACAGTTCCTATGCCACGGTACGGCCCCGTTTGAATCTGGGAATTTCCTATCGTATACATTCCGGTTTCTTGGATCGCTATATTTCCAATCTGGCGGTGATGCTGGATTACAATGATTTTCTGGATCTTGCCGCCCTGATCCCCCGCAATCCCATACTCAACATAGGACTGGGGGCGGAGTTACGGCTCCTTCATGTGCTAAGTCTCCGCCTGGGAATCAGCGATGCCCTGCCCGCCGCCGGATTCGGACTGGATTTGAAATATCTGAAACTGGATTTCGCCATTCATGGAAAGGAGCTGGGGCTGGATCCCGGGGTTCGTCCCACCTACGCCATTGATCTGGGTATCCTCTTCAGGTATTTTTAAGGAAGAGAACAGGCCGCCGCTGTCATGACGAAGAAACGGCTGTTCCGGAATCCGGTATTTACATGCGGTCTCCGTAAGTTCCATAGGGACGTGATGCCTAAAAATAAAATCCAGCCGAAAAAGCGGATGCCTAATAACTAAAAATCCAGTCCAAAACTATACCAGCCTTATCAGGGAGATAAGGCAGATGAGGTTGGACATGAATAGTCGAAAGGCAATCGTACAAAACAGCT
>JAISMC010000013.1 GCA_031276965.1 Treponema sp.
CGCTATCAGCCAGACGCCGGTAACCGGTAATGTTGCCTTCGGAAAATTCGCCGGGGCCACCCCCGACGGCAGAAAAGCGGGCAAGCCCTTCAACAACGGCATATCCCCTAATAACGGCAGCGAGAAGAACGGGCCCACCGCCACCGTAAATTCGGTGGGCAAAATGCCGAGCCTCTGGTTCCAGAAGGGGGCCATATTAAATATGCGGCTTACCGCGAAGTCCCTGTCCACGGAGACGGAGAGATCGCGGGTCATCGCTCTTATCAAAGTGCTTTTTGATAAGTACGGTCAGCATGTCCAGTTCAATCTTGTGGACAATGAAACCTATATCCGGGCCCGGCAGCACCCGGAGGATTATGGCGATCTTTTGGTCCGGGTTTCCGGATACAGTACCCTCTTCGTGCCTTTGGCAAAGGAAGTACAGGACGACATAATGGAACGGGCTCAGTTCTCAATGTAAGGAGTTAAAACGGATATGAGAATTGCGGATAATTTGACCAGTCTGATCGGCAATACGCCGCTGGTACGTCTTAACCGGATCAATCCCTACGGCGCCGAGATTGTAGTCAAGCTGGAATTTTTTAACCCCCTTTCCAGCGTCAAGGACCGGATAGGATTGGCCATGATAGAGGCCGCCGAAAGGGAGGGAAAACTCAAGCCCGGCGGAACGCTGATAGAGCCGACCAGCGGCAATACCGGCATCGGCCTGGCCTATGTCTGCGCCATAAAAGGATACCGCCTGATTCTGACCATGCCCGAAACTATGAGCATGGAACGGCGCAAGATCCTCAGCGCCTTTGGCGCCGAGATCGTCCTGACCGAAGCCTATGACGGCATGGAAGGAGCGGTCAAGAAGGCGCTGGAGCTGGCGGCTTCTAGTCCCGGCGCCTTCATCCCCCAGCAGTTTTCCAACCCGGCAAACCCGGCGGTACACCGCGCTGTCACGGCGGAGGAAATCTGGAACGACACGGATGGGCAGATTGATATTTTTGTCGCCGGCGTCGGGACCGGCGGCACCCTGACCGGGGTCGGACAGGTGTTAAAGGAACGGAAGAAGGACATCAAGGTGGTTGCGGTGGAACCCTTCAAGTCCGCCGTTCTCTCCGGGGGAGCGGCCTCGCCCCACCGCATACAGGGCATAGGCGCAGGCTTTGTTCCCGAAGTACTGGATCTTTCCGTAGTGGACGAGATCATCAAAGCGGTGGATGACGACGCCTCCGGAATCGCCCGGTCCCTGGCCAGGCAGGAGGGGCTGCTGGTCGGCATCTCGGGGGCAATTAATGTCTGGGCCGCCCTGGAACTGGCGAAACGTCCGGAGAACAAGGGCAAGCGGATTTTGACGATCATCCCCGATTCGGGGGAACGGTATCTGAGTACCTGGCTCTTTGAGGAATTCGCTGCGGACATCAAGGACGGCATTAAGCGTCTTGATAAGGAAATCAAAGAAACCCTTGACGGAGCCGTCCCCCCTGCGGTGGCCCTCTCTCTGCGCTATTTCAGAAACGGTTCCTACTGCAGCGAATCGGTGCTGCGGGCCTTCAACGAGGTCTACAACCTGGACTATACCTCGGAGGATTACAAGATCACCACCGGCTTTGCCGCGGGCTTTGGCGAATCGGGCTGCGCCTGCGGCGCCCTTACCGGCTGTATCATGGTGATAGGCCTGCTGGCGGGCCGCAGCCGTAATTTTGAATCGGAACGCCTGGCCTTTACGCTGGTTAATCAGCTGCATGAGCTTTTCCGGGCAAAGCATAACGCCGCCTGCTGCCGGATACTGACCAGGGCCTTTGACTGGAATTCGGCGGAACGCAGGGTCCAATGCGAAGAATATGTAGTAACCGCCGCCGGAATAACGGACATGCTTATTCAAAAGAATTTGAAGGCAGGCGCGTAAAGGCAATTGAACCGGGCAGAACGGTTCTCCCGCGCTTTCCGCCGGAACGGCGGCGTGAATCCGCTGTGCGCCGCTTCCTGTTTTGCCGCGGCATTTTGGGATGGCTTTACTGTTCTTAACGGATACTATAGTTTAAGAAATTGATGACCGTTAAGGAGATCGCGGAACTGGCAAATGTCTCGATAGGAACCGTAGACCGGGTCATTTACAACCGGGGCCGGGTATCGGCGGAGACCAGGGCCAGAATTAAAGCGATCATCGAAAAATACCGGTTTACCCCAAACCCCATAGCCCGCCGGCTCAAGCGGAACCGGGCGTACCGGTTCAGCGCGTTTCTGCCCCGGCGGGATCAGGATGCCTGGTATTGGAGCCAGGTTTTGGAGGGAATACAGGAGGGCGCCAAAGAAATTGCCCCCCTGGGGGTAAAAACGGAGATTATCGAATTTGACCGTTACAGCGTCAAGGACTTTCGCAGGGCTGCGGATACCTTATTGGCGGAAAAACCTGAGGGGATAATTTTATCTCCCATAATGCCGGCAAGGATCAAAAGTTTGATAACAAAGATCCAGGACAGCGGCATTCCCTGTATTTTTTTTGACGCCGATCTTCCCGAAGTCAAGCCCCTCTGCGCCATAGGTCAGGATTCATTCAGGGGAGGGTATCTGGCGGGAAGGCTGATGCATCTCCTGGCGGGGAGGATAACAAAACCGGCGGCGGTTTTGGACACCCATGGGGAGGACTATCACATCACCCGGCGCAGGGACGGGTTTTTGCGCTACGCCGGGGAACATGGTTTTTCTGCGGTGGTGCGGGAGTATTCCGACTACAAGGGGCATGAAATATCGGTTGATGAAATTGCCCTCTTTTTGGCGGAACATACCGATCTTACGGGGATCTTTATCACCAACTGTATGGCCCACCGGGTTGCGGAAGCTGCGAAACGGCAAAAGAGAAGACGGCCCTTTATCCTGGTGGGTTACGATCTTATCCCCAAAAACCGGGAACTGCTGCGGAACGGGGAGATAAGTGCGATAATCTCCCAGCGTCCTGAAGAACAGGGCCGCCAGGCTCTGCTGAATCTGTACCGCCGCATCGTGCTGGAACAACATATACCTTCTAAAATAGAAATACCCCTGGATGTATATATCAGGGAAAATATCCCCGTGGAATAGAGCGTCCCGCCGGAAGGCGTATGCTTGGGCGCCGGATCCCGCCGTGAACCGGCGGTCCCGCCGGAAGCGAAGGGACATCGGACCCGCTTGCGAATAAAAGAGATTGACAGCCATAAATTCCCGTAGTACAATGAACCCATTAACGTGAACGAACACGCAGTGTTCAGCCTTCGCGTAAAAAACAATATGGAGGAAGAAAATGAAGTTCATGCAAAGAAGTTTAGTAGCGGCCTTGGCGCTGTTTCTGGCTGCGGGAACCATTTTTGTAGGCTGCCGGAAAGAGGGCGGCCAAAGCGGCGCCCAGGCGGGCGGAAAGGGTTTAATCGGCGTCGTCATGCCCACCAGGTCGGAGGAACGGTGGATTAAAGACGGCAACGCAGTCAAAGAGGGACTGGAAAAACTGGGATATACCGTAGACCTGCAGTATTCGGATGACGACATCGCCACCCAAACCCGCCAGATCGACGATATGATCACCAAGGGGGTAAAAATTCTGGTCATCGCATCCATCGACGGTTCGGCCCTCTCCAACCAGCTTGAGAACGCCGCCGCGGCTAAGATTCCCGTCATTTCCTATGACCGGCTTCTGATGCAGTCCCCCAATGTGGACTACTATGTCTCCTTCGACAATTACAAAGTCGGCGGACAGATGGGCGATATCCTGATTACCGGCCTCAAGCTGGACGAGGCCACCACCGCAAAACCGGTTATTGTTGAATTGTTTGCCGGTTCTCCTGACGACAACAACTCCGTCGGTTTTTACCAGGGCGCGGTAGACAAGCTCAAACCCTACTTTGATAAAGGGGTGCTTAAGGTGCCTTCCGGCCAGATAGACCGGGCCGTAATCGGTACCCTGCGCTGGGATGCCGCGGAAGCCCAAAAGCGCATGGAGAACCTGCTTTCGGCTTACTACTCAGGGGATGTGGTGCTCAACGGCATTCTGTCTCCCTACGATCCCATCAGCCTGTCGTGCCTGGAAGCCTGCAAAGCCGTCGGCTATGGCAGCACCCCCGGCAAGCCCCTCCCGGTAGTGGGCGGCCAGGACTGCATCGCCGCCTCCGTTAAGTCGATTCTTGCCGGTGAGCAGTACGCCACCATACTGAAGGACACCCGTTCCCTGGGGGCCGCCACGGTTACCCTGGTGGATACCCTTATGCAGGGCCAGACCCCTGCCGGCCTGGACACCACGAGTTACAACAACGGCGTCAAGATAGTTCCGTCTCTGCTGCTTGATTCCGTTATCGTTACCAAAGATAATGTCCAAAAGGACGTGATCGATACCGGCTATCATACCGCTGCGGAACTCGGCCTGTAGTTGAGATCTCCCGGTTCTTAACGGTTCCGGGGGCATAGCTTTTAGGGCCGGTTCAGTTGTTTTTTCCTTTAGAAGCTCTTTGAAATAGTTATTTTCAAAGAGCTTCTATAATTAAGGAGCGTTTTATGCCCGATCAAGCTGTTTTGCTTGAAATGAAAAATATCACCAAAACCTTTCCCGGCGTTAGGGCTCTGGATCATGTAAACCTCCGGGTTACGCGGCGGGAGATACACGCCCTGGTGGGAGAAAACGGTGCGGGAAAATCCACGCTGATGAAGGTTCTGTCCGGGGTATATCCCCACGGCAGTTATGAGGGAGATATAATTTTTGAAGGCAGGTCTTGCGCCTTTGCCGGTATTAAACAAAGTGAAAAAACCGGCATCGTGATCATCCATCAGGAACTGGCTCTCAGTCCCTACCTTTCCATAGCGGAAAATATTTTTCTGGGGGATGAGCGGGCAAAATACAACATCATTAACTGGGATAAAACGCGGGATGACGCGCTTATATATATGCGGAAACTGGGGCTGGATGAAAACCCCAATATGCCGGTGAACAAGCTGGGGGTGGGCAAGCAGCAGCTGGTAGAAATTGCCAAGGCTCTGGCAAAGGACGCCAAGATCCTGATTCTGGATGAACCCACCTCGGCGCTCAACGAAAACGACAGTGAACATCTGCTCCAGATTCTGCGGGAGCTTCGGGATCAGCACAATATTTCATCGGTGTTGATTTCCCATAAACTTAACGAAGTGGCGGAGGTGGCGGACAGCATCACCATTCTGCGGGACGGCAAAAGCATTGAAACCCTCCAGGTGGAACGGGATGCCGCCGGCAGGGCGGCGTCCATCACCGAAGACCGGATTATCAAGGGGATG
>JAISMC010000027.1 GCA_031276965.1 Treponema sp.
GTCAAAATATCGCCTTTTTAGTGCATCGACCACCCGTGGCCCAAGTTTTGAATTTCTCAATTCGTATGCCGTTTCCATAATAAACCTGCCTTATTCATTCTTTTAAGTATATTTATAAACCTGGGTATTCACTTCATACAGGTAATGCTATCTACTGTCCTTGTAAATCTCCAAAAAACTAATATTTTTCTGAATTTTACTGCCTTTTCAACAAAATTACGAAATTCCGAGGGAAATTTGTACCCACTTTTGAGGAAAATAGCATTCGCTAATCTTAGACCTGCGTCAAGTACATACCCATGTTTATAAATATTCATTATTATGTCAACCTCTTTTACTGTATTTTTATAAAATATTTACAACAGATTTTAGGCACTATTACACATAACGTTCCGGTTGTTTACGACGGTTTGGCGGCCCGAATAAGGGCTTTGCGTAGCAAAGACCAGAGCCGACAAACTGTGGGTGTAGTGAGCCGTGGGAAGCGCAGCCGACCTAGGCGAACGGAACCCCGAGCCGCCTACCGGCGGCGAAGCGTAAACAGTCCTGTTATGTGCAGTTCAGAGTTTTATATTTTTATTTCAACATTGTTAAAAATTCAATATCATCAATATCATCATCCGATTTATACTGTGCAATATTTAGAACTGTTTTTTTAATAATTTCCCTTGCCTCCTTTTTATATTTTAAAACAATTTCAACATTTTTAATAATCTGTTTTATTTGATCTTTATCTTTAGGAATAGGCAATATCAATTCTTTTATTCTTTCTCCCAAAGTATCAATAATATCTTGTGTAAATCGCTTTGATGAAATTTGCATTTTAACAATTGGACTTGTCAAAACTGCCAATAATAAAAATGGATGTATTACACTATAATCATTTGAACGAATCTTATAAATATGGCTTTGATATACAATTTTCGTTTCATTTTTTGTAATAATTGCACAAGAACCAACTAAATAGGTGCCATCTCTTACCATAAGAATATCATTTTCTTTTACATCTTGCTTGTCCTTTAACGACTGATACAATTCTTCTGACAGGCCATGTTTTGGATCCAGTTTTAACTCCCAATTTGTTATTTCAGAAGTTCTGACAAATGGAATATTTCCATTTCCATATTCCAGCTTTCCTACTTCATTACCGGTTGAAAGTGACAGCACTTTTCTCTTTAACAAATCACCGAAAACAAGCAAATCATGTGTTTTGGTTAATTTTAAGATGTTTTCTTTAATTTCAGGATTATAGTATTTTGGCAAATAAATATTGTTTCTTATATCCGCCTCATTTATTATAAAGCCATAGTGATCGTATTCTATTTTTTTCTCATTCCTATAAACATTATATTTTTCTATTATTTTTGAAACGTCATCATAAGGGATGGCAAGTCCTCTGGAATCATGTCCACACCATTTTGCAATTGCCATAAAAATTTCATGGTCCTTTGCAGGATTATCGCTTTTTTCAATAATTACAGCACATGTTTTTGCATGCGTATACGGCTGAAATAATTCTTCTGGAAACGAAATTATTGCTCTGATATTTGCAATTTTTTTTATATATTGAACAATATATCTATGTGATGGATTACAAAACATGCTTTCAGGGGCAATTATTCCAAGCCGTCCGCCATTTTTCAAGAAATCAATGCATCTTTCAATAAACAATATTTGCGGCGTTTGTCCTTTTTGTAATTTTTCTGTTTTATAAAACACTTTTTCTTTCTTGTCGTATTTCCATATATACCCTAAGTTATATTGTTTTAAAATTTCAGTATCATCAACTTTTAACTTTTTACCGAAGGGAGGATTAGTAATTACTACATTGAACGAATTTAATTTAATAGATTCACTTGTTTTAGTTTTCCAGTTTTTCACTTGTTCTAAGCTATTTTCACAAAAAACACCACTCCGTCCATCACCAATAAGCGCCATATAAGTTTTTGCGACTTTACTTAGAAAGCTATCTTTATCTATTCCTCTGATATTCTTTATAGATGCTTCCTGTTTTTCTGATGCAATTTCTTTTTCAGGCCAGCTGTAATCACTCCCTTTTGCATCAATTTTCCTCCATATACTTTTCAAAGCTTCTACAATAAACCCGCCGCTGCCACATGCAGGATCAATAATTGTGTCTTCATGAGCTGCATTTATTATTTCAACAATTAATTTAATAACATTCCTTGGTGTAAAAAACTGACCCTGGCCTCCTTTTAAGGATGGATTTACAAATGTTTCAAAGGCATCCGCAATAGCGTCACGATCACTTTCCATTAAACAAAATATTTGCAACTCGCCAACGGCATAGGTTAATGAATTCTCATCCAATAGTATGCTATCACCCGGATCTATAACATCCGAATATTTTTCTTTTACCAAATCAAACAGTTTTACAATTCGCTGTTTAATTAAATTAGATTTTTCACTTAAACCAGCCCTAAATTTAACCGTTTCATCAGGTTTTGTAAACCTTTCATCATATATTTTGCAAAATGTCAGATTAATAATTTGCTGTGCAAATACTTCATCTCTGGTAATTCCAACAGCATTTGCCGCAAGATAATTTCTGATGGTCTTATATATACTTTTCAAGTTGTGGGCTGGTTTTAAATCCTTCCTTTTGTATAGACCAACATCTTCAAGCCGCTCTCCATGCTTTGGTATATTGGGAATTTCTTCAAAAACAACTTTTCCCTTTTGTTCTGTTTTCTTCAAAAATAACTTTTCTTCGCCATTAAACCAAACCCCCAATTGGGCTTTTGAAAATCGCAAATAATCTTCTAATTGTGTTCGCCCATCTTTTCTATTTGGCTTTTTGCATTCTATGATAATATAGATATTATCCTCGTTATGCTCTTTTTCAGTGAAGACGGCTATATCTACCGGATATTCCTTTTTTATATCGGATGGACGAATTTTTACCCGCCATTGAGGACGTGTCTGTATAGCGTTTTTAGGATAATTATAGTCATTAACAAGAATTCTGGAAAAAATTTGAACAGCGCCAATTTCCTCAGGTGTTGCCTTGACTTCAATTCCGGAAATATAATCAATTATATATCCATCTTTTACTTCAGTCATTTCTCCATCTCCAATATTTCTTAACATATTATCACAGAGTTTTTTTATTTCAAGCGATTAATAAAACGTTGGATATGGTGATTTTTATGATTAATGGTATGATTTTTTATACACCTACTGCTCTGAATTTCGCATAACTTAGATTTATATGAAAAAACGGGTTTTGCCCGTTTTTTCGGAAGCTTTTCCCGAAACTAACCGGGTTTTGGGAAAAGCTCGTCCGGCATAAGTTTCCAAAAAACGCTGATTTTTTGACAAAAGCCGTTTTTTGTTGTTTTTAAGCGGCTGTTGGCGGCCCCCTGGTTCGGCAGAAATTGTAATTTCCGGATAACTCTATGGTTCGTCAATGACCGGAAAAGTTCCGGCGGCTATAGCGGGAATTCATCAAAGGGATTATACTGCTTACCATGATGAAGAGACTTCTTTCCCTTTGCCTTACGCTGCTCCTCTGCGGGGCCGTTTTGGGTTCCTGCAAGAAGCGGGACCGGGGCGGCCAGGGCGGCGGCGATTATGGTCTCAGCTCGGGAACCGCCGTGGATTACGGGATTGAGCTGGCTACGCTGGAGAATCTGGACGCCGCCTTTACCTTGGACTACCGTCCCCTGGCCCCCGAACCGGAACAGTCCGTGGATACCCTTTCCCCTGCGGCCGGGGCCGGCGTTAGGCAGAGCTCCCAGGGGCCTTCGGTTATTCCGGGACTGCGGCGGCTTTCGGCCTATAAAACCGAATACTACAACCCCGAACGGGAGGCGGCCCGGATCAGGACCATCCAGGAGGCCCAGTCCAGGGGCCGGGCGGGACAGCTTGAGGCTGACGGATCTTCCGGCCCCCTGACGGTGGTTGACTGGGGTCCCCAGGGGTTTTTCTCTTCCGAAATTCAGCGTCCTTCCATTTATGTTATCTTTTCCCAGCCCATGGTTGCCCTGTCGGCTCTGGGGCCTCAGTCTGCGAATTCCCCCCTGGTCAGTATTACCCCCGCCTTAAAGGGCAGTTTTCGCTGGTACGGTACCGGCTTTCTCAGTTTTGAAGCGGAGGAGCCCTGCCAGAGTCAGCAGATCTATACAATTAGGGTAAACCCCCAGGCGGCGTCCCTCCATGGACAGCGGATCAGCGGGGAGACTACCTTCACCTTTCATACCGAAGAACTGAAAATACAAAGCATGCGTCCCGGCGAGGATTTCAGGAAGCGTACCGGCTTTGTTTTTTCAAACAACGATGTGCCGCCGGAAGCGGCAGGGCAGATAGGCCTTGTCTTTAACTATCCTGTTAATGCGGATATTGCCCGGTACCTGGAGGTCGCCGCCAATTCCGGCGTTAAGCAGTTTACCCTGACCCAGGATGCTCCCAATAAGATTACCCTTAGGCTCGGTTCCGGCGTTGAGTTCGATACGCCGGTGAAGGTTACCTTAAAGCGGGGGGCCCGGTCCTTTAACGGAACCCTGGGGACCCAGGCGGATCAGGTCCATACCTTCCATACTCCCGGGCCTTTTAAGGTCAGCGGCTGCGAGCGGATTCCCTCTTACGGGAAATACCTCAACCTGGTGGACATCAACTTTTCCTGCCGCCTTAACCAGGATACGGTGCAGCGGAATATTTCGCTGGAACCGGCTATGACCATCGGCAGCGGTAACATTGAAATTTTCGGCAATGTGGCGCGTATTTATAATCTGCCCGTCGGTTACGGCGATACGTTTAATATCCGCATCAACGGCAATGTGGAGGATGTGTACGGCAGAAAGCTGAGCGCTCCTTATACGGCGGAAATCAAGGTTCCCGATGAGCCGCCGCCCCGGGGGGATATCCGTTTTCTGAATAACTGGGAGGACCATCGTATCCTGGAAGCCCAGTTTGATCCGCGTTACCTCTTTGAATATAAAAATATCGTCCACGGCTCCTACCGGCTTTCGTCAAAGAACAATCCCTTTAGTCCTGCGGCGGTAAAGACCGATACCTTTACGCTTAATCCGGGCGAGAAGAACTACCGTTATTTTGAAGAGATGGATCTTAAGCCCTATCTGAACAGCCGGGGAAGGGGTTTTGTTTCCTTCGATGCGTCCATCAGGTATCATACCGCGGATCTGGACTGGCGGACCAAGACCTACAGAACCGGGACCTCGGAAACGGAGAACGGCGTTACCCTCCAGGTTACCGATCTGGGGCTTTCGGTTCGTTACGGCTTTAATAAGGCCGCGGTCCTGGTAACAAGCCTCTCCACGGGGGAGCCCGTAGAGGGAGCGGAGGTTGCCTTAATTTCCCCCAGCGATATTGAGGGGAATGATCTTTCTGCTCTGCCGAATTTCGGTTCCGCCCGGACCGGCGCCGATGGTCTTGCGGTAATCCCTATTGCCATGGGAAGGCTCCGGAGTGAACTGTACCGGAGCGGCGGCGGCAATTATTATAATGACCGGCCCTACGTGTCGGCGGAGAAAGACGGGGACCGGGTTATCTTTGAGCCCTCGTCCCACAATATCTGGGCCTATGGGGTTCCTTCCGGCGCGCCCCATAGGGCGGAAGAAATTGGCATTACCACCTTTATGTTTTCTGACCGGGGACTGTACAAACCCGGCGAGATTCTTACCTTCCGGGGGGTGGACCGGACCCTGTCTCTGGGGAACTATCTTATCTACCGGGGGGCCTACAAGGTTACCCTGGAGGAAGACTACTATGACGGAGAGGTCATAGCCGAGGTGGAGGGCGAGGTAAGCGAGTCCGGGGGCTTTTACGGAAACATCACTCTGCCGGACGACCTGACTCCCCGGACATACCGGCTTACGTACCGCCGGGCAAACTGGGACGAAAATTCGGCGAATATCCCCATTACGGTGGCCTATTTTGAACGGCTTAAATTTCAGGCCGGAATTACCCGGCCGCCGGTAACGGTATACGCCGGGGACGACATCAATCTAAACCTCAAGGCTTCCTATCTTTCCGGCGGCAGCCTCTCCGGGGCCTCCTGGAACGGGGACTGGTACCGGGAAACGGCCTATTTTGCCCCGGAAACCCCGGAAACAAAGGGCTATACCTTCGGCCCCCGGAACGCCTATGAGGGAAGGCGGGAGCTTGCCTCTTCCTCGGGAATGCTCTCCGCCGACGGCGGGGCGGTGTTGTCTCAGAAGACTGCCGGCGGTACCGTAACCGGTGCGGTCTACCGCTATTCGGTAGAAGCCCGTGTTACCGATATAAGCAACCAGATGATCGCCGCCTCCCAGTCGGTGCTGGTCCACCCGGCCCGTTTCTATCTTGGCGTGGCCCGTCCCCAGACCAGGGGTTTTCCCCGGGCGGGCCAGGATCTGAGCTTTAACTATATCGCCGTTACCCCCGAGGGGACTAAAGCGCCGGACGGCCTTTTCCCCCGGGGAGAGGCGGGAAAACTGACGGTAGAGCTGAGCCGCGACGAATGGCATCTGATCCAGCAGCAGGGCGTTAACGGCTATATTTACGATCAATATGTTAAAGAGGTGGTCTCCGATGGAACTCAAAAGATAGATCTGCAGAACGCCGGCAGTTTTAAAATAAAACCTGCCAGGGCGGGGTACTATACGGTCCGGCTCAGCGCCCAGGACAGGGAAGGGAAAAAGGTACTTACCGAATATTCGTTCTATGTTACCGGATCCAACAGCGGTTACTGGAACATGAACAATGCCCAGGAGATACGGTTAACGGCGGATCGGGGCGTGTACGATCCCGGAGACACCGCCCAGGTACTGCTTCAAAGTTCCCTTCCGTCGGGCTGGTATCTTATCACCGTGGAACGGGAAGGCATTTTTACCGAAGAGGTCCGGCACTTCGACGATACCGTCTCGGTGATTGAAGTGCCCATCGCCCGGAACTTTGTGCCCGTGGTGTATGTGTCGGTTTCCTCTTACTCGGTACGTTCCGGCCCGCCCTCTCACAGCTACGGCAGTCCGGATCTGGATAAGCCCAAGGGTTACTTCGGAACGGTCATGCTCCGGGTAAATCCCCGGGTTAAGGCTTTTTCGGTAAAGGTAGAAAGCGACAAGCAGAGCTACCGCCCCGGGGATACCGTTACCATGACCCTGACTGCGGAGCGGGAGGGAAGGCCCCTGCCCAATGCGGAACTTACCCTGATGGCAGTGGACCGGGGGGTGCTGGATCTTATCAACTATCATGTGCCCGATCCCATTCAGTATTTTTATGATGAAGGCAAGTTTCCCCTCTCCGTCTGGGGAGGCGACTCCCGGGCATGGCTCATGGACCCCGTTACCTACAGCGTAAAGAACCTTGCCGGCGGCGGCGGGGACGACAGCAAGCTGGAGGAGCGGAAAGATTTTAACCCCACCGCAGTGTTTGAACCCATGCTGGTTACCGGCGAGGACGGCAAGGTTACCTGCAGCTTTAAGCTGCCCGATAACCTTACTACCTACAGGGTAACGGTTTTCGGCGTGCGGGGAGATCTCTTTTCCCTCAAAGAAAGCGAACTTGCCGCCCGGAACAAAATCAATGTCCGGGAAGTACTGCCCCGGCGGCTCAGAGAACGGGATACCGCCGAGGCGGGGGTACTGATTACCAATCTGGATTCGGCGGCCCATTCGGTTTCGGTGGCCCTCAGCATTACCGATCCCGGCGAGACCAGTACGGAGGGGCGGATAAAGCAGGCGGGCCGGGCCTTTGTGGACGGAACGGCGGAGCGGCGGATCACCCTTAAAAGCGGCGAGAATGGGGTTATCTTCTTTGATGTTGCCGCGGTCAGCGCGGGGACGGTCCGGCTTAACTTTACGGTACGTTCGGATGCGCTGAACGAAAGGCTGATTCAGGAACTGATCATCGAAAAACCCTATGTAATGGAAACGGTTACCACCACGGGTTCCGTTGCCGGCGGAGGCCAGGGCTCCGGCGCCGAAAATCAGGCTTCGGAGGGGCTGGTGATCCCCTCCTGGGCGGATAACGGCGTGGGGAACCTTTCGGTAACCCTGGACGCTACCAGACTCGGCCTCCTGGAATCGGCAGTGGACTACCTCTTTCACTATCCCTACGGATGTATGGAACAGCGGAGTTCCGCGGTGATGCCCCTGGTACTCTTTGGGGAGTATCTGGATGTGTTCGGCCTGAAGAATTCCGTCTCGGATCCCCGGGCGGTGGTGGCGGCGGAAATAAAGAGCTGGGTCATGGTTCAACGGCCCGACGGGGGGTTCCCCTACTGGCCCAGCGGGACCTCCGCCAATACGTATGTATCCCTGCGGATTGCCCATATCTACGCCATAGCCAAGGCAAAGAACATTCCCCTGCCCCCATCATTTAACGTCGACGGACTCTGTTCCTATCTGGACGCCGCATATCAGCGGATGCAGTCCAGAAATGCCTCCTGGGACCAGTCTTATCTTCAATCCTATATGCTCTACGTCATGTCCCTCCTGGGCCGGCCGGTGGATGCGTCCAGGGCGGCGGAGATCCTTACCCGTAAAAATGCGGACCCCTCGGTGCTTGCCTTTGTGGGGATGACTTACCGCAATATAGGCCGCAGCGCGGAGGCGGCGAATACCGCCGCCCGGCTTAGGAATCTGCTGCGGCCCACCGGCCGGGGCGTGGACATTACGGTTCCCCCGGAAATGCCCCGGTACAACTACTACGGCAATATGGTGGAACAGCTCGCCCTGACCCTGGAGTTTTTTGTACAGCAGTTTCCCGGAGACGATATCAACACCCGGCTCCTTTATTCCCTGCTGGAGCACAAACGGGCCGGCGGTTATTGGAACAATACCGCCGTAACCGTCAGGGTGCTCTCCGCCGTAGATACCCTGATCCGGGCGGAGAATCTTACCGCCCTGGATCTGACCGGCCAGGTTTCCCTTTCGGGGAATCAGCTCTTCTCCGCTTCCTTTAAGGGACTTGGGGCGAAGCCCGTGGGGAAGACCTTCAACTTTAAGGAAGCCCCGCTGGCTTCCCTGGCCAGGGATACGGCGCTGCCCCTTTCAGTTTCCAGGAGCGGCAGGGGGTCCCTCTACTACACGGCGTCCCTCCGCTATGCAATTCCTTCGGAACTTCTGTCTTTTAGGGACGAGGGCCTGGGGGTTTTTATGACCCTTTACGATGTAGATACCGGACAGGAGCTAACCGGTACGGCCCTGGTGAGCGGCAAAACCTACCGGGCCCGGCTCCGGGTTTCCAGCGGACGGGACCGTACCTATGTAGCCATGAGGGTTCCCATTCCTTCGGGGGCGGAAATTCTGGACGCCGCCTTTGCCGTTACCGCCGCTTATCCCGAAGCGGATGACCAGGAGCCGGAACAGTACGGCAGCCGGTCCTGGGTAAGCTATCAAACCATTCTGGATAATGAGGTTCAGTATTTCTGGGACAACTTCCGCAAGGGGGAATCCACGGTGCAGTTCCTCTTTAGAACCGCCCGGCGGGGGGTGTATCCTACTCCGCCGGTCCAGGTGGAGTGCATGTACGAGCCGGAAATTTTCGGCAGAAGCCGGGGGCTCCTCTATACCATTGAGTAGGGATCTGCTCAGGCTTCCTCCGGCGCTGGCCCTGGGCTGCCTGTTACTCTGCTGCCTGCTGCTGCGCTTCTCCCCCTATGGGGATCTGGCGGCCTTCCGGGAACGGCCCTGCAGTACCCGCTTTTATGACCGGAATGGCCGGCTTGTACAGATTGTTCCCCTGGAGGAGGGCCTGCGCCGGGAATACCGGTCCCTGGAGGAGATACCCCCGGAACTGGCGGCGGTATTCGTCTATGCCGAGGATGCGCGGTTTTACAGCCACACCGGCATTGATCCCTCCGCGGCGTTCCGGGCCCTTGTTCAGAACCTGACGGCCCGCCGCCGTATAAGCGGCGCTTCCACCATTACGATGCAGCTGGCCCGGCTTATCGCCGGTTCCGCCGGGGGCGCGCCGGGGGGCCTTGGGGGAAAGATCCTGGAGGCGGTAAACGCCCTGCGCCTGGAGGCCCGGCTTTCCAAGAAAGATATTCTGGAACTCTACCTCAACTCGGTTCCCTTTGGCTTTCAGACCGAAGGGGTTGCCTCGGCGGCCCGGAATTTCTTCGCATCGGAACTGAACATGCTTTCCCCCGCCCAGATCTTCTGCCTTGCGGTAATTCCCCGGCGGCCCGCCGCCTATAATCCCCTTACCGGGGCCGGTCCGGCGGCGGCGCAGCAGCTTCAGGCCCGCTTTGCCCGAAACGGTCCGGTCCGGCGTTATCCCCTCCTGGCGGCGGTACACGAGGAGGACTGGCGCTTTGCCGTTTCCCGGGCCGGACGTTTTGCCTATCCCCAGGAAATGCCCCACCTGGTCCGCCATATCAGGACGGAGCTTGCCGCCGGTCTCCGCGGCGGCGGGCCGGGATCTGCGGGCCGGACCGGGCGGCGGGGACCCCCGGCGGAGATGATCCTTTCCGCGGATCTGGCCCTTCAGCATTACCTTGAGGGGCTTATTTCGGGAAACATCGCCCGGTACTACCGTTCCCGGATCACCAACGGGGCGGCCGTTGTCATCGACAATGCCTCCGGGGAAATCCTGGCCTGGGTGGGAAGCGCGGATTACAACAACGTCTCCGCCGCCGGCCAGATCGACGGAGTAACGGCGGCGAATCAGCCGGGGAGCAGCATGAAGCCCTTCCTCTATGCCATGGCCCTGGAACGGGGATTCAAACCGGCGGATGTGCTGGCGGATATCCCCATGGATTTCGGAACCGAAGCCCTGTACATCCCCCAAAACTTCAACAACCGTTTCAACGGCCCCGTGCGCTTCCGGGCCGCCCTGGCGTCGAGCCTGAACATTCCCGCGGTCTCCCTGCTCTACCGCCTGGGGGTCCGCGGTTACATCGATTTCCTCCTCTCCCTGGGCTTCGATTCCCTTGAAGCCTCCGGCGAAGATGCGGGGCTGGGGCTGGCCCTGGGAAACGCCCCGGTAAGCATCGCCGAACTGGTCAGGGCCTTCAGCGTTTTCCCCAGGGACGGTATGCTGATTCCCCTTACCTGGGAACGGGCGGCGGAACGGATTCCGGCGGAGCAGGCTCCGGCGGGAACGGGTCCCGGCGGAGCTTCCCCGCCGCCGGAAGCCCGGACAGCGGGCGGTCCGGTCCGGATCATGGCGGCGGATACGGCCAGGATCATCTGTTCTTTTTTGTCGGATCAAAGCGCCAGGGTATTGGCCTTTGGGGCGGGGCGGAATTTCATCACCCCCTTCCCGGTGATGTTTAAAACGGGAACGGCGAACCAGTATCAGAACATTACCGCCCTGGGGGCGACCCCCCGGTATTCCGCGGCGGTATGGATGGGCAACTTTACCGGCGAAACGGTGATAGGCCGGACCGGCAGTTCCATCCCCGCCGCCATTGTCCGGGACGCGCTGCTGTTTTTGCAGGGTTCCTCCGGGCCGGCCTTCCCGGAGCCGGAAAACTTCGTCCTGGAACCGGTCTGTACCCTTTCGGGGATGAAGCCCTCCGCGGACTGCCCTTCCGTCATCGGCGAGTACGTCCCCGGGGATTCGGAGCCGGAACCCTGTACCTGGCACCGGGCCTCCACCGTAGTCTATCCCGCAGAATATCAGCGCTGGTTCTTCTCGCTGCCCCGTCAGGGGGAACTGGACTACGCCGCCGCCCCCCTGGAGATTATTACCCCCAGGGATCAGTTCGTCTTCCTTTCGGGGCCCGGCCTTGCCTCGGGAAACGACAGCATCCCCGTGGAGGTAACCGGCGGCAGCGGCGGCGAACTCCTGGCGGAGTACGACGGCGCCGCCTTTACCGTGGTCCGGCCCTTTGTGTTCTACCTGCCCCACGATTCCGGGGACCATGTCCTGACCGTCAGGAACGGCGGCGAGACGGCGACGGTCCGGTTTACGGTAGAGTAAAGGCAGGCCCCCGCCTAGGAGTCCCAGCCGCCCGCCGTTCCGTCTTGCGTACTGTCAAGTTCTTTATATTCGCTCACGGTCTCCTCCCACTTTTTCGAACCGCTAACATAGACCGCATGGCCTCGATCGTCCACCGGATTGCCGGAACCGTCTTTGACGAGATTGCTGTTTTCGCCCCCGTTGGAACCATAGATAACGCCGCTTGTACCCCCGGGCGTTTCCGGCTCTTTCTTGAAGCTGCCGGAATTGGCATACACCCCGCCGCCGCGGCCGCCGACGCCGTTGGCGCTGTTGCCGCTGATGGTTCCGCCGTTCATGGTAAAATCGCCGCTGCCGCTGCCGCTGCCGCCAACATACACCCCGCCGCCGTCGCCGCGGCTGCCGCTGCCGTTGGCGCTGTTGCCGCTGATAGTCCCGCCGTTCATGGTAAAAACGCCGCCGCCGCCGCCGACGCCGATAGACACCCCTCCGCCGCGGCTCTCGCTGCCATTGGCGCTGTTGCCGCTGATGGTCCCGCCGTTCATGGTAAAAACGCCGCCGTCTCCGCCAACAAACACCCCGCCGCCGTCGCTGCGGACGCTGTTGCCGCTGACGGCCGCGTTCCCGCTCATGGTAAAAGTGCTGCTGCCGCCGCCGCTGCCGCCAACATACACCCCGCCGCCGTCGCCGGAGCTGCTACTGACCCTGTTGCCGCTGACGGCCGCGTTCCCGCTCATGGTAAAAACGGCGGCGCCGCCGTAGGTGGAAACGTACACCCCGCCGCCGGCGATGCCGCTGGCGCTATTATTGCTGATGGTCCCGCCGCTCATGATAAAGGTGGCGAGAGCGCTGCTGCTTCCAACCATCACCCCGGCGGCGGCGGCGGCGCTATTATTGCTGATGGTCCCGCCGCTCATGGTAAAGGTGGCGGGATCGCTGCCGGTGACGTAAACCTCCACCCCGCCGCCGGTATTACCGCTGATGGTCCCGCCGCTCATGGTGAAGGAGCCGGCGCCAACAAACACCCCGCCGCCTCTGGCGATGTCGCTGATGGTATTACCGCTGATGGTCCCGCCCTCCATCTCAAAACTGCCGCCGTTGACAGCCACCCCGCCGCCGTCGCCGGAGCTATGGTTGTTGTTTTGCAGGGCGGCCCCGTCCAGCAGGGTCAGAGCGCCGCCTGTCCCCACGCTGACAAGCGGGGCGCTGGCCGGAATACCGCCGCCGTCCAGGACCAGGGTTCCCCCTTTGGGATGGCCCAGAGTCAGCCTGTCCCCGGTTACCTGGAACAGCGGGTTTGCGGTAAACGCGGTCCCCCGCCGGATGACGCGCCTCCCTTCAAGGCCGGTAACCGTAAGGGGCCGGGTGATAGTTATCGTGGCATCCACCTCAATGTCCCCCGTCAGGCCGATAAGCCCCGGCCCGGAGGGATCTTCGGCGGCGCTCTTCAGTTCGGCCCAACTGCTTACCGGCTTAACGGCAGGGTAGAAGTCAATATCGTCCTCCAGGGACCGGTTAAAGTCGTCGCAGGCGGCCAAAACAAAAAAGCCGCACACCACGGCGCATACGCAAAACCCCCAGCGCGCTGTGTTCCTATTCATCGCAAACCTCCGTCCCGCACAAACAAACGAACAAATATAACCACAAACCTCACGAACAAAGAAATTAACCA
The DNA here is from genome assembly GCA_031276965.1 of Treponema sp. Taxonomy (GTDB): domain Bacteria; phylum Spirochaetota; class Spirochaetia; order Treponematales; family Breznakiellaceae; genus JAISMC01. Next base: position 13,547 of record JAISMC010000027.1, read on the forward strand.
CGAACCTCACAAACCACACGAACCCCCACAAACAAATCGAAGCCATCAAAC
>JAISMC010000067.1 GCA_031276965.1 Treponema sp.
TCCACCGGATCATCAATGCGGTTCTTCACCTCCACATCGGAGGCGTTAAACTTCTGCTGCCATTCATAGGGGATGGTCATGGACATATCGCCGCCGATAAACTGGGACCAGTGGAAATGGTTCCGGTATGCGGCGTTGAGAAGCCGGGTCCGGTATCCCCGTTCTTTGTAGAGGCGATAGGCTTTTTTCGCCGCCGCCACCCCGGCCCATTCCAGATACCCCGGATTGGTAATAACGCTTTTTTTGGAGGCAGCCACTTTGAGCCAGTCATCCAGACGGCCCACCATAATCGTACACACCGGACTCATGGAGGAAATATCCTTCCCCTCTTTTTTCCGCCGCTCAATACCCCGTTCCACCGCCTCGGCCACTGCGATACATTGGGGTACCGTAAAAGATACGGTGGCGTTTACACTAATTCCCCGGTAGGACAACTCCTCAACAGCATCGATCCCCGCTTTGGTTACCGGGAGCTTAATATTGTTATTAGGATACAATGTATCAAAGTATACCGCCTGTTCCACAATGGCCTTGGCGTCCCGGTAGAATTTGGTGTTGGTCTGGATTGAGAGCCGCCCGTTCCGGCCATGGTTCTTGTCGTAGATTGGTTTCAGAAGTTTGGCCGCATTCACGGTGATGGCTTCTATGATCTTCCAGGCGATAAAATCTTCTGTTGCCGTTGGATTATCCCTGATAAGTTCTGTAATTTTTGGCTTCCAGGCTTCCAGTTCTTTTTTTAAAACCTGTCCCACAATAGTGGGATTACTGGTTCCTCCTGTTGCGCCGTAACTAATCGCATCGGATAGTTCGGCGGTGGAACAGGAATCGTTCCAAAACTCGGTAGGGCTTTTTACTGTCATTTCGTAGAGAGGACCTTTTCCGTTGCTCATAATACATTTTCTCCTATATATTGGCCTTTTCTTTGATATACCGCCGTGCTTTTATTGCGTATTCAAAAGGGTTTGCCTTTGCGGGGTCTTGTTCCGCCTCTACCACCCACCATCCTGAATATCCGGTTTCTTTGAGAGTTTTAAACACAGGAACAAAATCAACGCATCCGTCTCCGGGTACCGTAAAAACCCCTTCTTTAACTGCTTTTAGAAACGACCAGTTTTCTTTATGTGCCTTTTCCCATATATACCGCCGCATATCCTTAAGGTGAACATGGCGGATCCGGTTTATCCACCTGTCAAGCACCGCAAGATGATCCTCCCCTGAAAACACGAGGTGTCCTGTATCATAAAGTAACCCCACCAGATCAGGATCGGTATTTTCCATAAGCCGGTCAATTTCTGCGGCGGTCTGTACGCCGGTTCCCATGTGATGATGATAGGTCAGCTTCATGTCTTTTTCGGATGCCAGTTTCCCTAATCTATTAAGTCCGTCACAAAGACGGTCCCATTCCGTATCGGTGAAATGGGGCTTTGCATCAAAGACGGGTTTTTCCTGTCCCTGAATAGAGTGTCCCTGCTCGGCGGCGCCTATCACCTGTGCGCCTGCGGCATAAAGAAAATCCCGGTGCTTAATAAATGCGTTTTCTACTTCCTGGTAAGGTTTTGTGGTAAGAAATGAACTGAACCATGCGTTGCAGATAGTAAGCCCCCGTAATTCCAGTGCTTTGTTGAGTACCCCGGTATCCTTAGGATATTTGTTGCCAACTTCAGTTCCGGTAAAACCAGCGAGTGCCATTTCACTGACACACTGCTCAAAGGGGATTTCCCCACCCAGTTCAGGAAGGTCGTCATTGGTCCATCCAATAGGAGCAATTCCCAACCATATTTTCTGCTGCCCCATGAAATTCTCCTTTTCAAAATTTCCTTGCCAAGGCAGCTTCCGCCGCCATTGTTTCCGCCGCCTTCTCCACATCGGGGTTTGCGGAGACCTGGGCCGTACCAACCCGCCACCAGGATTCGTAGCCATAGGTCATGGATTTGGGACTCACCTTTACGTCAATCAGTACCGGCCCATCGGCGGCAAGGGCCTTCTCCACCGCATCCCGCAGTTCCGGTACGGTCCGTGCCCGCAGTCCCAGAGCCCCCCAGCTTTCCGCGTTCTTCGCGTAATCAACCTTTACCGGCGGCCCCTCAAGGCGTCCGCTGTCCCTGCTCCGCATCTTCCATTCGTTGCCGAAATGATCAATGCCCTGGCTGTGCTGCAGATTATCAATACAATGGAAGCCGCTGTTATCCAGCACCACCACGATTATTTTCTGCCCTTCCTGTACGGCGGTAAGCAGTTCGGTATGGAGCATCGTATACGCCCCATCCCCCAGAAGGGCCGCTATTTTTCGTTCCGGTTCCGCGACCTTCACACCCAATGCGGCGGCCACCTCATACCCCATGCAGGAAAATCCGTATTCAACATGGTAGGTGTCCCGAACCCTGGTACGCCACACCCGCTGCATATCGCTGGGGATGGATCCGGAACCGGTTACCACAATGGTGTCAGGGGGAAGGAGCCGTTCGTTAAGCTCACCCAACACCCGCACCTGCGCAAGCCCTGCCGGGTCCTCTGTATTATAGAGCCGGTCCACTTCCGCGTTCCATTCTTTTTTTACATCTTCGATCCGGCTTCCCCAGGCGGAGGAATAGCCCGGGATTTTTTTCATCAACGCCTCAAGGGTAAGTTTCGCGTCGGCGATAATCGGTTCGCCGTTCATTTTGTAGGCGTCAAAGGGAGCGATATTGATCCCCAGAAAACGCGCCTCCGGGTTCTGAAACACCCACTTGGAGCAGGTCGTAAAATCCCCCAGCCGGGTTCCCACCGCGATGACCAAATCCGCTTCCTTGGCGATTTTATTTGCCGCAAGGCTCCCGGTGGTTCCAATCCCCGAAAGATTGCAGGGATGATCCCACAGGATCGTTCCCTTTCCTCCCTGGGTTTCTCCGATAGGTATATGGAAGGTTTGACAAAACGCGCCCAGTTCCTCAGCCGCTCCCGAATACCGCACCCCGCCACCGCAGATGACCAGGGGTTTTTTAGAGGCCCCTATCATTCCCGCCGCCCGTTCAATCTGGTTAGCGGTGGGGATACGCCGTTCAATATGATGAACCCGCCTGGCAAGGAATTCCTCCGGGTAATCGCAGGCTTCCCCCTGCACATCCTGGGGCAGGGATATAGTAACCGCGCCGGTTTCCGCCGGATCGGTCAGGACCCGGAAGGCGTTGATCATGGCGGTCATCAGTTGTTCCGGGCGGTTTATCCGGTCCCAGTAGCGGCTTACCGCCCGGAAGGCATCGCTGGCGGTAGTGGTATAATCATGGGGCGTTTCTATTTGCTGTAAAACCGGATCAGGCTGGCGGCAGGCGTAAACGTCTCCGGGCAGAAACAATACCGGCAGCCGGTTTGCCGTGGCGGTTCCCGCCGCGGTTACCATATTAAGCGCGCCGGG
>JAISMC010000130.1 GCA_031276965.1 Treponema sp.
GTATTAAACCAGACGGTATAATCGGACCGAAGGTCCGCAACTTCCTATCGAACGAGCCTCCGGTCAAACCAACGCAACGCCTAAGATACCGCGGAGCTCTGCTCCGCGGAGGCTCATTCCGCCTCCACGCTGAAGAGATAATCCTCTTCGGCTTCGTTATCCAGGCAGAAGATCTTAATGTAGTACGTTCCCGGATCCAGCCGTATCTTCAGTTTCGCAGAATAGCCCTCTCCGCCGTCGTCATCCTCGCCGATGGCATTTTCATCCTTGTCGAAAAGTTCAAGGTACGTGTCAAGATCGTTGGAGCTTTCCCCCCGGGCATGGAATACATAGTACCCCCGCCGGCTTACGGTAAAGGAGACCCAGTCGGCGTCGCCCTCGGAAAAGGTCCTCCGCTGGATTTCCCCCGCTTCTATGGGCTTTGCGTTTTGTATGGCATTATCCGGCTCGTATGAGTCAAGCCCCACGGGCTCCCTAAGCTGGACCTGAAAGGTATAGGCTCCCCGTTCTCCTTCGTAGGCGCTTACCTTGATATACAAGGGCCCGCCGGAAACCAGGACGGCGGCTCTGGCGTTGTAGTCTTCGCCGGAGTCGTCATCTTCGGCTATCTCTTTCCCGCCGCCGTCGTACACCGTGATGAGGGTGTCGATGCTGCCTTCGGTGTAGGCCGCGAGCTGGCCGCCCCCGGCGGGTATGTCCACCCGGTACCAGTCCTCGTCGGAGGAAGAATGAAAGTAGCCGTCAATCTCCGTATCCAGGGCAAGGGTAAAGGCTTGTTCTTTGGTATCGTTGGGCTCCATGGCGGCGTCGGCTATCTCCACAAACTGAACCCGGAAGCGGTAGGTCCCGGTTTCGCCGGAGTAACCCCGGACCACGGCGAGGTACTTTTTCCCCTCTTCCAGGGGATAATCTATCCGGGCGTTTGCGCCGCCGCCGCCGTCGTCGTCCTCATCAAGCAGGGAACCCTCTGCATCGTAGAGCTCCATGAAGGTGTCGAGATCCCCCGAAGTTTCAAAACACGCCACGCTGTTACCGGAGGCGGCGAAGAGAAACCAGTCCTCGTCATTCTCATTGTGGATGCTTCTGTTTACCCAGGCTTCCGGCTCCACGGCAAGGGGATTGTCCCTGCCGTCCGGTTCGTAACCGTCCCGGGAAACCCGGCTGCCCGGTGCAGATCCCGTATCCAGAAGGTCCTGGACAAATTCGGTCTGCCCCAGATCGGTATGCCAGCTTGCCGTTACGGAGGCGTCCCCGGTCTTTATCAGCCGGGCATAGACCCGCACTATGTCGATGATGTTTATAATTTCTCCGGTAAGCGTATAATCCGTCTGGGCAGCGCCTTCCGCAACGATGTAATTCCGGTTAGGCAGATTGGAAAGGCTGCTGATAAGGTTTTCTTTCCAGTAGGCGCTCAGGGAAGTATCGTAACCGTCGTAACCGAAGTTTCCCACAGAGACCCGGCTCCCGTTTTCCAGGGCCGAAAGACGGCGGGTAATCAGTTCTGCGGTTTTGGCGCTTTCCTGGTCCAGATCCGCCGTCGATTGGGGGCCCGGAACATCCTGGGCATACACGATAAACGAACAGGCTGCCAAAATACCTGCAAGCAAAACACGTTTTATCATTTATAAACTCCTTTACTATGGATGAACTTTTTTCAAAATCTGATATTTTGAAAAAGCCCCGGTTCTTCCCGCTTTACTGCCGCTTTGCCGGGGTATGTTCCTTTGTGTTTATCACAAGCTTGACTTTCTGTCCACTGGACCCGCAGATCGGAAGGGAGGACCCGCACTCCGGGATTCTTTATTCGCAGCGGAGTCTGATGTCCGGGGACCCGCCCTTTAGCGGGAAGATTCATTCTTAATGATATTGATGATTTCCTGGACCGGGAGGTTCTCCCGGTTTTCCCTGCGGCTCAGATTCCGCAGGGTAAGGCCGCCTTCGATTCCGGGGGCGTCCGGCGCGGCGGCTCCGCCGGATGTTCCCGGAATCACCATCCAGCGGGCGCCCTTCTTCTCCGCCAGCATAAACTGCTGGGTAAGCTTCCGGGGATCCGGAAAGACCTCGCAGGGTATATCCGCCATTCGGAACCGGGCCGCCAGGGCCTGGTAAAGCCCCCCGTCCTCTTCCCGCAGGCAGGCTACGGCAAGGGGCGCATAGGAACTCCGCGCCTCCGCGGCGCCCAGGCTTTCCAGGGCGGCAATAAGCCGGTCCAGGCCTATGGAGGCCCCCACCCCGGAGAGCTTTTCCCTGGAGTAGAGCCCCGCCAGATCGTCGTAGCGGCCCCCGGAACAGACCGAGCCTATCTCAGGGAGCTTGTCGAGAAAGGTTTCAAACACCACTCCGGTATAGTAATCCAGCCCCCGTGTAATAGAAGGGTCCAGCACAAAGGAGGCTTCGGTTCCCGTGTCTTTCATAAAACGGCGGAGCAGTTTGAGCCGTTCCGCTCCGGGCGATTCCCCTCCGGCGGCCCCGATCATGGCCTCCAGCGTTTCCTCAAAACTGTTCCGGGGCCTGATAAAGTCCAGCACCTCCCGGGCCTTTTCCGGTCCTGTCAATTCCGCCAGCAGCTTTAATACCTCACCGGCGCCTGTCTTGGCAAGCTTATCCACCGTCCTGAGTATCGCCGCGGAGCGGCCGCCGATTCCCTGAACTTCGAGGAAGCGGTTAAAGAGCCCCCGGTGATTCAGCTTGATGGTTACACCCCCGGCGCCGCCGGCAAGGATGCCGGCGCCGGCCAGGGTGTTCCGCATCATCAGGAGGATCTCAAAATCCGCCGCCGCGGTATCGCTGCCGATAATGTCAAAATCGCACTGGGTAAATTCCCGGTAGCGTCCCCGCTGGGCATTTTCTCCGCGCCAGACCTTGGCGATATGATAGCGCTTAAAGGGAAGGGTAAGCTCTCCCCGGTGTTCCGCCAAAAAGCGGGCAAAGGGGACGGTCAGATCAAAGCGGAGGGCCACATCCCGGCCGCCGTGATCCTTAAAACGGTAGATCTGCTTTTCCGTTTCTCCCCCGCCCTTGCCCAGAAGTATCTCCGCATATTCCAGGGCGGGGGTATCGATGGGTACAAAGCCGTAGGATCGGAAGGAGGCTTCAATGCGTTCGATTAAATCCCGGCGTTCGATTTCCGCCGGGGGAAGAAAATCCCGGAATCCCTTAAGGACCCTTGGTTCAATAACGGCCATTACTGAAGGGCCGCCGCCGGGTTGGCCCGGCTGGTATACCAGTAATCGTCGATTATCTCTACCAGTTCAGGACTAAAGGCCAAGGCCGCCACGGTTCTAACCAGCCCCTGGGGCAGGATCTGGGCGGACTCCACAGTCCCCGCAACGGAAATGCGGTATTTTTTAAAGTACAATTGATAGGCTACGGAGGTACCGGGCTTCCGCTGCTGGGCGCCCGCCGCCTCCAGGTGTTCAGTGGTTTTGGTACTCAGGCTGAATATCTGAATGCGCCGGGCTTCTTTGTCCGGCTCGGTAATAGTAGCGTACATATTGTATCCCATTATCTTGGCAATCTCCGGCGTTATCTTGATTGCCGTTTTGCCGTAATCTTCAAACAGCGCCTTGATCCGGTCCTGCCCCTCAAGAAAATTCCCCAAGAGATTGATCAGATCGTCGGGGGTGGTCTTAAAATCAACCACCAGCAGGCCTACGTTCTCCCGGCCCTTCATCTGTCCCACCGTGGCCAGATTGCAGCGGATAAAAAATTTGATGGGGTCCTGACGGCCGGCGGGGTTAAAGGCAATGGAGAGCCCTACGATACCGTTAACATAGCGCTGGAAAAAGGTCAGTTCCTGCTTGGAAAGGGACGCCAAAAAGAGGGAACGCTTAAATCCAAACTGAAAAGGGACGCAGAGAATAGTGTATTCGTCTATCTTCAAAAAACAATGAGCCCGGTCAATCCCCAGTTTGGTAAGGGCGTATTGACTACAGGCAATGCTCTGTTCGCCGAATCTAGCTAAATACTGGGCCGGGCCTGTCGGCATATTAGCCATAATAGCTCCAACATACTAAACTATTCCCGGCATTCTTGAGATGACGGAACTTTCCGGCCGTGTTTTTTCAAGAAAAAGCTCTCTTCCCCTAAAAAAACGGCCGAATGGAGTATACTTTCATTTTATATTGAGGGGAATCATTTAGCAATACCCTAGAGAATATCGTCCAGTCTTATTCCCTCCCCGGCGGGAATAAAGGAAGCGGCCCTCCGGCCGGTTATTTTATCCTCCCAGGAGGGGGGAAGTCCCGGCCGGAGGGTCTTTTCCGTCCTTAAAACCGCGAACATCCCCGGAGGTCAATATGGGGTTATCCATGAAAGAGAAAAAAGCGGTTACCGGGCAGATCCGTTCCCGCTGCCAAAAAGCAAAACGGAAAGAAAAATCAGCCATCCTGAACGAATGTATCCGGCTTACCGGGTACAACCGGAAATACGCCCTGCGGATCCTCAACCAGCCTCAGGTTCCGCAGGCCCTCCTCGTGGTCAACGGCGAGACGGTCAAACTCAAACCGCGGAAAAAAAGACCAGCCAACCGGAAGGGCAAAAAAATCTATACCGGTGAAGTCATCGCCTCCCTCCGCCTCATCTGGGCCTTCTTCTGGTATAAGTACGGTCGGACCGAAGGTCCGCAGCTCCTGGCCCCCCTCATCCGCCGGCAAATGCCCTTCATCGCCTCCTGGCCCGCCTTCGCCATTACCCCGGCCGTCAGGGAGAGACTCATGTCCATAAGCCTAAGAACCCGCTTTCGCGGGGGAGACCATCGACCGCGCCCTCAAAAAAGACAAGGCCGCCCTCGCCTTGAAGGGCAAAAGCCTCACCAAACCGGGAAAATTCCTCAAACACCTCATCCCC
>JAISMC010000168.1 GCA_031276965.1 Treponema sp.
CGGACCTACGGTCCGCTGGACACGAAGGAAGGAGGAATGGTTAGAGCATAGGCGCAATTTAACATATTTTTGGCGAGTCTTTCTTGTTCGCGGGTAATCATCTTTCTTTCCTTTGTGTGCCTTTGTGGTTTTTTATCTTCATTTGTATTTGCGGGTCAAGTTTAGTCCCTTGGGGCGGGATTGTGGTTTGTGAGGTTCGTGGTTAAAAATTCTTTGTTCGTGGTTATTTTCTTTGTTCGTGAGGTTTGTGTGGTGCGGAGGTTTACGATGAATAGGAACACAGTGCGCTGGGGGTTTTGCGTGTGCGCCGTAGTCTGCGGCTTCTTTGTTTTGGCCACCTGCGACGACTTTAACCGGCCTCTGGAGGACGATATTGAATTCTACCGTTCCGTTACGCCGGTAACAAGCTGGGCCGAACTGCAGAGCGCCGCCGAAGGGGCCGCCGGGCCGGGGCTTATCGGCCTGGCGGGGGACATAGAGCTGGACAGTGCGGCGAAGACGATAAACATCACCCGGCCCCTTACGATTACCGGCTTTGAAGGGAGACGCGTCATCCGGCGGGCGGCGGTTTCGCCGTTTAAGGACCCGCTGTTCCGGGTAAACGCCGGGGGTGGACTGACCCTGGGCCATCCCCAGGGGGGAACCCTGGTCCTGGACGGCGGGGCGGTCTGGAACGACGCCCACGACGCCACGAACACCGGCGTTACGGCCACTGCCCCGCTTGTCAGCGTAGACGGCGGCGCCCTGACGCTACAGGACGGGGCCGTCCTGCAAAACAACGATCAAAGCGCCGGTAACGGCGGCGGGGTGTTTGTTGACGCCTCCGTATACAGCGCCGTTTTTACCATGACCGGCGGGACCATCGGCGGTAACAGCGCCAGCGTCGACGGCGGCGGGGTGTTTGTTTACGCCAGCGGCGGCAACGTTACTTTTACCATGAAGGACGGAACCATCAGCGATAATAACGCCAGCGGCAACGGCGGCGGGGTGTTTGTTGACGCCTCCGTATACAGCGCCGTTTTTACCATGAAGGGCGGAACTATCAGCGGTAACAGCGCCGGCTACGGCGGCGGGGTATCTGTCCGAGGCGGCGTTTTTACCATGGGCGGGGACGCGGCCGTCAGCGGCAACAGCGCCGGCTACGCCGGCGGCGGGGTATCTGTCCAAGGCGGCGTTTTTACCATGGGCGGGGACGCGGCCGTCAGCGGCAACAGCGGGGGCAGCGGCGGCGGCGGGGTGTATTTCTTCGAAGGCAGCCTTGAGATGAGCGGCGGAACCATCGGCGGTAACAGCGCCGGCAACGGCGGCGGGGTGTTTGTTGACGCCTCCGTATACAGCGCCGTTTTTACCATGACCGGCGGGACCATCGGCGGTAACAGCGCCAGCGTCGACGGCGGCGGGGTGGTTGTTTACGCCAGCGGCGGCAACGTTACTTTTACCATGAAGGACGGAACCATCAACGGTAATAACGCCAGCGCCGACGGCGGCGGGGTGTATGTTTTCTACAGCACCTTTGAGATGAACGGCGGGACCATCAGCGGCAACAGCGCCGGCAGCTTCGGCGGCGGAGTGTTTGTTTACGCCAGCGGCGGCATCTTCAAGAAAGTACCGGAAACGGCCGAGGGTACAAGCGGCGTTATCTACGGTTCTAACGAGGGCGAGGCCAGCAATCTCGTCAAAGACGGTTCCGGCAATCCGGAGGACGACAAAGGACATGCGGTCTATGTTAACAGCGGTCCGAAAAAGCGGGATAGTACCGTGCGCGAAGATGAAGAACTTGACAGCACATACGCAGGCTCGATACCGGGCGGCGGCTGGGAATAGGCGGGAGGCGGGGAAGGCGGCGGCGGGGCGCATTGCGGCGTATTCCCGTTTGCCCTTATACTGGCGGGATGAAAGGTCCCGCCCTGATTTCCCTGCTGCCCGGCCTGATTTCGCCGTTAATTCTGCTCTGCGCCATGGCGGCGTTCTCCGGCTGTTACACGCTGAAGCAGGGCTTTACCATGCTGGGATACCTGGGCCGGGCGGTTCCGCTGGAATCCCTGGCGGAGGCTTCCGCCGGTCCTGCGGAGGCTGCGGAGAACCGGCGTTTTGTGGAGCGGATCCTGGATATCCGCCGTTTTGCGGGGGAATTGGGGCTTAAGGAAGGGGCCAATTATACCCGCTATGTCGCCCTGGACCGGGACTACCTGGCGGCGGTGGTATCCGCCTCCGCCCCCGATTCGTTTAAGCGGCACGAATGGCGGTTTCCCGTGGTGGGCAGGGTTCCCTACAAGGGTTTTTTTAAGGTGGAGGACGCCAAAAAGGAAGGGGAGAAGCTTAAAAAGCGGGGCCTGGATGTGTGGATCCGGGGGGTTGACGCCTTCAGCACCCTGGGCTGGTTTAAGGATCCCCTCTATTCATATATGCGGGACTATCCCGTGGACCGCCTTGCGGATCTTATCATCCACGAAACCCTCCACGCCACGGTGTACCTGAAGGGCCAATCCCAGTTTAACGAGGAGCTGGCGGAATTTGTCGGCAGCGAGGGGGCCCGGCTCTACATGGAAAGCCGCTTCGGCCCCGGTTCGGAGGAGTACCGGGAGATGGCGGCCCGGGAAAAGGACAGCGCCGTCTATATCGCCTATATACAGGATCTGATAGGGGAGCTTGAGCTTGTATATGCCCGTGAAATCCCGGCGGAAGAGAAACTGCGGCGGAAGGAAGCGCTTATCCGGGCCGCCCAGGAAAGGTTTGACGCGGAATATGACGCCCTCTTTCAAAGCGATAATTACCGGGGCTTTTCCACGCTGCCGGTAAACAATGCCTACCTGGAATTGTACCGCCTTTACTATGCCGGCGGCGCTTATTTCAGGGAGCTCTACGAGCGTTCCGGCAGGGATCTGCCCGCCTTTATCGCCGCCGCCAAAACCATAGGTCCCGGGGAAGATCCCAAAGCGCAGCTTAAGGCCGCCCTGGGCCTGCGCTAGGAGTTTGTTGCGCTTTGCGCACAAAACCCTTAAAAATCGCCGGTTAGGCGATTTTACCTTGCAAACTCCGAAAGCGGCCCGATACCCGATAATCGTGGTTTTTCTGGCTTTTTCAACAAAAAAGCCAGAAAAACCTACAAGTGTAACAGGCTGCTAGAAACAGCCGCCGAAAATGCCGGGCCGGGTTCAAGGCCCCGTTAGTTTTGAAACAATCTCAAATTTCTCTAAATTACTTTTTTATGATTCCGATACTCATAGTGAACCTGGATAGCCGGTCCTGCGCCCGTTGGGCCTCCGGGGCCGGTGGTTCAGGATATCCTCACCCTTCCGGGAACGGGCGGGTCGAGGGTTCGGGTATTCATGCAGGCATGAATACCCGCCGGGTTTTCCCAATGGGAAAACCCAATGGCACAGGGTTCAGCGCTTCGGCGCGAAGACCCAAACAGAAACAGGGGATTTTTCGCAGGGAAAATTCCAAAACAAAGATGCCCAGCATTTTTGTTACGGCAAGGATGCCGCGGCGCAGGCCGTCAGGGGACGGCGGCGCCGGAAATGCCAAAGGAGTGTCTCTATGATTATTAATCACAACCTCAGTGCGATGTTTGCCGACAGGTCCCTCAAAGTTACCCAGGTGTTCCTGGAGAAGAACATGGAGAAGCTGTCAAGCGGCATGCGCATCAACCGCGCCGGCGATGATGCCTCCGGGCTCGCTGTTTCCGAGAAACTGCGCAGCCAGATCCGCGGCTTGAACCAGGCATCTACCAATGCCCAGAATGGTATTTCATTCATTCAAGTCGCCGAGGGTTACCTTCAGGAAACCCAGGACATCATGCAGCGTATGCGTGAACTGGCGGTGCAGTCTTCGAACGGTATTTATTCCGCCGAGGACCGGATGTACATCCAGATTGAAGTTTCGGCTTTGATCGACGAAGTAGACCGGATTGCATCCCACGCCCAGTTTAACGGCATGAATATGCTGACCGGCCGTTTCAGCCGGGAAATCGGCGAAAATGTGATTACCGCCTCTATGTGGCTCCATATCGGCGCCAACATGGATCAGCGGGAACGGGTGTTTATCGGCACCATGACCGCCAAGGGCCTTGGGGTCCGCAACGTCGGTGACGATACGATTCTTTCGCTGTCCGCTCCGGACAGCGCCAACCGTGCCATTGGAACCCTCGACGAAGCGCTGAAGAAGATCAACAAACAAAGAGCTGATCTCGGCGCCTACCAGAACCGCCTGGAGCATGCGATCCGGGGCCTCGACATTGGATCCGAGAATATGCAAGCCTCCGAGTCCCGCATTCGGGATACCAACATGGCTAATGAAACGGTTTCTTATACCAAGAACCAGATCCTTACCCAGTCCGGTACCGCGATGCTGGCTCAGGCCAATCAGAGAGCCCAGACTGTGCTTCAGCTTCTGCAGTAATACCGGGGAGACGCCGGCGGCCGCTGAATTTGCTGTTTGCAGCACCGGCGGCCGCGGACATTCAAACCGTGTTACAAACCGAAGACGTACCGGGAAGGCGCCGTTCCGGCTTAGCCGGAACGGCTTCTTTTTTTAGAAGCCGGAACCGGAATACGCTTAAAGCGCCCCCCGGACAAAGAGATTAACCACGAACCATACAAACCTCACGAACAAAGAATTTTTAACCACGAACCTCACGAACCACACGAACGAAGAAACATAACCACGAACCTCGCGAACCACACAAACAAAGAAACATAACCACGAACCACACGGACCACACGAACCCCCGTAACAAATTGAAACTATCGAACCACAAGTTCGTGTCTGTTCGTGGTTTTTCTCCTCCTTTTGGTTCCAAACGGCGCCGCTGCGCGCTGTTTTTGAGTCAGTGTCTAAAGAATCCGGGTCAGTGTCTAAAGAATCCGGGTCAGTGTCTAAAGAATCTGAGTCAGAATCTAAAGAATCCGGGTCAGAATCTAAAGAATCCGGGTCAGAATCTAAAGAATCTGGGTCAGAATCTAAAGAATCTGAGTCAAAGTCTGAAGAATCTGAGTCAAAGTCTAAAGAATCCGGGTCAGTGTCTAAAGAATCTGAGTCAAAGTCTAAAGAATCCGGGTCAGTGTCTAAAGAATCCGGGTCAGTGTCTGAAGATTCCAGGTCAGAATCTGAAGATTCCGGGAAGGGAAACATACCAGCGACGCTTGGTTTCAACGAGAGAAAAAAACCACGCCGGACCTACGGTCCGCCCACACAAACCTCACGAACTTGTTGTTCGACGGCTTCTTCCGTTCGTGCCTGTTCGTGTCCGTTCGTGGTTATATTTCTTCGTGGTTAAGCTGAATTGCTCTGTTTATAGAACACGGGCTTATTGCGGCGCGCCGGGAAAGCCGGGAATTGCGGGGGTGTATGGCGGGGGCGCATTGTTTTTAGCCCCCGGTTTCGTTAGACTTTAGCGTAGGTATGTATTGCGCCAAGTACGGAGCCCTTGCCCTGCTGCTCTCCTCTTTGGCCGGAGCGGCCCTGGCGTCTCCGGCGGGGAGCGATACGGCGCCGGACCTCTACTCCCCGGTCCTTGCCGGGGGCGGGGCCTTTAGCACCTCCCAGGGGGGGCCCTCCGCCGGGGCCATTAACCCCGCCGCCGGGGGAGACGCCCAGTTGACGGTTCTGGAGGCGGGCTATATGGCCCTGCCCAGTCTTGCCCTGGAACCGGGCCTGGGAAACGCCTTTAATCTTGGGGCCCTGCTCCCCACCAAATACGCCGTCTTCGGCGGTTCCGTTCATTTTCTGCAGAGCCCCTTCGATGCCTTTCCCGTGGGGACCTCCTTTGGGGGAAACCTGAACATTGCCAAGGAACTGTATCCCGGATTAAGCCTGGGAACGGGTTTTGATTTCGGCGCGGGCCCTGGGGACGAGTGGTCCCTGGCGGGGGATCTGGGGGGCCGCTACAATATGGGCAGGCTGGGCAGGCTGGATAACTTTACCATGGCCGCGGTGATGCGGAGCATGGGAAAGACATGGACGCCCACGGCCTTTACGCCCCTTTTGGGGGTTGCCTTCGATTTTTTCAGAATCCCCGGAATTGATGAAAAGGCGGACCCCATCCGCGCGGGCTTTTCCGCGGACCTGGGTTTTCCCGGTTTTACCAACATGACCATCAAGGCGGGGCTTTCCCTGGTTATCCTGGAGATGTTTACTCTGCAGGTTTCCTCGGGGGTCAATATCCGGGAAAGCATAGACGGAAACGGGGTGCCCATCCTCCCCGCCATCGGGCTTACCTTTAAGTTCCCGCTGAGGCATGTGGACCGGAAGGCGGCGGGGGGCCGGCTCCCCACCGAAGGCGACATCGGCGTCAGCGGCGGGATTAAGCCCCTCTACAATAATATATGGGCCTTCGGCGGGGGCATTGCCTGGACCGCCGGGGCGGTGGATAAGACCCCGCCGCTTATCGCCGTGGATTATCCTGAAACCAAATATATCTCCCCCAACAACGACGGTCTGGCGGATAATCTGGAATTCCCCGTCTCCATAACGGATCAGCGTTATGTGGCGGAGTGGAAACTGGAGATCAGCGATGCCGAAGGCCGAGTGGTGCGGACCTACCACAACAAGGAACGGCGCCCCGAAACCGAGGGGGTCAAGAATTTTATGTACCGGGTGATAGCGGCAAAAATTGGGGTGGAGGTTCCCGAAAGCCTCCGCTGGGACGGAATCTTCGAGTCCGGCGGGACCGCCCCGGACGGCTCGTACTTCTTTGTCCTTTCCGCCGCCGACGATAACGGCAATGCCGCATCCTCCCCCCGGTATGAGGTGGTGGTGGATAATACGCCCCCCGAAGCGGCCGTTGGGGAAATTCCCGGAGAGATGCGGATCTTCTCCCCCGACGGGGACGGCAATAAGGACAGCTTTACGATAGAGCAGTCCGGTTCGGAGGAGGATCTCTGGGATGCGGGCATCTACAGCGCCGGAGGGGATAAGGTAAGGACCTTCGATTTTGTAAACGGCGCGCCCCGGACTATTGTCTGGGACGGTTCCGGCGATCAGGGGCATATTGTTCCCGACGGAGTCTACCGTTACCGGATATCCGCCGTGGACCGGGCCCTGAACCGGGGCGAAGCGGAGCTGGCCAACATTATCGTCAATACCGTCCAGCCCGCGGTGCGCCTTCCCGTCGCCGATGCATGGTTCTCTCCCAACGGGGACGGCGCCAAGGATACCCTGATCCTGAATCCCGGCGTGCCCGTAACCGAAGGGGTGGTAAGCTGGAGCTTCCTGATCCGGGATGGTCCGGGAACCATACGCCGGACCCTGGGCGGTCCGGGGATTCCCCCGGCCCGGATAGTATTTGACGGGAGCGGCGATCAGGGCCGTCCCCTGGAAGAAGGGGTCTACCAGGGAGAACTTTTGGTAAGCTACCGGAACGGCTATGTTTCCGCCGCGTCTTCTCCTCCCTTTACCCTGGATATTACCCCGCCCCGGGCTTCGGTACGGGCGGAGTATAACGCCTTCTCGCCGAATAACGACGGCAGCCAGGACACGATGATCTTCTATCAGGAGGGTTCCGACGAGCCCCTTTGGACGGGAGAGGTCCGGGGGATCCGGGACAATGCCCTGATCAGGAGTTTCCGCTTTACCGGCGTTCCCCCCGCCCGGATTGAATGGGACGGCAGGCGGGATTCGGGAGCTTTGGCCCCGGATGGAGACTACAGCTACCAGCTCGGCACCGAAGACCCTGCGGGCAACAGCGGCCGTTCCAACGCCGTCCGCTTCACTTTGAGTACCGCCGATACCCCGGTGATGCTTACCACGGATCTCCGGGCCTTCTCGCCGGACAATAACGGCGTCAAGGACAGCATCAGCCTGATTCCCCAGCTTCAGATACGGGAGGGCGTAAGCAGCTGGAAGATCGGCATAGCGGACGCCGCCGGCGTCATTGTCAGGAGCTTTGAAGGCCAGGGGCCGGTTCCCGCTTCCGTTCCATGGAACGGAAGAACCGCCGCGGGGACAGCCGCCCCGGACGGGACCTATACCGCCCGGATAGAGCTGCGCTACGCCATGGGGAATCAGCCTTCGGCGTTGTCCCAGCCCTTTATCCTCGATACCGCCCCGCCCAGGGCGGAGCTCTCCGCATCCTTTACCCTCTTCTCCCCCAACGGCGACGGCCGCCGGGACTTTGTCCCGGTCAACGCCGTAACCTGGGGTGACGACGAGTGGGAGGCGGTGATCACCGGCGACGGCGGCAGCGTAATCAGGTCCTGGACCTGGCTGGGCGGCGCGCCGAATCTGCCCTGGGACGGTACTGACCGGATGGGGAATAACGCCCCCGACGGGACTTACCGGTTTACCCTCAGTTCCACCGATGAGGCGGGGAACAGTACCCGGATCGACCTGGATACCATAACCCTGGATTCCCGCATCCCCCAGGGCTTCCTCACCGCCTCTGCGCCCGCCGCCGCCCCCAGGGGAAGCGCCGGAGACGAGGCCCTGCGCTTTGGGATCATCCTCTCGTTTAGGGACGGTATTGATACATGGAGGCTGAATCTGATCGGCGAATCCGGCGAAGTCAGGCGGAGCTGGTCCGGCGGCGGGGTCCCGGCCCGGGGGGGGCCGCCGGAGTCGATCTCCTGGGACGGCCGGGACCAAAACGGCCTGGTCCGGGAGGGCCGGTATACCCCGCAGTTAACCGTTTCGTACATCAAGGGGGACGAAGTTTCCGTCTCAGGACCGCCGGTGCTGATAGACATATCCGGGCCGGCGTTGAGTTTCGCCAGCAGGCCCGAATTCTTCAGCCCCGACAACGACGGGGTGGATGATGAGCTTTCCATGCTCCTCGGCGCCCAGGATGCATCCCCCATCGCCTCCTGGAGCCTGGAAATCCGGGAACCTCAGCCGCCCTATCAGTTGTTCTACCGTATCGAAGGCAGGGGCAGCCCGGCGGAACGAATCATCTGGGACGGCCGCAGTTACCGGGGCGAGCTGGTACAGTCCGCCACGGACTATCCCTTTACCTACCGGGCGGAGGATGTTCTGGGGAACGCCAGTTCCCTGGAGGGAACCATTGGCGTTGACGTTCTGGTTCTGCGGGACGGGAACAATTTGAAAATCCAGGTGCCTTCGATTGTCTTCCGGGCAAACGAAGCGGATTTTATCGGCCTTCCCCCGGAGGTGGTGGAAAACAACAACCGTATCCTCCGGCGGATTGCGGAGATTCTCAATAAATTCAGGGATTACCGGGTCCAAGTGGAAGGCCACGCCAACCCGGTTACCAGAGCCGCCTCGGAGGAACGGACCGAACTTCAGCCCCTGAGCGAGCGCCGGGCCCGGGCCACCGTGGACTTCCTCACCGGATTCGGCGTCAGCCGGAGCCGCCTCAGCGCCACCGGTATGGGCGGAACCAGGCCGGTAGTCCCCTACGAGGACCGGGACAACTGGTGGAAGAACCGGCGGGTGGAGTTTATCCTGATTAAGTAGGGCGGAGTGTCCGCTCCGGTAAAGGGCAGTGTCCGCAAAACTGAAGTTTTGGGAAAGCCTCTTTATTGTGAGATTTTTATCAGATCGTTGTCAATTGTATTTCACGTACCTGTATGCCCTGTTTTCATCGTAATGAAGCCAAAAACTTTAAGTCATTGGAACATATAATTGTATGCTGCTTTTCTTCTCCGGTATAATTTTTTATCAGATATTTTATATTGGACTTGTTCAGAAACCTGGTTGGTTTCTTCACAAGTCTCGCAGAATTTCACAAAATACTTCGCATTTTGTGAAATTCTGCCGTTTTTAAGCGGAAGTTGTTCAATAACTGAAGTTATTGAACAACTCT
>JAISMC010000031.1 GCA_031276965.1 Treponema sp.
AGAGTACACAACGCGGCTCACAGAGTACACAACGCGGCTCACAGCGTGTACAACGCGGCTCACAGAGTACACAACGCGGCTCACAGAGTACACAACGCGGCTCACAGAGTGCACAACGCGGGTCACAGCGTGTACAACGCGGGTCACAGCGTGTACAACGCGGGTCACAGCGTGTACAACGCGGGTCACAGCGTGTACAACGCGGGTCACAGCGTGTACAACGCGGCTCACGGCGTGCACAACGCGGCCCGCGCAGTACGCCAAACGGCATATTCCGGGGCGCGGACGGCTTGTCCGGGAACAGGGCCGGACCGTTCCGGAGACCGGAGGGCTCCGCAAAACGCCGGACGGAGCGGGGACGGAACCTGTTGGAGCTAAAAGGAGAAAACTACTTAACGCATATGCGGGGGGGGGGGGGGTAATTGGTTGCTATATAAGGAATTACGAGAGGCCGCACGAAAGCCTTTTTTACCCCGCCGGAAGCGCCGGCAGTCGCCGCTGTTTGAAGCATGGGAATAGTGTAGCACATAGGGGAAATTTATCAAGAGGAAAACGCTCCGGCAATGTTCAGTTTCAATTAAGAGAAAAAACCACAAAGGTACATCGAACCGTAGGTTCGTAGGCGCACGAAGGAAGGAAGATGAGGCGTAATCAACTATCCCGCCCCAAGGGACCGGAGTATGTACCCTTTGTAACAAATCGAAACTATCAAACAACAAGTTCGTGTCTGTTCGTGAGGTTCGTGGTCAATCCTCTTCGTGTTTTTCGTGTCCTTCGTGGTTTTTCTTCATCTTCTTCCGCCCTCACGAACGGAAGAAGGATGAAGAAGTTATCAACTATCCCGCCCCAGGAACTAAACTTGACCCTCAAATACAAATGAAGAGGAAAAACCACAAAGGCGCACGAAGGAAGAAGGAATGGTTAGGGCATAGGTAATCATCTTTCTTTCCTTTGTGCCCCTTTGTGGTTCCTAATTCTTAATTATTGTAAGCAGGACTTGATTGGAGGGTTACGTTTAACCCAAGGGACCGGGGTATGGACCCCTTGTAACAAATCGAAGCTATCAAACAACAAGTTCGTGTCTGTTCGTGAGGTTCGTGGTTTCTCCTCTTCGTGGTTAACCCTCTTCGGTTTATTCGTGGTTATCCCTCTTCGTGCTTATCCTTCATTTTCAGCTTCCGGTGCTCAGGCTGCGCAGCGCTCCGCCGCCGCCGCCGGCTATCCAGCGGGTTTCCCAGGGGGCCAGGCTCAGTTCCGTCACGGGAGATCCGGGGGCGGTAATCTGAAAGGATACCCGCCGGGGGCCCAGGTTCTGGGCGCAGAGCGCGCGGCGGTCCCCGGAACCCCGGAGCAGGGCAAAGACCGGGCCGGGGCTTTCCAGTACGCGGCAGGCCGAGCGGGGATCAAAGAGCCCCCCGCCGGGGGCCGGAGATTCCTCTTCCCGCCGGAATTGCAGCAGCTTCTCAAAGCCCCGGTACACGAGGGATCTAAAAGAAGCGGGGTCTTCAAGGTCCGCCTCAACCCTGTCTATGGCGGGTTTTTCCCGGTTGACGGCCCGGTTATACCCCAGCAGGGCGGGCCCTTCGGTCCAGGCTTCGGAACCTGTCCAACTGTGGAAGTACACCGCCGGAAGCCCCGGCAGGGCCAGCAGCGCCGCCTGGGCCGCCAGAAAAGCCCGGGCCCGCAGTTCCGGCGGCCCCAGCGATGCCGGGGCAATCACCGACGCGTAAGAGCAGTTCAGCTCGTAGGGGACGGGCCCTTCGGGGCCTGCCTTGTAAGAGACCAGGGCGCCCCGGTTTTGGGCCTCCGCTATGGTGGCGGCAAAGGCGGCCTCGCCGATAAGCCCCCTGGCGGGGGTCAGCCCCACCCCGTCGTGGCTGGCAAGAAAGTTGAGAAAAAGCCGGCCCGGTTCGGGGGGCGGCAGATTCCCCGCCCAGGCCCGGAGGGGGCCGGCGTCGCCGGAAACGGCGGCGTGCAGCGCCAGGGGGGGCAGGGCGAAGTTGTAGACCATGTGGGCTTCGGCCAGGCTGTCCAGGGAAGCCGTTCCGGTCTTTCCCCCAAAGTAGGAAATGTTCTCTTCGTGGGGTACGTTGGTCTCGGTAAGGATCAGCAGATCCAGATCCAGCGCGTCGATGACCGCCCGGAAAAGCTTGACCACCGCATGGGTCTTGGGATGATGCAGACAGGGGGTTCCGTCCTCCTTCCACAGATAGGCGATGGCGTCGAGCCGGACAATGCGCCCCCCCCGCCGGGCATATTCCAGCAGGATCCCCGTAAATTCCAGTAAAACGGCGGGATTGGAAAAATCATAATCCGCCTGATCCGCGCTGAAGGTGGTCCAAACATACACGCCGGAACCATCGGCCCGCTTAAAGGGGGTAAGGAGCGGCGATGTCCTGGGCCGCGCCACCCGGGTATAGTCGTAATCCCGGGGCCTGGTCAGATACCACCGGGCCCTTTCCTCTCTGCCCGCCAAAAAATCCTTAAACCAGGCGCTCTCCACGCTGCCGTGGTTAATCACAAAGTCAAAGACCATTTTGAACCGGCGGCCCAGGGCCTCAACGTCGCCCCAGGAACCGAAGCGGCCGTCCACCTGCCGGTAATCGATCACCGAAAAGCCGTCGTCCGAAGAGTAGGGATGAAAGGGCAGAATATGAAGATAGGTGAAGGCCCCCCTGTTCCATCTGTCAAGAAAGCCGGATAACCGGGCAAGGCCGCTTTCCCCGCCGCCGGGGGCTTCCCCCCGCTCCGGGGGGGAGAGCATGTCCCCGTAGCTGATGAGGAGGGCGTCTCCGCCGCCTATGGGGGACCGGGCCGCGGAAGGCGCCGCCGGTATAAAGCCGTCCATCAGTTCGAGGAACCGGGGATACAGTTCCCTGCCGGCGCTTTCCCCGTAGATGAAACAGAGCAGATCCCCGATGTTTTGAACCGCCTCCGGTCTCATGGCCGCCTCCTTGTATTTTTTGACGGCGCCGTCCGGAAAACCGGAGTTTCCGTACAACGCTATTGGACTTGTTCGATAACCCGGTTGGTTATCTCACAAGTCTCCCAAAAAACACGGATTTTTAGCAAAATCCGTGTTTTTTGTCGTTTTTAAGCGGTTGTTGTTCAAAAACTGAGGTTTCTGAACAACTCTATTGTATAAGCAGCTTGCCCCGCTGGCCCGTTAATTCAAGATAGGCAAGTTCCGCCAGGCCGAAGCCGGCGTTCCGGGTCAGATCCTTGGCGTATTCGTCGTAGAGCATGTCCTCGTACATCTTCCCCGCAAAGCTGTCGTCCACCAGATTGGCCTTCTGGACCGTATTCCGCAGACCCGAAAGGAGTATCTTTACCAGAAAGCTTTCCAGGGCTTCGCATTGTTCGTAGAGCTTACTGGCCTTGTCCACCACGGGTTTGCTTGAGGAAGAGCTCAGGAGCGAAGCGGGGGGGACGGGAGAGTACCTTTCCGGTTTTGCGGAAGCCGCCGGTCCGGGGGATTGATCCGGAGCCGGGCCGTCTTCGCCTCCGCCGGTTTTGCCGTAGCTCCTTTCCAGCAGTTCCGCAAAGGGAGGCAGGCCGCCGGGCCGCCGCAAAGCGCCCTCCGGAACCCCCTTCCCTATCCCCGCGGACGAAGCCCCGGACCGGATATCGTCCAGGTATAAGGAGCCTAAATTCCCCAATTCCATATACTGTTTTTCCCCGGTCCCTTTCTTTCAACGGACCTGTGTCCGGGAAACCGCCGGGTTCCCGGACCTTCTATTGGACTTGTTCAATAACCCGGTTGGTTATTTCACAGGTCTCCCAAAAAACACGGATTTTTGACAAAACCCATGTTTTTTGTCGTTTTTAAGCGGTTGTTGTTCAGAAACTGAAGTTTCTGAACAACTCTATTATCTCTTAAGCGTTGTGGCGGTTCCCAGCATGTTGTCGCTGGTCTGAATGGTTCTGGAGTTAAACTCATAGGCGCGCTGGGCCACGATAAGATCCACCATTTCCCGGACCACCGAGACATTGGACATCTCAAGAAATTTATGCCGCAGGGTTCCCATGCCGTCGTAACCGGGCTGCCCCGCAATGGGGTCCCCCGACGCATTGGTGATCTTAAAGAGATTTTCCCCCACCGCATTAAGTCCCACCGGGTTGGGAAAACGGTAGAGTTCCACCTGTCCCACCTGGACGGGCTCGTTATTGTTGATCCCCGGAACCTTCACCGTAACCCGGCCGTCCTGGGAAACGGCGAGGCTGTCGGGAAGAAAATTCTCCGGCAGGATGATATCAGGAAGCAGCCAGTAACCCTGGGCGGTTACCATGCGTCCGTCGGAGTCCACTTCAAAGGCGCCGTTCCGGGTATAGGCGTAACTGCCGTCGTACATCTGGACCCGGAAAAAGCCTTCCCCGGCAATGGCCATATCGGTGGCGTTCTCCGTATTCTGGAAGGCCCCCTGGGTAAACATGCGCTGGGTGGCGGCAAGTTTGACGCCGTGGCCCATCTGGACCCCCACGGGAATTACCGTGTCCTCGGTGGCGGGGGTTCCTGCGGTCTTTACGGTCTGGTAGAGGAGATCCTCAAAATCGGCCCGCATCTTCTTGAATCCCGCGGTGTTCACATTGGCCAGGTTATTGGAAATCGTATCGATATTGGCCTGCTGGCCTATCATGCCGGAAGCTCCGGTCCACAAACTTCGTACCATGTATTACTCCTGAAAGGGCCTACTGTCCAAACCGGGACACCTGATTTATCAGAGTCCCCGTCATGGTGTCGCCGTTTTGTATTACCTTCTGATTGGCCTCGTAGGCGCGGTTCACTTCTATCATCCTTACCATTTCCAGCACGGGATTTACATTGGAGGCCTCGGTAAAACCCTGAACCACCCGGGGCCGCTCCCCCCTTTCCAGGATCCGGGCGTCCCCGGAAACTTCGGTGGATCTATAGAGGCTGGAACCCTGTTTCTGCAGATAACGGTCCAGATCAAAGTTTACCAGTTTGATGGTGTCCAGCAGGACCGTTTGTTCCCAGGTATTGTTCTCCCGGGAAACCAGCGGCTCAGGCTCGCCGGCATATTCCGCATTTATCCAGACCCGGCCCTCCTTATCAACCTGAAAGTTGTTGGCCTTGACCTGGATGGGGCCGTTCTCTCCCATCACGGGGTACCCTTCTTTGGTTTCAAGAAAGCCCTCTTTGCCGAGCTGAAAAGAACCGTTCCGGGTATAGCGCTCCCCCCAGGGGGTGGCAACGGTAAAAAAGCCTTTGCCGTCCAGGGCAAGGTCAAAATCGCTCTGGGTTTCCTTTAAGGCTCCCTGCTCAAAGTCGGTAAAAAGCTCGTTCAATTCCACCCCGGTACCCAGTTTGCCGATAACCGGGGCCGCATCGCCGGAACCAAAGGGATGCCGGTACACGCCGTCGTCATCCATTCTCCGTATAAGCAGTTCCGGAAAAGCCTTATGAACCGCCAGATCCCGCTTGTAGCCGTCCTGGTCCACATTAGCCAGATTGTTTGCCACCGCATCGAGCCGCCACTGCTGGGCCCGCATACCGCTGGCGCCGGTATACCATGATCTGATCAAAGTGAGCCTCCGTTATCTTCTTTATCGGTATGAAAAACGGGACCCTTAATGCGTTCCGCGCTAATTAGTGTTTGTCCGTAAAGCCGGCTGCTTTGCGGAGAGAATTCAATTGACCCGCCGGTAAGGGGAAGAGTATCATGCAGGGACTATGACGGCACTGCGGAAAGAACATCGTTTGGCGGGACAAGGAGCGATTTTCCTCTGTGCTGTCCTCTGGAGTACCAGCGGCCTCTTTATCAAACTGGTGGACTGGCATCCCATTCTTATCGCCGGAGGCCGGAGTTTCATCGCCGCCCTTTTTATGGGAGGGATCCGGCTCCTCTCCGGCAGGCGGATCAGGGCCATTCGGAAAGCCGGTACTGATGCCGGCGGCATCCATGCCGGCGGCGTCCGTGCCGGCGGCGTCCGTGCCGGCGGCGGGCTGTCCGGTAAAAGAGCCTTCAGCGTCTGGGCCGGGGGGATAGCCTATGCGGTTACTATGCTCAGTTTCGTCATCGCCAATAAGCTGACCGCCTCGGCCAACGCCATCCTCCTGCAGTACAGCGCCCCGGTATGGGCGGCTGTTCTGGGCTGGCTTTTGGTAAAGGAAAAGCCCCGCTGGGACCATTGGGGCGCCCTGGTCCTGGTTATGCTGGGGATGCTGCTCTTCTTTAAGGACGGCCTTGCGGGGGGCGCGCTGCTGGGGGACGCCCTGGCGGTTTTTTCCGGCATCTGCTTCGGGGCCAATTCTGTTTTTATGCGGATGGGGAAGGAGGGAAATCCTGCGGACGCCATGCTGCTCTCCCACATCATTACCGCCGTTTTCAGCATCCCCTTCTTCTTTGCGTATCCCCCGGCCCTGACCCCCGGCAGCGCCGGGGCTATCCTCTTTATGGGGATATTTCAGATAGGCTGCGCCTCCCTGCTCTTCTCCTACGGCATCAGGCGGGTCCGGGCCGTTCAGGCCATGCTTACCGCCATGATAGAGCCGGTGCTGAATCCGGTCTGGGTTCTCCTTATTACCAGGGAAAGGCCCGCGGCAGAGGCCCTGGCCGGGGGCGGCGTTATCGTGGCGGCGGTGATAATCTCCTCCCTTATAGGAAAACACCGCGAAATCCGGGAGGCCGCCGCCGGGTCTCCCAGGGGCATAAGCCCGTGACCGAAAGTACCCGGCGCATCGTCGAGGCAATCCGGGCCGTACCCAGGGGCCGGGTTTCCTCTTACCGGGACGCGGCCCTGGCGGCGGGACTTCCCAACGGCGCCCGCCAGGTAGCCCGCATTCTCCACTCCATGTCCGAAACGGAACAGCTCCCCTGGCACCGGATCGTCCGGGCCGGCGGCCGTATAGCCCTCCCCGCCGGGGGCGGCATGGAACTACAGGCCGCGCTGCTGCGCTCCGAGGGGGTCAAGGTAGACGCATCGGGACGGGTGGACGCGGAGTTTTTTTTGGTTTAACCGGAAAGAGGGATTCGGTCCGCCCCTAGAGTCTGTTGCGCTTCGCACGCAAAACCCTCAAAAATCGCCTTATCGGCGATTTTTACCCTGCAAACTCCGTTCGGACCAAAGGTCCGCGGATGCCGGATAATCGCGGTTTTTATGGTTTTTTCAACGAAAAAACCATAAAAACCTACAAGTACAACAGGCTCCTAGAGAATCAGCATCGCATCCCCGTAGCTGAAGAAGCGGTAACCCTCCCGGACGGCTTCGGCGTAACTTTCCAGGATAAAATCCCGGCCCGCAAAGGCCGCGGCCAGCATCAGCAGGGTTGATTCGGGGGTATGGAAGTTGGTAAAGAGGGCGTCCACAACATTGAAGCGGCGGCCCGGATAGATGAAGATGGAGGTGGTCCCCGCTCCCCGCCGGAGGCTTCCCGGCCCGCCTCCGGGGGGCGTCTGCCAGGCGCTTTCCAGGGTGCGGACACTGGTGGTTCCCACGGCGACGATCCTCCGCCCCCCGGCCTTTGCCCTTTCGATGCGGCCCGCCGCGGCTTCGTCTATGCTGAAATATTCTTCGTGCATGCGGTGGTCCTCAATGTTTTCGGTCCGCACCGGCAGAAAAGTGCCCAGCCCCACATGGAGGGTGATAAAGACATGCTCCATGCCCGCCGCTTCCAGCCGGGAGAGAAGTTCTCCGGTAAAGTGAAGCCCCGCGGTAGGAGCCGCCGCGGATCCCGGAGGCCCGGCGTAGACGGTCTGATAACGGTCTCCGTCGGAGGGAAGATCCTCCCGCTTAATATAGGGCGGCAGGGGGATGTGGCCGTAACGGTCCAGCCACTCATCATCTATGGGCCTGTTAAAACGGAGCAGCCGGAACGCTCCTTCCGTACCGGTAATCTCTCCTTCGACGCCGTCTTCAAACAGGTAGCGGCTTCCGGGCCGCCGCCGTTTTGCCCGCTGCGCCATGACCCGCCAGCTTAGAAGATCGGTTTTATTCAAAAGGAGAAAGGCCGCCCGTCCTCCGGTAAGGGCGGATCTTCCGTAGAGCCGCGCCCTGCGGACCCGGGAATTGTTAAACACCAGCAGGGAACCCGGCTCCAGAAGCTCCGGCAGATCCGCGGTCATGCGGTGGAGCCTGGTTCTCCTGGAACGGTCCAGCACCATGAGCCGGCTCCGGCCCCGTTCCGCCGGGGGAAACTGGGCTATCAGGTTTTCGGGAAGCTCAAAGGAAAAACCGGAACGCTTCATCTTAAAAGAGACAGCCGCCGGGGTCCGCCTTTCCCCTGTCCAGTTTGAGGTGATCATAGGCCAGGGCGGTCGCCATCCTGCCCCGGGGGGTACGCTGAAGCAGTCCCGCCTGAATCAGATAGGGCTCGTAATAATCCTCCAGGGTATCCACCGCTTCCCCCACGGAGATGGCCAGGGTCTCCGCCCCCACGGGGCCGCCGTTGTACCGCTCGATGATGATCCTGAGAATCTCCCGGTCATGCCGCTCAAGGCCCAGCGCGTCAATCTCAAGACGTTTAAGCCCTCCGGCCACCACCGCTTTGGTGATGCGGCCCCCTCCCCCGCCGTCCAGAACCTGGGCAAAATCCCGCATACGCCGCAGCAGCCGGTTCGCCACCCTGGGGGTTCCCCGGGAAGACAGGGCCAGCAGAACCGCCGCGTCATCATCAATGGAAATCCGGAGTATCCCCGCGGAACGCCGGACTATGGCTTCCATATCCGCCTGTTCGTAAAACGAAAAACGGCAGGTGATGCCGAAGCGGCTTACCAGGGGGCTCGAAACATTCCCCGCCTTGGTGGTGGCCCCCACCAGGGTAAAGGGCTGGATGGGTATTCTGATGGTCCGGGCGCTGGGTCCCTGTCCGATGATCCAGTCCATCTCGTAATCCTCCATGGCGATGTAGAGCATCTCTTCCATGGCGGGCTTGAGCCGGTGGATTTCGTCGATAAAAAAAACGGCCTTCTCGGTTACCGTGGTGAGAATTCCCGCCAGGTCCTTGGGTTTGTCCAGGGCCGGAGCGGAGGTTACCTTGAGGTCCACCCCCAGTTCATTGGCCACCACCTGGGCCAGGGTGGTCTTTCCCAGCCCCGGCGGCCCGATGAGGAAGAGGTGATCCAGGCTTTCCTTCCGGGCCTTGGCGGCGGCAATAAAAACCGCCAGGTTCTCCTTCATCGCCGGCTGGCCTAAAAATTCCGCCAGCCGCCGGGGGCGAAGGGAGCCGTCCCGTTCATCCTCCTCCAGAACCCTTTCGGGGTGCAAAAGCCCCGGCGAAACCGCCGGACCGCCGGACCCCGGCGGTTTTGTTTTTCCCATACAGAAAAACTATAGCCCGGTATCCCCTTAATAGCAATGACGCGTCCGGGGCAGTTTCCGGCGGGAAGCATCCGGCAGCACGGCCCCTCCGCCGCCACGGTCCGGCGTTTCCCCTTAGGAGCCTGTTGCGCTTCGTGGATTTTTTGCATATTCATGCAAAAAATCCCGATTATCGGGCTCCTTTGGCAGTTTGCAAGGTATAAAAATTCACCTTCGTGAATTTTTATGCAATTTATGCGCGAAACGCAACAAACTGCTAGGAACTGCTCAGGTAGATGATAGCCTCTTTGAAGAGGAGCCTCTCCCTTTCCGCGCCCGCCGTTCCCGGAGGAAGCCGCCCCTCCACGGCCGCCGCCGCCTTTTCCAGGGCTACCGCCGCGGCCAGCTTGTCGTAGCCCATCTCCGCCAGGGCCTCCGCCAGCTCCCCGTAGAGCGGGGGCGCCGCGGGGACGCCGGAGGAGCGGGCAAGTTTCCCCTTCAGGGCCAGGATCATCTTTTGGGCCGTCTTCTTTCCCAGTCCCGGCACCTGTTCAAGCCGGGCCAGATCCTCCGCCTCCAGGGCCCGCTCCAGCTCTTCCTGGCCTATGCCCCCCATAATTTTAAGGGCCCCCCGGGGGCCGATACCTTCAACCTTGAGCAGTTCCAGAAAGGTAGTCCGCCGGGCGTCGTCGGCAAAGCCAAAGAGCCGCATCTGGTCTTCCCGGTGATAGAGCCAGGTGAAGATCCGCCCCTCCTCCCCCCGGGGGGGGAGCCGGGCGATGTCCGTGGCGGGAAGGGCAATCTCCCATTCAAGGCCTCCGGTAAGAATCCACAGGGTGTCGCTGTATTTTTCGGTGATAATTCCCCGGATACTGTTGAACATGGCCTATGTTGAGAGGGCCGCCACGGCGGCGCCGAAGAGGGAGGCCTGTTCCACCGGGGCAATAGTATAGAACCGGGGCTTGTCCGCGGCCAGTATGGTATGCAGGTAAGACTCCAGGGCCTCCCGCATCCCTTTGTACATCACATAGGTGGTTCCCTCCACGGCAATGCGGACCGGCGAAAAGGGATCGTAAGCGCCGCCCGCCCGTTCCACCGCCGCGGCCAGCGCCGCCGCCGAAAACAGGGCCGCCCGTTTGGTAATAATCGAAGTAAGATAGACAAAGGATGCCAGGGCGTCCCTTTCGCCGGGGCCGAAGAGTTCCCCGATGGGACCCTCCGCCGCCAGGGGGGTGTGCATGAAGGCATTAAGATCCCTGGTCTGCAGTTCGGGCAGGGCAAGAAATTCGCCGGACCGCTCAAACCGCAGCAGCCCGTCCCCGACGGCCCGCTTAAGCATGTGAAAGGTCAGGGGACCCAGGTAAGCGCCGGAGACAGCCTTCTCCATGGTATAGGCGCCGGGGTTCCTGGTCCCCGCGTCGAATTCCCGGTCCAACATCCCCAGCCAGCGGGGAGCAAACGTTCCGGCCTCGCAGACCACAATCTGGGGGGCCTCTTCCGAGGCAAAGCCTATCTTGGGGATGTTCTTTTCCGGGTAGGCCATATTAAAACCGGTTCCCAAAATAAGGCCGATGACGGGCCCCCCGGCGGCGCCGTACCGGTCCGCCCCCCCGCCGCCGGGGGGAATCTCCGCCAGCCCCGACAGCAGGGCCGCCACCGTATCGTTCAGAAGGATTATCCGTTCCGGGACCCGCAGCTTCCGCCGTTCCAGCGCCTCCCGGAGCCCCGCGCCGATGGCCCTGCCGATGACGCCGGGGGCGTCCACCTCTTTGCTGAAGACGATGAGAATGCCGTCCCCGTCCTGCCGGACCTCCATGGGATAGGAAAAGCAAAAACCGATTCCCTCGATGCCGTCCGCATCTCCACCGGCCAGCAGGGGGGCGGCGGCTTCGGCTATCTCGTCGAAAAAGGCCTCCGCCGTAACCCGGCCCCTGGTGCCGGGCATGGCGGCCTTCCGGATCTCCCCGGCCCGGACCCTGCCCCCTTCGTCAAAGCGGACCAGGGCGGCCCGGAGATTGGTCCCCCCCGCATCCAGGGCGACGACGGTCTTCCCCGGCGGCACACGGGTAACGGGACGTATATAGGCGGGGATCATGGGCAGCGAAGAAGGCTGGCCCCGGAGCCCCCGCTCCATATCGAAAAAAACATCCCGCATCATCGCCAGGGGGTCGCAGTTGTCGTAGTGGAAACCATAGTACCGGGCAAAATCGGCTAATTCGGCGGGGTTAAACGTATAGGCCATACCTTTATTATGGCCGGGAAAGGGCCGTTTCGCAAGGGGCGGCGGCGTCCATGCCGATCCAAAACGCAGGGCGTTTTGGTCCTTTGCCGCGGGCCGGCATCCGTGCCGGCCATGGCAATTAGCCCTGGGCGGACAGTACCCCGGTCTTGGCGGGACCCAGTTCCACCTCTCCCAGTTTCTTTACCTCGAAGCCGTTTTTCTTAAACTCGCCGTAATCAAAGGCGTTAATTTCGTCGATGGCCAGTTTGTGGAATTCGTAAAAGTTCTTCCAGTCCTCGTAGCCCTCCCCCAGCTTGTGCTCCAGGAAGGCGTCGGCTATTTCGATGCCCATCTGGGGGGCCACATAAAAGGCCCCCATGGAAAGTACGTTGACCCCGTTACCGGTAATGGCCCGCAGCGCGGCGGGCACGCTCTCCACCACCCCGCAGTGAACGCCGGGGCACTTCCCCGCGGCTATATGAATCCCCATGCCGGTGCCGCAGAAAATCAGGGCCCGCTCAAACTCACCCTCCGCTATCTTCGCCCCCACCTTAAAACCGATACGGTGGAACATCTCCGGGTTCTCGTCCCCGGCCTTGACCCCTATGTCGGTAACCGTCCATCCCTTGGATTGCAGGTGCCGTACCACCGCGTCTTTAAGGGGCCGCCCCGCAAAATCCGCTCCTACCAAAACCTGCTTGTCCTTGACCGTTTTCATATCCGTACCTCCGCTTTGCATTGGACCCGTCCGCCGCCGGCAGGACGGGCCCCCCGGTTCCGGGTCCCCCCATTGTAAACCACAAAAAACAATAGGACAAGATTTTTCTTGAACAAGGCGGCTTGGGATAACCACGAACTGATACGAAGAAGAGGAGAAACCACGAAGGACACGAAAACCACGAAGAAGATTAACCACGAACCTGTTGTTCGATAGCTTCTTCAACTTCTTTCCTTCGTGTCCTTTGTGGTTAATTTCTTTAACAGGCATGAAGAGGGATAGCCACGAACTGATACGAAGAAGAAAAACCACGAAGGACAC
>JAISMC010000087.1 GCA_031276965.1 Treponema sp.
GCTTTTCCCAAAACTCGGTTAGTTTTGGAAAAAGCTTCCGAAAAAGCGGTCTAAAGCCCGCTTTTTCATATAAATTCAGGGTAGCTTTCCCAAAAACTGAAGTTTTGGGAAAGCCTCTATAAGAGGGAAACTATGAAAATCGATCCTGCCTTAACGCATTTAGACGAGCTTTTCCCCGCCGGTTTTACGGAAGATCAAAAGGCCCGGGCCAAGACCTTGTTCCTCAAGAACCTTTCCGCCGGGGCCCACCGCTTCTACGAGGGCAAGATGCAGACCGTACCCAAGTGCGGTATCTACGGACTTAACTGGTTTAATGTATGGTATACGCCGGGGGTCTCTAAGGTCTCCACGACAATCCGGGACGATAACGACGCTTCCTTTGCCCTTTCTAACCGGGGAAACCTGGTGGCGGTGGTTTCCGATTCCACCAGGGTTCTGGGGGACGGGGACTGTAGTCCTCCGGGGGGCCTTGGGGTTATGGAAGGAAAGGCCATGATCATGAAGTACCTGGGCGGGGTGGATGCCGTAGCCCTCTGCGTGGATTCCAGGGGGCCCGATGGAAAGAACAATCCCGATAAACTTATCGAATTTGTAAAGATGGTCCAGCATTCCTTTGGGGCGGTGAACCTGGAAGATATCAGCCAGCCCAATTGTTTCAAGGTTCTGGACAGCCTGCGGGAGGCCTGCGATATTCCGGTCTGGCATGATGACGCCCAGGGGACCGCCTGCGTTACTTTGGCGGGCCTTATCAATGCGCTGAAGCTGGCGGGCAAGCAAATCGGCGACGCCAGGATTGTCCTTTTGGGGGCGGGGGCTTCCAATACCACCATCGCCCGGCTCATCCTTGCCGACGGGGGGGACCCCGCCAGGATGACGGTCTTCGATACCAAGGGCAGCCTCCACCCGGGCCGGGAGGATATCAAGGGGGATGCGCGGAACTACCGGAAATGGGAACTCTGCGAAAAGACCAATCCCGGGCGAATTCCTTTTATAGAAGAGGCCATGAAAGGGGCGGACGCGCTTATCGCTTTGTCCACCCCCGGCCCGGATACGGTAAAGCGGGAGTGGGTCCGTTCTATGGCTCCCAAATCCATTGTCTTTGTCTGCGCCAATCCGGTGCCGGAGATCTGGCCCTATGCGGCCAGGGAAGCGGGGGCCTTTATCGTGGCTACGGGCCGGGGGGACTTTCCCAACCAGGTGAATAATTCGGTCTGTTTCCCCGGCATACTAAAGGGCGCCCTGCTGGTACGGGCCAGGAAGATTACCGACGGCATGGCGATCCGCTGCGCCCATTCCATAGCGGAATTTTCGGAGAAGCGGGGCATTGCGCCGGACAATATCATCGCCACCATGGAAGAGACGGCGGTCTTTGCCCAGGAGGCTGCCGATGTGGCCCAGCAGGCGGTTAAGGAAGGGGTAGCCCGGATCGCCCTGTCCTGGGACGAGGTCTATGAGCGGGCCCATGCGGATATTGCCGCCGCCAGGGCCCTGGTGGAGGACATGAAAAAACAGGGCCATATTAGGGAACCCCCGGCGGAATTGCTGGAGGCGGCCCTGCAGCAGGCGGTGGAGGCGGTAAAGCAGTGAGCCGGCGCGGCCCCTGTTCCGGCGTTCCGGCATGTTGACGGCATGAAAATAGCAATCCCCTATCTTGACAGGACCCTTCCCCTGGAGTTTCCCGATGAAAACCTCCTGGCGGTGGCGGAACCAAATGAGTTTAGTTCCGGCGGAAGCCCGGAGGAGATTCTGGCGGAGGCGCTGGCCAAGCCCTGGGGGCCGGGAACGTGTACCGCCCGGGGATCCGTTCCGGCGGCTCCGGGCGGTAAAAGCGGGCAGGGCCTGGCGGAATTTCTTGCAGGGGGGAGGCGGGTCCTCATCATCATCAACGACGCCACCAGGCCCACGCCGACGGAGGCTGTTTTGGGGGCCCTCCTTCCCGTTATTGAAAGGAGCGGTATTGAAACGGAGGGCCTGACGCTGCTGGTAGCAACGGGCGCCCACCGCGCCCCCGCCGAAGAAGAATACCGGCAAATTCTGGGCGGTTTCTATGACAAGCTCCGGTCCCGGTGCGTTCATCACGATGCCAGGAAGGACGAGGATATGGCGGATCTGGGCAGTACCCGGAACGGAACGCCTATCCTGTTGAACAAACGGCTCTTCGAGGCGGACCGGATCATCGCTACCGGCAGTGTGGAGCCCCACTACTTTGCGGGTTTTACCGGAGGGCGGAAGGCCTTCCTGCCGGGGATTGCCGCGTACAAAACCATCCAGGCCAACCATAAGCAGGCCCTGTCCCCCCAATCCCGGTCCCTCGCCCTGGAGGGCAATCCCGTCCATGAAGATATGATGGACGCCCTGCCCCTCATCAAGGCTCCGGTCTTTTCCGTTATGACCGTGCTGGACAAGGAACAGCGGACGGCGGCGGCAGCTGCCGGGGATCTGATGGCTTCCTTTTACGCCGCCGTGGAAAGCGCCCGGAGGATCTTCTGCGTTCCGGTTCCGGCAATGGCGGATATCGTAGTTTCGGTGGCGAAGTTTCCCATGGACATCGACCTCTATCAGTCCCAGAAGGCCATAGACAATGGGGCGGCGGCTTTGAAAGACGGGGGAACCCTGATATTGGTTTCTTCCTGCCGGGACGGTATCGGAGACGAGGCCTACGCAAAGCTTTTGGCCCAGGCTTCGAGCCCGGCGGACGCCATCGAGCGGATCCGCGCCGGTTACAAGCTCGGTTTCCATAAGGCCGCCAAAATGGCCGCAGTCTCGGGGCGGGCCGTGGTAAAGGCTGTTACGGAACTGCCCCCGGAACAATTAAAAAGCATGTTTATCGGCAGCGCCCCCTCTCCTCAGGCCGCCCTGGACGAGGCCCTAATGTCCGCCAGGGCCGGGGGCGCCGCCGTACCGAAGATCCTTATCCTGCCCGATGGCTGCGTTACTGTGCCCGATCCGGTGAGGTAAACCGGCTTCAAAGTGCCGGATGGTGAAAAACACAATCTATAAAATCCGCCGCCGTTAAAGCAAAAGGGCGCCTCCGGCCCCTTGTATGGCAGGAGACAGGTATGGATGTGGTTTATCTTTTTTATCAGGATGACGGAAGAATTCGCATTCCCCTTTACCAGTCTGTTCCGGCTCTGCTCGGCGCATTTATCAAACGCAGGGCAGATCTTTGGGACGGGAGCCTGCGTGCCATTACGCTGCTTACGAAGGACCTTGCGGACGGCATTTTGGATCAGCCCTTGAGCGGATTTATCCGGGCGGCGGTATATCCTAATGCTCTTATCAGGGTGGAAGGTTTCTTTGGCCGGGACTGGGAGCCGGGAAAGGCCGGCAAAGCCGCCGGTACGGACCTGCTACCGGAAAGCCCCGGAACCGCCGGAGACAGCGTCTGCTTAAAGGATTCCCTGGCCCTGCCGGACATGTTTTCCGCCGTTTGGGCGGAGAAACTTGAAAGAGAACTCCGGTCCCGGAAGTACAGCCGGAAAACCATTCAATCCTATATCTACCATAATAAAGCTTTTTGCCGGGCCGTTCAGAAAAAGCCCGGGGAAGTTTCTCCTGAGGATATCAAAAGTTATCTTGTTTCCATGGAAAAGGAGAGGGATCTTTCGGCCTCTACTATGAACTTGACCATAAGTTCGCTTAAATTCTTCTATCAAAATATACTGAAGAAAGACGTAACCAGGGAACAGCGCCGTCCCAGATACGACAAACGGCTTCCTGCGGTTTTTTCAAAATCCGAAATAATGCATATGCTTGACAGCGAGCCGAATCCCAAGCACCGGCTGCTTCTGATGCTGGTTTATTCCTCGGGCCTCCGGGTCAGCGAAGTGGTAGCCCTTAAGAAGGATCATGTTGATTTTAACCGCCGGACCCTTTTTATCCATGCCGGAAAAGGCCGGAAGGACCGTTATACCCTGCTCTCGGACCGGGCCGCCCGGTTTATTAAGGATTATTGCAGTCTCTATGCTATTGAAGGCTGGCTTTTTCCCGGCCTTTCCGCAACCTGCCACCTCTCTGTCAGGGCCGCCCAAAGTGTTTTTAACAAGGCCCTGGAAAAAGCCCAGATAAACAAACCCGCATCCATCCATAGCCTGCGCCATACTTTTGCCACCCATCTTCTGGAAAGCGGCACCGGCATAAAATACATTCAGGAACTCCTGGGTCACACTTCCCTTAGAACCACCGAACGCTATACTCACGTTGCCCGCCGTAACCTTTTGCGTATCCAAAGCCCCCTGGACAATCCCCAGGAAGATTAATCTCCCGCTAATAGTATACCCTGCAGCATCTCTTCACTTTGGCATACTATTATTGAAATAATGTACACAAAACTGCGTATTACTCCCGCAATTTTGAAGTAATATGCATACATTTTATCGCAAAAACCGGCAGAATAGGTCTAATTCGTGGAAAGAACGTTATGTGCAATACGGCCTAAATTTTTCGTAAAATATTAAAAATTTAAATTAATAAATAATAATAAGTCTTACGGATTTTTATGTATTGGAGGAACAATATTTCTATATATTAAAGGTTTTAAA
>JAISMC010000097.1 GCA_031276965.1 Treponema sp.
ATCTGTCTTTGACTCGGGGGCCGCCTTACTGCTTACTCATCTATGCTCTCGTTCTCCTCTCTCCTTTTTTAACCACGCCGGACCTTTGGTCCGCCCGCACAATCCACAATCCCGCCCCAAAGGACTAAACTTGACCCACAAATACAAATGAAGATAAAAAACCACAAAGGCACACAAAGGAAAGAAAGATGATTATCCGCGAACAAGAAAGACTCGCCAAAAATGTGTTAAATTGCGCCTATGCTCTAACCATTCCTCCTTCCTTCGTGCGCCTGCGAACCTACGGTTCGGTGCGCCTCGAACCGTAGGTTCGTTCGTGGTTTTTCTCCTCTTCTTCCCTTATGGAATGACAGCCGTAAGTATCGGCCCGAAGGGTCCCGCTTCGCCCTTGGGGTTTTCGTAGCGCAGGCAGAACCAGACCCGGTTTCCGCTCTCCCCGTCAAAGTCAAAGCGTTCCCTCCTCCGCCGGGTAAAGAGCGAGTAGGGCAGGTCCGCTCCGGTCTTGGGATCCCCCGTCAGGCGGAAGCGGTACTTGTCGCTGGGCGGCCCGGAGAGGCCGTAGTAGATCCGCACCCCGTAGTCGCTGCGGGGGTCCGGGAGGCCGAAGGTCCCCACGGCCCGGATATTCTGCAGCTCCACCAGGTGGATGCCGGGAAAGGCCAGGTCCGCCTCCACCTGGGCTTCGGGCCGGAGGATGGGCGAAGGGGGGCGGCGGGGAGTAAGGCCCAGACGCACCAGGTCCGCATTTGCAAGGGGGGGCTTGAGGAAGAAGTGCCCCTTAAAGAAACGCATTTTGCCGGTCAGCGCCTCGAAGGCCTCCTTGCACTGCTCGGTGATGACCGGCGTGCGCTCGCTGCTTTCGGCCTTCTGCAGCAGGTCCTGGGCCGTGTCGAGGATATCCAGGAGTTCGTTATACTGGGCCTGGGGAATCCCCCAGGCGGTCCGCGTCTCCGCCGTCAAAATGACGCTCCAGTTCCGGCAAACGGCAAGCTGATCGGTCCGCCTGCCGGGCATCCAGTCCGTTTTTTGCCTCATCCTTCCACCCTCCTTATCAGAACGCCCTGTATTTCTGAGAAAACGCTTTATATGCCTGAGAAGACGTTTTGTTTCCCTGAGAAAACGCCTTATTTTCCTGAGAAAATGCTTTATATTCTTGAGAAAACGCCTTATATTCTTGAGAAAATGCCTTGTTTTCTTGAGAAAACGCCTTGTTTTCTTGAGAAAATAACTTATATTCTTGAGAAAACGCCCTATTTTCTTGAGAAAATGCCTTGTTTTCTTGAGAAAATAACCTGTTTTCTTGAGAAAATGCCCCGTCCAGGCGGGGAAAAGGGTTATATTTGCAGGAATCTGTTACTAAATGTAAGCCAATGTCAAGAAACCGCACCAAATGCGGGGGGGGGGGGGGGTAGATAATTCTTTACTATATAAGGAATTACGAGAAACTGAAATCGCCTTCCCGGCAAACCGCCCGGCCCTGTCCTGAAGCATGGATTTATTGTAGCACACCGGGGGAATTGGCGCAACGCCCGGTTTTAACAAAAAGAAAAGAACCGGGAAAAAAGAAATAAACCACGAACGGCACGAACCTCACGAACGGAAGAAGTTGAAGAAGCTATCAAACAACAGGTTCGTGTTTTTCGTGTGGTTCGTGGTTATCCCTCTTCATGTCTGTTCGTGGTTATCCTTCGTGTCCTTCGTGGTTTTTCTTCTTCGTATCAGTTCGTGGCTATCCCTCTTCATGCCTGTTAAAGAAATTAACCACAAAGGACACGAAGGAAAGAAGTTGAAGAAGCTATCGAACAACAAGTTCGTGTTTTTCGTGTGGTTCGTGGTTAATCTTCTTCATATCAGTTCGTGGCTATCCCTTTTCATACCTGTTAAAGAAATTAACCACAAAGGACACGAAGGAAAGAAGTTGAAGAAGCTATCAAACAACAAGTTCGTGTTTTTCGTGTGGTTCGTGGTTTTCGTGTGGGCGGACCGTAGGTCCGACGTGGTTAATCTTCTTCATATCTTCTTCATGGTTATCCCTCTTCATGTCAGTTCGTGGTTATCCTTCGTGTCCTTCGTGGTTTCTCCTCTTCTTCGTATCAGTTCGTGGTTATGGCAGGAAGATCAGCGTGCGGGGAGTGAAGGGGCGATTAGACGAATTGCGCCTATGGGCGTTATGCGGGATATTGACCCGTGGTTATACTGATGTCATACTATAATTATGAAGACCGCCATTTCTTTACCGGATCAAGTTTTTTATGAAGCGGAAGAAACGGCCCATTATTTGGGCATCCCCCGAAGCAGGCTCTATTTGAATGCGCTGCTGGAATACCTGGAGAAGAATAACCGCAAAAAAATCACTGAAAAACTAAATGAAGTATATAACGGCGATTATTATAAAGAATTTGAACAAATTGAAAACGCCGGCCTTGAAAGCATAAGGGAAATAACAAAACATGATGCGTGGTGAACTATGGTGGGCGGATTTTGGAATTCCCGATGGAAGTGAGGCCGGTTTCAGGCGGCCTGTTCTTATCGTACAGGATGACGCGTTTAATGAAAGCCGGATTAGAACTATTGTCGTATTGCCGCTGACTACCAATTTGCGCTTATCGGATGCCCCGGGGAATGTATTGGTAACTAATAAAGAATCAAAATTGGGTGAAGATTCAGTAATAATAGCTGCCCAGTTTTATGCATTAGACAGGCAAAAATTCATTGAACGAATTTCAAAGGTAAAACAAGAAACAATGGAACAGGTAGAGAACGGAATGATGCTGGTCCTCGGAATCAACAGAGTATAACGCAAAAATACTTCGCATAACAGGCCGGTATCTGCTTCGGGGCCCTTTGGACGGCCCAGGTACGGACGCCTCCGCAAAGGACCCAAAAGAAAAGAAAACCACGAAAAAAGAAATAAACCACGAACGGCACGAACCTCACGAACGGAAGAAGCTGAAGAAGCTATCAAACAACAAGTTCGTGTTTTTCGTGTGGTTCGTGGTTATCCCTCTTCGTATCAGTTCGTGGTTATCTTAAACCGCCCTTCCCGTTATAATCACTCCATGAGTTCCGAGTCCCCGCCCTCCATCCCCCCCTACCTGGAGACGCTCAACCCCGAACAGCGGGAGGCGGTGCTCCATTGGGGCCGCCCCCTGCTTATTCTGGCGGGGGCGGGTTCCGGCAAAACCCGGGTGATTACCACTAAAATCGCCTACCTGATCCGGGAGAAGGGGCTGGACCCCCGGTCCATCCTGGCGGTTACCTTTACCAATAAGGCGGCCCGGGAAATGGCGGACCGGGCCCGGCTTATTGATGACCGGGCGGGGGCGGCCGTAATGCGGACCTTCCATTCCTTCGGGGCCTGGTTCCTCAGACGCTACGGTTCCCGGGCGGGGATTAATCCGGGCTTTGTGATATACGACGATGACGATATGGTATCCCTCCTCTCGACCCTGATGGAGGACGCCCCCAGGGCGGAGATCAAGGAAACCGCCCGCTGTATCTCCAGGGCCAAGGACTATCTGCTCTCCCCCGGGGACCCCGGCCTGGACCGTATCGATTACCGGAAGAGTTTCCGCCGCATATACCGGCGCTACGAGGAACGGCTTGCCCAAATCGGCAATGTGGATTTCGGCGATTTAATCGGGAAGCCCGCGGAGCTGCTTAGAACTGACGGGGAGCTGGCGGAGCGGATCCGCCGCCGTTTTAAGGCGATCCTGGTGGACGAATACCAGGATTCCAACATCGCCCAGTTTGAACTGCTCAAAGAACTGTGGGGCGGCGGGGCCTACCTCTGCGTGGTGGGGGACGACGATCAGTCCATCTACCGTTTCCGGGGGGCGGAGGTGCGGAACATCCTGGAATTCCCCTCCCGTTTTGACGGGGCCGATATTATCCGCCTGGAACGGAACTACCGCTCCGTGGCCCCCATTCTGGCGGCGGCTTCGTCGGTGGTGGACCATAACCGGGGACGGCTGGGGAAGACGCTGCGGGCCGAACGGGGGACGGGCAAGCTTCCGGTGCTGGCCTTTCTGCCGGATCAGGACGAGGAGGCCGCCTTCTGCGCGGATCTGATTGAGAATTCGGTTACGAGCGAAAAGAACCGGGCCCTCTACTCGGACTGGGCCATACTCTACAGGACCAACGCCCAGTCCCTGGGTTTTGAGACGGAGCTGCTCCGCCGGCGCATTCCCTACCGGGTGGTGGGTTCCCTGAAGTTTTACGAGCGGGAGGAGGTGAAGGACGCCCTGGCCCTGCTTTCCTTCCTGGTGAATCCCAGGGACGAGGTTGCCTTCCGCCGGGTGGTGAACAAGCCGGCCCGGGGCGTGGGGGCCGTCACGGCGGACCGGATCGTCCTTGAAGCCGGAAGCCCCCCGGAACCCCGCCCGGAGACGGACCGGGATCTGTTTGACGAAGCGCCGGCCTCCTCCGGCCCCGGTCCGGGGGATCTTGCCGCCGCCGCCCGGCGGCTCCTCCCCGGCCTTTCCCCCAAGGCCGCATCGGGACTGCGGGATTTCCTGGGGGCCGTAGAGCAGGGCCGGACCTTTCTCGGCATGGAAGAGACGGCGAAGGGCGGCGGAAAACGGAAACTTCCGAAAACCGGGGGGGAACTCCGGGCGGGGGAGGGCCTCTCGGTATGTCTCGTCCACCTGGTGGACGCCGCCGGGATCGCCGCCTATCATCTGGCCCGCGATGACATCGCCGGGAATCAGCGTATCGGCAACCTCCAGGAACTGGCCAATGCGGCAAGCATGTATCCCTCCAGCGAAGAGGGGCTTCTGGAATTTCTGGAGCATATCGAACTGGACCGGACCATGGAGGAGGATACGGGAGACGGCGATTCGGTTACCCTCATCACCCTGCACAATACCAAGGGGCTGGAATTCCGGCGGGTCATTATGACCGGCAATGAACAGGGGCTCTTTCCCAGGGAAGAGAAAAGGGACGATGATCTTGAGGAGGAGCGCCGCCTCT
The DNA here is from genome assembly GCA_031276965.1 of Treponema sp. Taxonomy (GTDB): domain Bacteria; phylum Spirochaetota; class Spirochaetia; order Treponematales; family Breznakiellaceae; genus JAISMC01. The sequence goes on from JAISMC010000097.1 coordinate 4,972, forward strand.
TCTATGTGGGAGCCACCCGGGCCATGGACGAGCTCTACCTGACCTCCTGCGCCATGCGCCGGGTCTTTGGCAGCGTCAAGGCCGCGGAGCCCTCCCTCTTTCTCCGGGAGGCGGATCCCGCGGCGTTCCGGGTGGTGGGAAATGCCCCCCCCGGTTTTGCCTCGTCCCGGTACGGCGGAAAGGGGACCGGTCCGCACAGGTCCCGGCGTTCCGGGGCGCCGCCTCAGGCGCCGCCTGCGGTTTCTTCGGACGGCCGCTGGCGGCTGGGGAACAGGGTCTTCCACGACGATTACGGTTACGGGGCGGTAGTGGAAATCCGGGAAAGTGATGACGGGCCGGTTGTCCGGGTTCATTTTGAAACCGGCCGGGAGGTGCATTTTCTCAGTCCGGTCCAGGGGGCCAAATTTTTGAAGGTGGAAGACGATGGCTGATAACGGGCTCTTGAAACTGCTGCCCCCCATAAGGCGGGCCCGGGACTTCCGGCTCTATACCGAAGACGGCCGGCGGCTGGTGGACCTTTGGCAGTATGGCGGGGCGGCTCTTTTGGGCCATACTCCGCCGGGACTGCTCCGGGTCTTTAAGAATACCGCCGAACGGGGCCTCTTTGCCCCTCTGCCGGGCCGCCCGGAGGGACGGCTCTTCAAGGCCCTGCCGGGATTTTTCCCCGGCAGAAGCTTCCGGCTCTACGATAGCGAGGCCTCCCTGTTCCGGGCCCTGGCCGCCGGAATCCCGGTTTCCGCCGTCCCCCTGGTTTCCATTCCGGATCCGGCCCTGCCGGCCTGGGAGCCGGGGATCCTTTCCCTCTGGCGGCCCTTTCTGGATCTTTCGGGAAAGGACCCTTCGGCTGAAAGAGCCGCCGCCGGAAAAGAGGCCGGTCCGGGTGTAATTGCCGGGGCCGGTCCGGCGGTTCCCCTCCTGGTTCCGGTTCTGCCCCTGCCCTGGACCGGGGCGCCCCGGATACTGGCTATAGATAAGGCCCAAATCCGGGATGAGGATTTCCCCCCCTCTGACGCTGTTTCTCCGGTATACCTGGCGGCGGCGGTCCGGGCGCTGTACGATCTAAAGGCGGCGGTCCCGTTCCGGGGAGTCTCCTTTGCCAGGATAAACCGGGCCCTTCAAAAAAGCCCCTGGCGGAGGCGGGGAATCTATCTTATCCACAGGGAGGTTTCCGGTTACGCCGCCTACGGGGAACTGTTCCGCCGTTTTCTGGAGGGGGGTTTTCTCCTTCCCCCGGACCGGAACCTCCCGGCCATACTGCCGGGGACGCTCTCCGCCGGGGAAGAGGCTCAGCTGGCGGCCTTGCTTTTTTAACTCTGGATAGATCATACTGGAACCATGGATACGGGGGTACTGATCTATATTTCAAGCCGGCTTATCCTGGGGGCGGCGGCGGCCTTTCTGGCCATCATGCTCTGGTCAAAAACCAGGGATGTGGCGTGGATGCTCGTGGTTATCGGGATCATCGCCGCCTATATCGAGACAATTTATTCGGTCCTGGATCTGTTTGGCCTTATAGGGAAGCGCTTTATCGTTATAGGTTCGATTCCCCTGATGTCAATCATACTGCCGAATCTGCCGGCGGTCTTTTTTATAGCCGCCTTTGGGGTAATGGTGATTCGGAAGTACCGGCGGCGTTAGCGGCCCCGGTTGGGCGGCTTGTCCATTCGCCGTATTGACATTTTTGTGCTCTTTATGGCAGGATGGCATCCTACCCTTGGTTTTGGGTTTTTAACAAGGATGAACTGCAAACGGGGCCGTCTGCGCGGCGCCTTGAGCGGCAGTCTGTTTTAATTGAAGGTTAGTATGAATACGGTATTTATTAAGCCCGCTGGGGCGGAACGGAAATGGTTTATTATCGACGCCAGGGACAAGATCCTGGGCCGGGTTGCGGCAAGGGCCGCTTCCATAGTCCGGGGTAAGGAAAAGGTGATTTTTGCTCCCCATCAGGAAATAGGGGATTATGTGGTGGTGGTAAACGCCGGTAAGGTGGCGGTCTCCGGCCGCAAGGCCCAGCAGAAGCTCTATCATCACCACAGCGGTTATGTGGGGGGGCTTAAGACCCATACCTTTGAAAAGCTGATTGAGCGGCGGCCCGTTTCCCCCCTGGAGCTGGCCATTAAGGGCATGCTCCCCAAGGGGCCCCTTGGCCGGAAGCTGTTAAAGAACGTTAAGATATATGCGGGGCAGGAGCATCCCCATGCGGCCCAAAACCCCCAGGTTATTGAGTTATAAGGTGGAATAGGATGAAGAATCTTGGTATCGGAACCGGCAGGCGGAAGACTTCAGTGGCCCGGGTGTATGTCCGGGACGGAACCGGCAGGATAACCGTCAACGGCAGGGAATTGAACCAGTACTTTTCTTTGACCGAGCATGCCTTGATGGTGCGTCAGCCCCTGATGGTAACCGCCGCTGAAAATAAATTTGATGTACTGATAAATGTCTACGGCGGCGGCATAAACGGCCAGGCCGGCGCCTGCCGCCATGGTCTTGCCCGGGCCCTCTGCCAGGTGGACCAGACCAATTATACCAGCCTTAGGAATAACGGCTTCCTTACCCGGGATTCCCGGATGGTGGAACGGAAGAAGTACGGCCAGGCCGGCGCCCGGCGGCGTTTCCAGTTCAGTAAGCGTTAAAACCAGCGGTCTCCGCGCAGGCCGGCGCCGAATTTTCCGCCGGTAAAGGCGGGCATTATCGTTTCGCTTTCCCGGCGGCGTCCTTTAGCAGCAAATTCCGTTTGCTATATCGAGCATTTCCCAAAACTCGGTTAGTTTTGGGAAATGCTCTTGAAAAAGCGGCCAAGTCCGCTTTTTCCCATAAATCTAAGGCTGCTTTCCCAAAAACTGAAGTTTTGGGAAAGCCTCTATCCTGTTTCAGATTTTCAGGCCGGGATTCGGCCCTAGCGGGGCCCTCCATGTCCATTAGCCAGAACCGGGAATCGAACCCGGGACCTGCGCATTACGAGTGCGCCGCTCTGCCAACTGAGCCATCCTGGCGTATATAGCAGTGTACCGGTTTTGATAAAAAGGCGCAATCCGCAGACGGAATACGCCCTGCGCCGCGGAACACAGAGCTTTGCTCTGCGGAGGCTCATTCGAAAGTCTGGTTTAATACCCCGTCGAACCTCCGGTTCGCGCTCTGCTCCGCAGAGGCTTATTTACAGGCGGGTCCGATACTCAAGGACCGCTTATGCAGGGGAGGCCCTGCGGCGGGGAGGTTTACTGTATCTCGAAAAGTCCGAGGCCTCTGTTGAAGGTAAGCACAAAGAGGTAATTGGCCTGCCGGAACAGAGCCTTAACGTCATCGTTGGCGGCGTGTCCGTATCCGTCAAGACCGATCTTTGTTTTCAGTACCGGCCCCGTTTCTTTAAGGTCCACCACTGCCAGGATATTTTCGTCCTGGGCGGTCCGGGACAAACCAAAGAGCCACGCTTCGTTCCCGGCGGGGACAATCTTTCCGCAGAGTTTTAGGCCCGGTATCTTGACGGTATCCAGCGCTTTGGTCTTATCCGGTTCTTTGACATCCGCCATGACAAAAGTTTCATCCCGCACAAGCAGGACGAATTTGCCCCCCTTGTAAAAATGAATGGGCGCTTCGGTGAATAGATAACCCGGCGCAGGCAGATGCTTCAACAGAGAGAGCTTTCCGTCGCTGAGCATGTTGAAGATGTACAGCCCCACCTCATGATCTCCGGCGGCAAAGCAAAAGGAACCCTGAACGGCAATGTCCACATAGCCGCTTTCCATGCGGAGTTCCTCACCGAAGGCATAGACCAGGGAAGGGGAACCGGCCTTTATCCGGTAAATGCCGTCCTCTCCGGTTACCAGAAGGTCTCCTTCCTTACCGGCGCAGAGAGAACTTACCGCAAAGTCAAGCTTTATCTGTTCCTTGATGGCAAAGGACGCGGGATTTGAAACATCGATCACATCAATATAATAGGAACGTTTAAAGTTGAGCCAATGGGGTTTCCTGAGTACATAGAGGGTATTGCCAAAGAGCTTCATCTTAAAGGGGGTCCGCTCCAGGCTTATCTCTCCAAGTTTTTTTATCTCCCGGGGATTGCTGGTATCCCAGGACGAGAGCACCCGGGTATCTTCCAATACATAGAGAATGTTTTCCTGGGAAAGGGCCGCGGCGATACGGCTGAATTTAAGTTCCGTGCTGGGACAAGAGCAGTATTTAAGGGCGAGGGATTTTCCGGCCGCCGCCTGTACGGGCGTTTTTGGGGGTCTGCCGGGTCTTTTAACGGCGGCGGGTCTTCCCGGTTTTTTCGCCGCCTTAACCGGCTTTTCCGTTGCTGTTTTGGCAGTCTTTTTTGCCGCCGCCGGTTTTTTTGCTGCGGGTTTGGCGCCCTTGGGCGCGGCGGGTCTTCCCGGCCTTTTCGCCTTTACCGGTTTTTCCGCCGCAGCTTTGGCCGTTCCGGCTTTTTTGGTTTTCGCCGTCTTTGTCCGGGACGCTTTTGGAGCTTTTACTTTGGAGGCCGGAGCCTTTGCCGTTTTAGCGGGTCTTCCCGGTTTTTTTGCTGCGGGTTTGGCGCCCTTGGGCGCGGCGGGCCTTCCCGGCCTTTTCGCCTTTACCGGTTTTTCCGCCGCCGCCTTGGCGGGTTTCTTTGCTGCGGTCTTGGCGGCCGCCGTTTTTACCGCGCCGTCCTTTCCGGCGCCGGAACTTTCTTTCATACTTTTCTCCTTATGCTTGAGTAATCGAGGCTGTTTCAAAACTAACCGGGATTTGAAAACAGCTCAACTATCAAAATGTTATTATGCGACAATATCGATAATATATCCTATTTTATAAGGATTGACAATAAATCGCATTGCCTAATAATTATTCCAGCCAAAAAGGGGCGGTTACCCAATAATAAAAATCCAGCCGAAATCAGGCCGCGGGGGCCTGATTTCCTCCTCCCTGACCGGGAGGATTTCCAAGGTAACCCTTTTCCCGATTGAGCTTCAACAGCTTCTCCACCGCC
>JAISMC010000099.1 GCA_031276965.1 Treponema sp.
TTATTCCTGAAAGATCGGCTCACTTTGACACGAACCTCACGAACATTTGTATGAAATTCACGTTTTCGTTCGTGAGGTTTGTGTGGTTCGTGGTTAAATTTCTTCAATTTCGGATCCCGTGCGTAACGTGAGTAAGCAGCGCGGACGGAACCCGCGGCGCCCGGAACGGCGCCGGGGCCGGAGCTGCTCCGCCAGGCTGTAGCTTTTATCGGAGAGGGTAAAGATCTCCGCCGCTCCGGCGGAACAGCGGATGCTCCTGCCGGCAAAGACAAAAACAGCTTCGGCCCCCTCATCCCTGATCAGGGCGGAACCCTGCTCCCAGCCCAGGGCAAAGGCGGCGGTAGAAAGGGCGTCCGCATCCATGGAGTTTTCCGCAATAACAGTTACCGAAAGGAGATCCGTTTCCGCGGGGTATCCGTTCCGGGTGGAGAGGATGTGGTGATAATGCCTTCCGGCGTGTTCAAAAAAGCGTTCGTATATTCCCGAAGTTACCACGGTTTTATTCGCAAGCGGATCCCGTCCTCCCTGTCTGTCTCCGCGCCGCGGGCTTTGGGTCTCCGGACTTTTCCGCTCCAAAACCCCCAGGTAAACCCCCCGCGGCTCCAGGGGATCCTGGATGCCGATGCGCCAGGGCCGGTCTCCCTGCTTTTCCCCGTAGACATAGATGTTTCCCCCCAGATCGATCACGGCCAGGGGAATCTCCGCGGCGGCGATAATTTTTACCGCCTCGTCCGCCGCGTAGCCCTTGGCAATGGCCCCCAGGTCCAGGGCCATGCCGGGCCGGGCCAGAAATACCGTTCCCCTTTCCCGGTCAAGGCGGACATCCCGCCAGTCGACCAGGGAGAGGGCCTCCTCAATTTTTCCGGCTTCGGGAACCCCGGCCCTTTCGGTCCCTATGCCCCAAAGCCTGACCAGGGGGCCTATGCTGGGATCAAAGGCGCCGCCGCTTGCCTGGGCAAAGTAGAGGGCCCGTTCAAGCACCCGGATAAGATCCTCCCCCGCCGGGACCGGCTCTACGCCCGCGGCGGCGTTAACCGCGGCCAGAACGGAATCCGCCGAGTTTGCGCTGAGAATGCCTTCAAGTTCCCTAAGCCGGGAAAAGACCTCTCCGTACAGCCTGGGGGAACCGCCGCGGTAGAGATTTATAGTACAGACCGTTCCCAGAACAAATTCCGACTGCGCCGGCGGAGCCTGGGTACAGTTTCCAAAAACACAAACCGCCAGGACCGCAAAAAAAGGTAACTTGTATTTCATCTTATTTTGAGATACCATACTCTTATGGGCAGTGGCAATCAGTCTGATATTCTGGGAAAGAAAATTTTTTTTCTTTACCCTTCAACGGCGATTCAGAATGAAATAGTCTTTGAGCTCATCCAGCAGGAATTTGAGGCCTATGTTGTCCGGGATCAAAACGCCCTCGTTCCGCTCTTAAAGCGCTACCCCGATTCCCTGGTTTTTATAGACATCGACGAAGCCCTGCCCGAACCGGACTGGGAAAAGTGGATCCGGGATGTCATGGCCGATCCTGCTTTGGCGGATATTAAGGTGGGGATTGTTTCGGCCAGAGAAGACGAAGCCCTGATGCGGAAATACATTGCCTCCGTAAAAGTCCAGGGCGGCTACACCGTCATAAAATCGGACATCAATAAAGCCATACGGCAGCTTCTCGAAATCCTCCATGTTTTTGACGCCAAGGGACGGCGCCGTTTTCTCCGGGCCACCTCCGAGAACGAAACCCTTACCACCATCAACATTCCCTATAACAATGCCTATGTAAACGGCGTAATCAAAGACATCAGTTCCACCGGCCTCTCCTGTACCTTCACGGAAGATCCCAATCTTGAAAAAAATTCCCTCTGCCAGGATATTCAGATTAAACTGCAGAGTACCCTCTTAAAACTGGAGGGCATCGTTTTCGGCTCCCGCATGGACGGCCTAAGCAAAATATACGTGGTGGTCTTTACCCAGCGGATAGATCCTTCGGTTCGGGTAAAAATACGGAAGTATATTCAGGGCAATATTCAGGCGGCGATAGATGCGGAGCTAAAAAGCCTTTCCCGGGGCGGCTCCAAAACATGAGCCTCCGGGAGCTTCGCAGTATCAATCCGCCTTCCAAAACCGGCCTGTTTAAGCGTCCCCCGGAGGAGAAGATTCGCCTTCCGGCGGCAGACCGAAGATCTTAATCCCCTCATCGGGAAATTGTTTCTTTACCCGCTCTACCGCCCGGCAGATGATCCGCCCTTCGTCCTCTTCGCACCAGATCACCAGGGCGAAATTTTCTTCCGGCCAGACAGCGTCTCCCATGCGGGGACCGGAGGACCCCACCCCCAGGACGCCGGTGTATTTGGTGTAGTACTTTCCGGCCCCCGCGTCCTTTAGGGCGCCGAGGATATTTTCTTCCACCGAGTAGTTCGCTATTATTTCAATCCGTATCATAATTCCGCTCCTGGATTTTTTGCCTGAGCCGCCGCCTGTTTCCGGGAAAGCCCCGCGGCAATCTGCTCCCGCCGGGCTTCCGCCCTGGCCTGCCGCTCATCGGAACGCTTGTTCATAATGGCGTATACCGTGGGCATGAGGAAGAGGGTCATCAAGGTTCCAAAAGAAAGCCCCCCCAAAACCGTTTTGCCGATGGGGGCCACCAGTTCGGAACCTTCTCCGGGGAAGAAGGCCATGGGGAGCAGCCCCAGAACGGTGGTAAGGGTGGTCATCAATATGGGCCGCAGCCGGTTCCCCGCGGCTTCCACGCAGGCATCGTGGAGGGAGAGCCCCCGCTTGCGGAGCAGGTTGGTATAGTCCACCAAAACGATGCCGTTATTGACGATAACGCCGATCAGTATCAAAAGTCCCACCGCGGTCAGTACATTAAAGACCGTACCGGTAATAAAGTAGATTGTTACGATGCCGATTATCGAGAGGGGTATGGTAAAGAGGACGATGAAGGGATCTTTGAAAGATTCAAAGAGGCTGGCCATAACCCCGAAGACCAGGAATACCGCCACCACCATAATCAGAATAAAACGGACCATATACTTCATCATCTCCGCATTGTCCCCGGCGTATTCTATAACCACGTCATCCTCGTAGGGGATGGCGGCGTTTACCTCCGCCCGGAGCTGGTTTTCCACCGCATTGATCTTCGCTCCGGCAACGGTTCCGGCGGTAACATGGATAACCCGGTTCTGATTCTCCCTGGTTATGGTGATGGGGCCGGTGCCTTTTTTGTAGGAGGCGAAGTTAGACAGCGGCACCCGTCCGCCGGCAACGGCGCTGTTCACAAAGATATGGTCCAATTTGGGAAGCTGGTTCCGGTCCGCCTCGGCCAAGATCAGAAGTATATCGTACTCATTGCCTCCGGTCTTGTACTTGGTGGCCACAATGCCGTCCACCGCGGCCTTAATCTCGTTACCCACGGTGGCGGTATTAAGCCCCAGGGCGTAGAGCCGTTCCCGGTCAATGAGGAGCTCAATCTGGGGAAGGCCGTCCTTAAGATCCACCGCGGGCTCGGTGGCCTCGGGAACCTTTTCCCGGATAATGGCGGCGATCTTTTCGGCAATGGCCTTGCCCTTTACCAGATCGTCGGTTCTAATGATGATGTCGATAGGATTGCTCCCGCCGCCCCTTTGTCCGCCGCCAAAGGCGAAAGTAACTCCGGGGAATTCGTCAAAATGGACCCGCATCTTGTCCTTGATCTCCTCGGCGGTATCGATGCGATCCTTAAAATCGGGAAGGTTGATCCGCAGGCTGCCGGTACTGGTGGAGGCCCCTCTGAACATAGCCTGCATACCGCCGGAACCGGCGTTCAGGATAATCCGCTCATAGCCCTGGACCTCCCTTTCCGCAATGTCCTGAAGCTGCCGCATGACCGCCTCGGTTTCTTCCAGGACGCTTCCCGTGGGAAGGCTTGCTTCAATCGTTACCGAATCGGCCTCTTCCGTGGGCATGAAGACCCAGCCGATAACGGGAATCATCACCAAGCTGCCGGCGAATAATATCCCCAGGCATATAAGCACCACCGCCTTGTGCCGGAGCACCCGGTCTATCGCTCTGCGGTACGCATCGTCCAGGGCGGCAAAGAATCTTTCAAAGACCCGGTCTACAGGAGCCAGGGGCCCCCGGAGGGGCTTCTGCTTCCGGGTAACCAGGGGAAGGTAGTGGCTCGCCAGTACCGGGACCAGGGCTATAGCCACCAAGAGGGATGCGGACAGGGAGATAACCACCGTAAAGGCCAGCCCGAAAAAAAGTTCGCCGACCATCTCCAAAAGTCCCTTAAACATAATCAGCGGGGCAAACACGCAGATTGTGGTCAGGGTGGAACCGGCAATGGCGAGTATCATCTCCTGGGAACCCAGGAAGGCCGCCGAGGTAAGCTTGGCGCCCTTCTCCCGGTAACGGTAGATGTTCTCCAGAATGACGATGGAGTTGTCCACCAGCATTCCCACCCCCAGGGCCAGCCCTGCCAAAGTCATAACGTTCAGCGTAAGCCCCGCAAAGTACATCAGCATGATGGTGATGATGATCGACACGGGGATGCTGATCCCGATGATGAGCGTAGGTTTTATGGAACGGAGGAAGATAAAAAGGATGATAATCGCCAGGATACTCCCCTGGATTGCGGTGGAAGAAACCTGGTCTATAGAATTTTCAATCTGATCCGTACTGTTGAAGATCTCGTCGATCTTGATATCCTGGGGAATTTCCTTGGCTATCCGTTCCAGCCTGGTCCTAAGCTCCTGGGCGGTTTGAACGGAATTTTTGCCGCTCTGCTTTTGGACCATCATCATTACGGTGGGAACCCCCTCTACCAGGACCATGCTCTCCTGTTCTTCGAAACCCTCAAAAACATCGGCGATGTCCCGGAGCCGTACCGTCCTGGGCGTCTCCACCTGCCCGTTTACCAGACCCCCTCCTTTATAGGAAATAACCGTATTTCTTATTTCATCCAGGGAGCCGTATTCCCCCATGGTAGTGAGGATGTAGGAAAGCCCCCCCTCCTTGATGGAGCCCGCCGCCACCTGCAGGTTCTGGACCGCCAGCATCTGCTGGATCCCGGTAACCGTCAGGCCGTAGGCCTCAAGCCGGTTCTGGGGTATCTCCACCCGGACAATCTTGTTCCGGCCCCCCATGACGGAGGCGGTGGCTACTCCGGGGGTCTGCTCGATCCGGGGAAGTATATTATCCTCGGCGATTTCCCGCAGTTCCTCGGGGCTCCGGTTCCCGGTGATCATAAGCCCCATGATGGGCATCATGGAAGGATCGAGGCGGAAGATCATGGGGGCGTCCGCCTCTTCGGGGATAAGCCGTTTGGCAATTTCCAGGTTGTCCCGTACCGAGTTGGTGGCGTCCGCCAGATCCGTCCCATAGGAAAATTCAAGGACCACCATGCTGGCCCCCTTGGAAGAGGTGGAGGTGATCTTCTCCAGTCCCGACACATTGGAAAGCCGGGCCTCCATGATCCGGGAGACGGAACGCTCCACCTCTTCAGGGCCCGCCCCGGAATAGGTGGTCATCACCAGAACGTAGGGGATCTCTATCTCGGGATAGAGGTCGATGGGCAGATTGACAAAGGCAAAGCCCCCCAAAAGTATTAAAATCGCAAAGATAACAAATACGGTTGTTGGCCGGGAAACCGATGTTTTCGCTAAACTCATACCATGCCCCTAGTGGTCCGCGCTCAAGGGCGCTGTTTTTTCGATTATGTTGATCCGGGCGCCGTCTTCAAGCAGGGTCTGTCCCCGGACAATAATTTCTTCGTTGGGAGAAAGACCGCTCTGTATTTCCAGCACCCCGTCAATGAGTATTCCCGGAGTTACCTTCTTGCGCCGGGCTATCTTGAAAGCCGGATCAGCGGGATCCGTCTCCACGACGAATATATAGTTTTCGCCAAAACGCTCTACCATGGCGGAGGCGGGGATCTTTACGATCCCCTCTTTCTGCTCGGTAATGATCTGTACCTTGGCGAACATTCCCGCCTTAAGCCTTGAGCCGGGATTGTCCACATTGACCTTGACATCCATGGTCCGGGAGACGGGATCCACCACCGGGCTTACTTCGGTAATGCTGCCCCGGAAGGTTTCTCCGGGGTAGGCGTCCAGGGTAATAATGCAGGGCAGGGCCATGTCTATTTTCGAGATGAACCGTTCCGCCACATGGAGTTCTATCTCCAGGGCATTGCCTTTTACGCTGCCGGCTATCCGCGCCAGGGGAACTGTCTGGGTTACGGTCATCCCCACCTGGGCGGGAAGGCTGACCACGGTCCCCGTGATGGGAGCCTTGGCGATACCCGGCACATAGGTCATACCGGGTTTGCTGGGATCCACCGCCGCCACCGGGGCATTTCTGACCACCCGGCTGCCCACATCGACATAGAGCCGGGAAACCTTTCCCGCGACATCGGAGTAAACGTCCACGGTGGTTCCCGCCACGATGTCCCCGGAGAGGGCCAGATAATCCCAGATCTGTCCCTGCACCGCGGTACTGGTATTTACCGCAAAGACCGGAAGACCCCCGGATTTTGCGGCGGCATCGCCTTTACCTTTTATCCAGTCACAGCCCCCAAAGAGCAGCGCCAGGGCCGTAATTCCTATAACAAAAACCGTTTTATACGACAAGCTTATTTTCATCATATCCCCCATTATGTTCTGTTACTTGGCGCTGAGGGTTCCAAATGGAACCCCGGTGGCATATTCAAGATCGATAAGACCCATAAGATAATTGAAGTTTTGAGCCTGCACGCCGAGCCGGGCTTTGCGCAGTTCCAGCTCCGCATTCTGCACCTCAAGGAATTCCCGCAGCCCCGCCCGGTAGGCTTCTTCGGTAAGATTGTAAGTCCGTTCCGCCAGATCCTCCGTCAGCTTCTGGGCCTCCAGGGTTACCTGGGTTTTCTCCAGGGAGAGGACCGTATTGTAAATCTCAACCTCCGTTCCCTGTACAGCCTGGGCAAGGCCAATGGCGGCGATCCGCTGCTGATCGGTCAGGTCCTTGACCCCCTGGGCAGTGATACTAAAGGGGATAAGGCTGTCCAGCTTAAAGCTTAAACCCAGGCTCAGGGCGCCGGAGTGGCTCCAGTTGTTGCTACTGGCCCAGCTGTCTTCCCAGGGATCTCTTTGAAAAGCTGCGCTGGTATTCCAGCCCATGGACAAAGACGGCGTATACGTTGAGAGGATAGCCGCCCGCCGCCTGCTGTCCAAAACCAGCATCCGCTGCCGAAGCTCCTGAATCTCGGGCTTCTCCGAGGCGGCTCTGGAGATAAGCTCCTTAATATCCAGGGACACAAAGCCGATCTGTTCCGGGGCATCGATAAATTCAAACCGGGTGTCATAGGGAAGCCCCAGGTTCATGGCAAACTGGGCGGTGAGCCCCCGCAGGCTGTTTTCTTTTTCGTCGATAGCGGGTTTTAGGTTCTCCATACTGACCCGGGCCTGGAGCAGGGTCAGTTCCGGAACGAGGCCGGCCCGGTAGTTCGCCTGAGACATTTCCACCTGCCGCTGGGCGGTGGCAAGACTGTCCCGGAGGATATCGATCTCTTCCTGCAGGAGGAGGAGCTGGTAGTAATATTTCCGTATATCCCTTTCAAGCTGGATCTTGGCCTTTTCAAAACTGATAAGCCCCGCCTGATAGTCAAGCTTGAGACTGCGTATGTTTTCGAACTTTGCCGCATTGATGTCCAGGGAAAGGGAAATAGAACCGCTCATGTGCCACTGGGGAGGATCGGGGGCAAGAATGCTTGCCTCGGCCTTTTTGTTATCCCTGGACATACCGCCGGCGGCGCTTGCGCCGGGGATAAACTGGTTCCAGGACATCAGGGAATTGCGCCGCTTGGTGCTGGTGTCGACACGGGCCGACTCCAGGCTGAGGTTGTTTTTTATCGCCAAATCCACCGCCCCGTCCGGGGAAAGCCGCTGTACCGGCGGTCCTTCTTCCGGCCCCTCCTGACAAAAGGCCGCCGGACCGGACAGGACCTGAATTGCCAGCGCCAGAAAAACCAGGACAGGCTGTAAACACATTCGCTTCGGGGACCGGGCCCCGCCGGTGTACATCATACACAACTCCTTTTTTCAATCTCCCGTTCCGGGAGCGGTAAACCGGCTCCGCCATTCCGGAAGCCGCCGATTCCCGATGTTATAAAACGATAGAGAACCCTAAAGGTCTCATTAGATATATCTGCAAATTCCATGCCAACGGGACGGCGGATCATGGTTTTTACCACCAAAAAAAGTATCCACTGGGCTACGGTTTCCACAGAAGGATCCAGCCTGGTCTTCTTCATGCCTAGTTCCCGGAAAAATTCATAGATTTCCATGGGAACGGTTATATCAAGATCCATGCGCTGAATACGGGCCCAGTCCAGAACAATGAGAATTTCCGGCTTTGCCCTCAGGTAATCAGCGACGGAGAGAATGGCCAGGTAGAGCCGTTCCGCAGTATCCGGGATCTGCCGGGTATGACACCGCATGAGCCGGGCAATCTGATCCGACTCGGTCGTAAAAAGCCAACTCAGCATATCCTGCTTGCTCTTAAAATGGGCGTAAAGGCCGCTCTTGGACAGGCCCGAACGCTGAGCCACCATCTCCATGGAGGCGTTCCAGGGTCCCGCCTCGGCAACCGCTGCCGCCACTCCCTTGAGGAGCCCGCTGTTTCCGTCACAGTCAGCGGCCCCGATCCGGCTTAGGGCTTCGAGCCTTTCGTAGTCCAGGGCTTTAACAGCCTCTCCGTCAAACCCCAGCCCCAGCCTGACCCGCTTTTCAATATCCGCGACAAAGGCCCTGATCTTTGCCTCTCCGGGTTTTCCGGAACCGCGGTTTTTCCTGTGAAAGAGGGCGATATAAAAAGTAACGGTGATGACTGCCAAGAAGACAAGCGAAGGATAACCGGTTCCGCCGGGTACGGAATTCCGTATTTGAGTTAAGGGGACTCCCCTCCGGTTTAACTGTTCTGCTGTGTTATACTGGGGATCGGTCTTTTCCCCCACCTGGATCAGGGAAAAGATATAGTAGTCCTCGTTCCGGACATAGTAATCGATGACGGCTCGGGTTATCATCAGAAGCCCCTCATTGCTTTCAATTTTCCGGGCCTCCTCCAGAACAGGCTTGAGAAAGCCGGCGTAATGGTCAAAAAACTGGGCGTACATAGCGTCCAGCAGAGCTTGTTTGTCCGCAAAATGCCGGTACAGGGCCGGTTTTGTTACCTTGAGGCAGGCGGCTACCTTGGAGAGGCTGGTATCTTTGTAGCGGTTCCGCCCCCAAACCCGGAAGGCGGCGTTTATAATATCTTCCTTGGTCATAATTTTCAGGCCGTGTTACCGACCGGTCGTTAACCAATGATACTAAAAGAGCATAAGAAAGACAAGCGGTTTTGGATTTTTTTTTATAAGATGAGCTTTTCCCAAAACTTGGTTAGTTTCGGAAAAAGCTTCCGAAAAAACGGTCAAAAGCCCGTTTTTTCATATAAATCCAAGGTAGCTTTCCCAAAAACTGAAGTTTTGGGAAAGCCTCAGATTTTATAAAAAAACGCCGTCTTTTGTAAAAGCGGCCGGATTTTGCAAAAAGCTCATCCGGGGCTGTTTCAAACCCCGGTTGATTCGCAGGCGGGGTTCATACCCAGGGGCTTGCCCCTGGGTTCTTCATTCGCAGGCGGGTCCATACCCCGCCCTTCAGGGCGGGAGGTTCATTCTCTCACAAATTTCCCAAACACGTGGATTTCTTGACGAAATCTACGTGTTTTGTTGTTTTTTTCCATATCCGGTTATTTAATAGAGTTGTTCAATAACTGAAGTTATTGAACAACTTCCGCTTAAAAATGGCAGAATTTCACAAAATGCGAAGTATTTTATGAAATTCTGCGAGACTTGTGAAGAAACCAACCGGGTTTCTGAACAAGTCCAATGTTCATAACCTACTAAAGCGTATCCGGCGAGTCGAGCAGGGCGGGGAGGCGTATGGACGTTTCCAGATAACCCATACGGCGTTTTTTTACATTAATGTCCATCAAGGCATAGCCTTCTTTTTCCTCCACCTTGAAACCCCGGATTGACACGGGATCCTGTTCGGAAAGACCGGCTTCGTCGGCGATGGAACCCCGGACTACCCGCTTAACCAGATAGGATGACGGAAAGGTCTTTCCCACCTGGGGAGCAAGGACGAGGCCGAAGAGGGGCGCCGCCATCCGTTCCCGGCTGTCCTTCTTGGCGGCCTCCATCAGGGGAATATCAGGCCGGATTATGGTCATCAGGACCCGGCGCTTACCGCCGGAAGTTTCCAGGGCGACC
This sequence comes from Treponema sp., assembly GCA_031276965.1. Taxonomy (GTDB): domain Bacteria; phylum Spirochaetota; class Spirochaetia; order Treponematales; family Breznakiellaceae; genus JAISMC01. The sequence goes on from JAISMC010000099.1 coordinate 10,265, forward strand.
AGTTCTCCGGGACGAAGGGGGTAGAGTACATCCTGCAGTGCCGGAATCAACGCGCCCTGAGGGGCGTTGATGGTTCTGCCATTAATGGTTTCAATGAGACTCCCCTCGGCAATCCGGAGTTCCGCCGCAGGGGTAAAGGGCGCCACATAGATAATTTCCGCCCCCTGCACGGTCTCGCTCAGGGTCAGGCCCAGCCAGGGCCGCTGGGCTTTGCCGCCGGCGATCATGGCGGGAAGGGCATCGGCCAGGCGTTCCGCGGGAACCGCAAAGTTAAGCCCCGGATACTGGGGTATCCCCGCAAAGACAATCCCCATCAGCCGCCCTTCCCGGTCAACCACGGGACCGCCGGAATTACCGTGGTTAACTGCGGCGTCTATCTGGATCACATCGCCGATTTGGAGAAACCGCCTGCCCAAGGCCGAGACAATCCCCGAGGTTACGGTCTTCTCCAGCCCTCCGGGAGAACCGATAGCATAGACCGTATCCCCCACCCGGGGTATCACCCGGTCAACCACAGAAAAAACATACTCCGGACTTAAATCCGCCTTGATCAAAGCCAGATCCATGGCTTTGTCCCAGCCCACTACCTTGGCGGGGACACGGGCGCTGGAGGCGTCCCCCATACGGATATACATCCGGGAATAGCCTTCATAGGAGGGGTCCACTTCGCTGGTAATAACATGGTAATTGGTAATCAGCAGCCCCGAAGCGTCCACAAAAAAAGCGGAACCCAGGATACGGTCCGGCAGAGCCCGGCCCCGTTCGGTCCTGTAGCCCCGGTCCACTACGACCGTGGCCACCCCTTTGATCATGTCCGCCGCCGTGTCCTGGCCCTCCGCATAGAGGCGCAGATTCCCGGGGATCCTGCTTCCGTCCTCCAGGACAGCCTCGGCGGCGGCCAGAAAAAATGCCGCAGTACGCCGCTGTCTTGCCTCCGCAGCCCGCTCCAGAAAGAGCAGGGCATCATCGGCGGAGAGGGTTTTATGCTGATGGGCCCGGACCGCCGCCAAAAAGGCCCCCAGGTCGTTGCCCGCCTCAAGCATATCTTTGGCGGCGGCCAAAACCAGATCCGGCTCCATGCCGGTATTTTCCACAGCGACCCCCATCGCCGCCAGGGAACGGGCCAGAGACGCCGCATCGTCCCAGCGCCTCTCCTCTACCGCTTTGCGCTGGGATTCCTTCATGTTTTGAATTGCCTCTTTTTCAAGACCCTCCAGTCTAAGGACAATGCCGGGATCGGTCTCGTTTTCGGCATGTTCCCCGCCGTAGATGGCGTCGTACATGCCGATAAGGTGTACCGCCTTGACGGGATCCTCCTGCACACAGCGTTCAATGTCTTTAAGGCGCCATTCGCTGGTTGAAACCCTGGGTCTTAGGCGTTTTTTCTGGGTCTCCACCGACAGGCAGGAAATAAGAGAAACTGTCAAAAAAACCGCTCCAATGCGCCGGAGGCAGGCAAAATATCCGCTCGTATTTTTAAAATTCATGCTAGTCCTTTCCCGTTTCGGAATACTCCTTAACACCGTCCCTGTTTATGTCCCAGGACCGGATAACGCCGCCGGGCAGATGTTCCTCCCCATATTCAAAAACGCCGTCTCCGTCCCAGTCGCTCTCCGAAGATGCAATAATTTTTCCATAATCCCAAGTATGATTGGCTCCCGCGTCTTCGGGATCAAAGGAAGGTATATTCTGCCGGAAGCGCCGGATTGTTTCCATACGGCCGTCCAGATCAAGATCGATATGCTGAACCACCGGCCGGCCCAGAAAGAATTCGGTCTCCGATACAATCCGTCCCTTCAGGTGTTCCCGGGCCCGCAGGGGCACGCTGCGTTCAAGCTCCACCCGCTCAAGGGCTCCGCTGAAATTACCCCCCGGCCGCTCTATGGCCAAGGCAGAAGACGTTAAGACCCGCCGGGAAAGGCCGGAGAATGTTTCCCCTTCGGGGTAGAGCAGGCCGCCGGAGCCTGAAAATTCTGCCTGTGGAGGCACAGGTTCTTCCGATCCCGGCAGGGTAACAAAACGTACCGGGGCGAGGAAAAATTCCAGGGGTCTGGGTATATAGGCAGTCTCCCCCAGTTCGGTCCGCAGTACTGCGGGATACCGTTCCCACCATACCCGGGCTTTAAGCTGTTCTCCGCCGGAAACAACGCAGGCAAAAGGCCGGCCGTTATCTTCGGGAAGCAGCGTCAACTCTCCCCGGTCAGGCGTCCCTGCGGTAAAGGTGATTTCCAGTTCGGCAAAACCGTCCTGACCGGCGTCATGGCTATAAGCCAGAATCATCCCATCTTGATAACGGATACGGGTCTCGGGAAAACCATCTCTGTTCCTGTCCTCCGTAATAACACCGGAAAACCCCAAAAGGTTTCGCATAAACCGGTCCCGGCCTTGTTTATCCCGGAGAAGGACCCAAATCGATTCCAGAAGGGCCCGGTCCAGAACCGGACCGGCGGACCGGGGGGCGTCTACATTATCCCGGCAAAAAAGCTCGTCCACCGCACGGGCGCCGCTGATAAGTCCCAGCCCGAGCGCCGCCGGGAGGGCCTCCGGGGCCTTCCCTCCCCCGGCCCGGTAGGCCCCCATCAGGCGGCGGGCTTCTTCGGTATCCCGGATAAAGGGCGCCGCTACATAAGCCAGGGCGGGATCATCCCCGGTCAAAAGGGGAAGCCGCTTTAGGGCCAGGGCCATCAGATCCCGGTCCACGGCTTCAATTGCCACAGGCTGGTCATTCTGAAACAAAGTTCCGCGCCGCCCGGATTCAGGATAGGCGTACCCGGAGGGCCGGTAAAATTCAAAAAGGATGCGCAGCAGCCGGGTATCCCTGGGGTACCGGTCCAGGGCCTGAGCCATGGTTGTACGGAACTGGACGGCATTTCCAAGACCTTTGAAGACCAGCAGGCGAAACCGGAAAGATTCGGCGCTTTCGGGAAGCGAAGAAAGGCTCCTCAGCGCTTCGGGGAAGGCCCTGACGGCAATAAGGGTCTCCGCCTCCAAAAGCCGGGCCGTTTCGGGGGTATAGAGACGCCACCGGTCCGCTTCCAGGCTTCGGCGGACAGCCTCCAGGACCGTTCCCCGGGGCCGGTTTTCATGGAAACGGGCCAGGGCGAGAAGGTAGGAAAGATCCGAAGAAACACTGGCGTAATCGGCGGCCCGCTCCAGGGCGGCCTCCGCCTCTCCCCAGCGGCCCTCTTCAATCGCTTGGCGGGCCCATACGGCGTACTTTTCCGCCGCCGCTGCATCGCCCAAGACTTCCGGCGCCTCATCTCCACCACCGGGGGCGGGAGAACGGGGCTCCGGGGATTGGGCATAGACCGGCAAAAGCAGCGCCGCAGTATACCATAAAACCGCTAAACCTCGAAGGAAGCTGTCCGCCGCATTCTTCAGTTTAACTGCCACTTACATACTCCGTAAAAGGCCCTAGTTTGAGTCAACGATGGTATTGGGAGATTCCCGCTGAGGCAGTCCCAGCAGGGTCCGAACCTCTTCGTCAACAAGCGTTTCCCTGCTTATAAGGGCGTCGGCCAGTTTTTTCAGCTCCGGCTTATGATCGCCGATAATGACAGAGGCCCGTTCCCTGGCGGCGTCCAGGATCTTTTTGACCGCTCCGTCGATGCGCTGGGCGGTTTCTTCGGAATAATCCTTGTGCCGGGCTATCTCCTTGCCCAGAAAGATGGGTTCGTCCTCCTGGCCATAGGTTACGGGTCCCAACTCCTCCGCCATACCCCATTCGCAGACCATACGCCGGGCCATATCGGTGGCCTGCTCCAGATCCTGCTTGGTTCCGGTGGTAGTTTCGTCGTAAATGATCTTTTCCGCTACCCACCCGCCGTAACAGATGACGATCCGGTCCTCGATCCAGCCCCTGGTCCGGCTATAGCTGTCTTCCTCCGGAAGAGACAGGGCCATGCCCAAGGCCCGGCCATGGGGCACAATGGTTACTTTATGGAGGGGATCGGCGTTTTTAAGGAAATAATGAAGCAGGGCGTGACCCGCTTCGTGGATGGCAGTCATACAGCGCTCTTTGTCGGAGACGGCCAAAGATTTACGGGCCACTCCCATGAGAATCTTATCCCGGGCTTCTTCAAAGTCGGACATCTCCACGGTGGTTTTGTCCGTCCGGGCAGCGAAGAGGGCCGCCTCGTTTACCAAATTGGCTATGTCCGCGCCGCTCATCCCAGGAGTTGCCCTGGCGATCCTGGCCAGATCGATATTTTCCGCCAGGGGGATCTTCCCCGAATGTATTTTGAGGATGGCCTCCCGCTCGTTGATATCCGGCATAGCCACCATCACCTGACGATCAAAGCGGCCGGGCCGGAGCAGGGCCGGGTCCAGCACATCGGGCCGGTTGGTGGCCGCCAGGATGATAACCCCGTCCTTAGAATCAAAACCATCCATTTCTACCAAAAGCTGATTCAGGGTTTGTTCCCGCTCATCATGGCCCCCGCCGTATCCGGCGCCCCTGGTCCGGCCTACCGCGTCCAATTCATCAATAAAGATAATACAGGGAGCGCTGCGGCGGCCCTGTTCAAAAAGGTCCCGGACCCTGCTGGCCCCGACCCCGACAAACATCTCCACAAAATCCGAACCCGACATGTGGAAATAAGCGACCCCGGCTTCCCCCGCCACCGCCCGGGCCATCAGGGTTTTGCCGGTACCAGGCATGCCGACCAGAAGTACTCCCTTGGGAATACGGGCGCCCATCTTGGTAAATTTTTGGGGGTTTTTGAGGAAGGCCACCACCTCCTGTAATTCATACTTGGCGTCGTCCTGCCCTGCCACATCGGCAAAGGTTATCTTCTTCCCCTCATCCTGATACCGTTTGGCCCGGCTCTTGCCGAACTGGAAGGCCCTGTTGCCGGTCCCCTGCATATTCCTGAACATAAACCAGATAAAGCCAAAGCCGATAACCCAGGGAAGGAATTCCAGCAGTATCCTTAGGGGACTCAAACCGGTGGAAGCTCCGGAAACATTGACCCCCTTCTCCCGCAGAGCGGGCAGCAGAGCGGGATCCTGGTAGGGGATGAGCGTCTTAAAACGCAGCAACTCCCCGGAAGCCCCTTTTAGGGTTCCCTCGATGCTGTTGTTGTCCAGAATTCTTACCGCCGCCACTTCGTTCAACTCCAGATAATTGATAAAAGCCGAATAGGGAATTTCCTTAACCACCGGAGTATCGTTTCTGAAGAAATAGGCGATAAAAATGCCCACCACCACCAGGAAAAAAATAAGGGCAAAACGGTTCGGCCTTCCCTGAAGGGACCGGGGCGGCAGGTTTGGTTTATTTTGATCGTTGAACATTGATACCCCTTGTTAACCGGAACTTGAATGCGCAGGGCGCTTTTCTGTTTATTCGCAGTAAGGTCTAATATCCTGCCGCCCTGCGGCAGGGGTTCATTTTATAGAAAAGAAAAAGTCTCCCGGCGCCCGCTTCTTTTCCCTTGATGCGACAATACCGAACCCGGCGGTCCCTCTGCCTCCGCCGATAAAGGCGGCAACTCCTCCGGCATCCAGGGCGCTTATACAAGTATACTGAAAACCCTGACGGGAACCTAATGGCCCTTCAGGGACTTTCCGTCCTTCCGGACCGGGCTCTTTGCAGGCCCGCCGCCGGATAGCATCGTCCTTGAAACGCCGCCGCAATACCAGGGGAAGGGCCGCCGAAAAGGCATCTTTCCCCGGTGGAGGGGCCGAAGTACATTCAATTATAAGCCCCTTAAGCTTATAGAGTCCGGGCTCTTTAATCAACAGCGAAAAACCCTCCTCCCAAAAACGCTTCTTTGCTGAGAGGATGATGAGCCCCTGCCGCCGTTCAACACGGCAGGCCCCCAGGTCCAGGGCTTTTCCGGCGGAGGAAGCGGCAGCGTCCGGGGAAAAGCGGCAGAAAAGCCGCACCGCCCGCCGCCGGGGGGGTCCGGGGGGAGATTCCCGCCGATCGGGAGACTCCTCCCGGACTCTGCGGAACCGGTCTGTCCCCAGAAACAGGGCCTCCTCCCGGATAATGCGGGGCTGGGCAAAGAAAGCGTCCTCCGAAAGAAACCACGCCTCCCCGGTCCCGGCTTCTCCGGCCGGCTGCCAGGGAAGCCGGATCTCCGCCTCGGTCCTGAGAAAACCGGCGGTCAGTCTCTGGGTTTCACCCAGGGCCAGTACGGATTGCCGCCAGCCGGGGAATTGGGCATCCAGAAACGGAAAGAGGTTTTTCCTGATCCGGTTCCGCAGAAAAGCGGGATCACTATTGGTAGAATCCGTTCTATAGGGTATGCCCTGTTCTTCCAGGTAACGGAGTACATCGGAACGGCCCAGGGCGAGGAGGGGCCGCAGGATACCCGGCCCCCCCTGTGATCCGGGCGCCCGGTCCCGGGGCATGGCCGCAAGCCCTTCGGGGCCGGAACCCCGGAGGAAACGCATGCACACCGTTTCAAGCAGGTCATCCCGGGTATGGGCGCTTAGGACCCGGCGGGCGCCGGTACGGCGGGCCTCCCGGTTCCAGACGGCATGGCGGAAAAGCCGCGCCGCCCCCTCGATGCCTAGGCCGCGGCGCTTTGCCGCAGCATACACCCTGCCCGGAGCCAGGCGCACAACACAGCAGGGCACGGAGAGCCTTTCGCAGAGAGCCGATACTGCCCCGGCGTCCCCCCGGCTTTCTTCAACGGGACGTATCCCGTGTTCCACATGGAGGCAATGGAGAACAAAACCTAAACGGGGAGTAAGAGCGGACAGAGCGGTAAGCATAGCGGTAGAATCGGCCCCCCCGGAAACGGCGGCGAGAAAAACCGTACCGGAGGGCCATTTTCCCAGTCCCTCCTCCACCGCCGATTCAAAGGGGTTCATGCAAATTCAAAACAGATCAAACCCGGCAAGTTTAACCAGTCCGGACATAATGCCTGCCGCAGTGAATCATGCCTTTTTCTCGGCCTCCGTAGAAGCAGCGGGAACCGCAGCGGCGGAACCGGCGGCATCTTCCGCGGCGGGGGCGGCGGCGCTTTCGGCCTTGGCAAATTTAACCAGAGCCACCACCTGATCCCCGCCGGAAATAAGACGCACCCCGTCCCCCAGGGCAAGATCCCGTACATGGATGGACTGGTTAACTTTTAACCCGGAAATATCCACATCGATCCGTTCCGGCAGATCCTTGGGCAGACATTCCACTTCCACTTCGTGAAGGGGAAATTCCAGGACACCCCCTTCCCGAACTCCGATGGGCGTTCCCTGGATATGAATGGAAACCTTGGCCCGCAGGGCAATACCGCTTTCTACCTCATAGAAATCGACATGAAGCACCGTCCCATTCATGATATTCCGCTGGGTATCTTTGACAAAAGCCTGACGAGTCTCTCCGTCTATATCCAGGGTAACAATGGTACTTTCGGAAATTCCCTTAACTTTATTGCCGAATTCGACCGCATCCAGATCGACGGATACCGATCCGCCGGACCGCCCGTAAATAACCGCCGGAATACGGCCCTGCCGCCTAATCTGACGGGCCTTCCTTGAACCTGCCGCCGCCCGGCTTTTTGCTGTAAATACAACCTGACCCATAAGTATGCTCCTGATAATTTGAAAAGTACCTGCAGGCGGACCGGCGGCCTAAACCTTTCGATCCCTGCCCGGTAACAGGTTAAAAACTTTATCTGGGACGACAGGGTTCGAACCTGTGCATGCCGGAGCCAAAACCCGGTGGCTTACCACTTGCCTACGTCCCAATATATTTGCCAATTTCAGCGGCGCAACCGGTAAGACCTACAGTTCTACCGAAGGATCATCCTGAACATTGCCAAAATCGTACTGGTCTAAAATCCGTTTTTGCAATTCGGCGCGAAACTCAGGATGAATAGGATGGGCTACATCTTTATATTCCCCAACCCTGGTTTTCCGGCTGGGCATAGCTATAAAGAGGCCGCTTTTCCCTTCAATGAGCTTTACATTGTGAACTACAAAGCAGTCATCAAAGGTAACCGTAACATAGGCCTTTAATTTCCCCTCACCTGCCACTTTACGGACCCTAATGTCAGTAATTTCCATGGCGTTTCTCCTTTCTTGGTCCAGACCGACTCATCCTATTGTAATACCCTATTTCTGAACGCGCAAGGGGACAGTTAATTGAACGAAAGACCAGAACTTTTTTAAGAAAATTTCCGCCCAGATCGCCTGATCCCGGCTGGTAAATATTCCAAAACAGGTGGCCCCCGTTCCGGACAGGCCTATAAATTCCGCTCCTAAAACTTTTAGATCCCGTAAAATACCGCTATACGCCTCCCTGGCCTTTGCTGCACCGGCGGCCAAAAAAACCGGTAAAAAATCATTGCTGTAGGACCACTTCCGGGGTTCTTCCCTCAGAACGGCGGCAAGGGCCTCCCCGGAGGGACCGGAAAACGCCGGGCCGCCGGCTTCGTCAAGGAGCCGGAAAGCGGCGGCGGTACCGCTGGAAAAACCAGGATTCACCAGAACCACCCACAGAGGCGGGGGTTCTCCGAGTGGGAGTACATACTCCCCCCGGCCGGACACCAAAGCCGCCGGACCCCGGTTCAGGTCAAGAAAAAAAGGGACATCGCTCCCCAGTTCTTCCGCCATTTCCACCATGGCATCGGCGGCAAGGGCCGTTCCCGCCAAAGTATTAAAGGCCCGCAGAACGGCGGCGGCATCGGAAGAACCGCCGCCAAGCCCTCCCCCCAGGGGAATACGCTTGTCAAGTTCCACCCGTACCGGCTGGTCAAAACCCGTCCGGGCCCTGAACAAGGCCGCCGCCTTGAGGACGATGTTCTCCTCCGGTTTAAAACCGTCCCCGGATACCGGACTTTCTCCCGCCGGTCCATCCCAGCGGACAATACAAACATCACCGGCGGCGGAGGAAACCGGAAAAAAACGAAGGGTATCGCCAAAATTCAAGGCTAAAAAAATACTTTCCAGGCTATGATACCCGTCAAAACGCCGGCCCTGTACATGAAGATGCAAATTTATCTTGCACGGCGCTTCAATGTGCAAGGCTTTTTCCATAGCTTGTTGAATTATCCTACAAAAAAGGCTTCTTTGTAAAGACAGGCCCGCCGGTATTATGAAAAATATTCGTAATTGTTCAATAAACTAGTTGACAGATGCCGGATCTCTCCCTTATGTTTCAAGAGAAATTATATATCCACTTTGGAGAATGCTATGGTTCTGCCTGAAACCATTACCCAAGGGTTACACAGGGACAGTTTTGAGGAGCTTTCATTGCTGCCCCAGGAGTATACCGCATACGTCCCCGGAGCCGAGGCCGGAGGTCTTCCTTTTCCTTTTTTTGTCTTTGGTGACGATGATGAAGGTGAAAGTCTGGACGAGGATGAAGATTTTGACGATATGGACGATGATTTTGACGACGATTTTGATGATGATGACGATTTCGACGATGACGATAACGACTACGAAGATGAAGATGATGATTACGACTACGAAGAAGATGTAGACTACGACGATTTTGACGAATAGTCCGGCCGGCGGGATTACAAATAAGCCCGGTGTCAAACCGGGCTTTTACATCTGTAAATCGCTGTCCTGCCCCCGGAAAATAACCTTTCCGGCGCTCCAAAGCCGCTCCAATTCATAAAAAGAACGGGATTTGGCGGTCATAAGATGGACAACCACGGTTCCCAGGTCAACGAGATTCCATTCGTCTTCCGCCGGGGGCCGCCGGTGCTGGTGGAGCATTTCAACCTGTTTTTCCCGGGCAAAGGCCTTCACCTGCCGGTAGAGACCCTGCAGGTGGGTATTGCTGGAAACGGTGGCAATAACAAAAAAATCCGTCCAACTGTTCAGTTCCCGGAGATCCAGAACAATCACGTTCCCCCCGCGGTGATCCTGAAGCAGCCTGCCCAGCTCCGCGGCCAATTCTTCGCCCGACCGGCGGCCCTTAAATTCCGGTAACATTGCGTCCATTAAAATCCCTGCCGAGGATAAGCGTAAAATCCGGTTTGTATTCGGGATACTGAGAATCCGGCTCAATCTCCAGCCCGCCGCCGTTTTCGGATTCATCCCGTATGTTTTTGCATTGAATAACCTCGCCGAAAGCCCTGACCACATCTTCTATGCCGGAACGGTCTATAATCTCGGTGATTTCATAATCATTGCGATCCGCATTTCCGATGGAGATAACCTCATAGCCGAAGCCCCGGAGCAGTTCCGCAGTCTTTCCCGCAAGACCCGTAATGGCGGTCCCGTTGAGTACTTCCACGGTAAATCTCCTTTCGGTGATGTTCCCCTCTACCTGCAGGGTAAGACTGTACACGGCCTGGCGGACTATATCCTTAATCATCATACCGTCATTCTGGGGCAGAAGCAGCATTTTTCCCGACACCTCCCGGAAATCCCCCGCCACAGAGCGGGTGTTGATCCGGTCCGTATCAATCTTGGCCAGTTCGTCAAAGAGCCGGACCCGGGTATGCTGATTCATACTAGTCTTTAACAGGGAATGGTACAGCCTGGCCGTTTGGCGGTTTTTGAGGGCCGCATTCTGTTCCCCTAGGCGTTTGATAAGGCCGAGAAAAAAACGCTGCCGGCGGAAATGAACAAGCTCGCTGTCTTCATTGGACAGTTCATAGGTGATATAGGTCCTAACCTTATCCCCGTCCAGCCGGTGAACCCCTGATGGGAACAGAACCGGGGCTTCGCCGTACACCTCCACCGGGGAAGGGATAAAAATCTCCACCCCTTCCAGTAAATCCGCCAGTTTCCCCAGATCTCCGGTGGTGAATATAACGGAAAAATTGATCTCCAGCCCCAAAAGACTGCCCACTTCCTGCTCGAAGGGCCCGGTTTTCTGGGAATTGTAAACCGTATCGATCCGGTCCACCCGGTTAATTTCCTGCAGAATGAAACCCGCCTCGCTGGGAATATCAATAATGGTAGCCCGTCTCGTACCGGGATAGTACATCATCACATAGGAACCCAGGGGCTTTTCCTCGTGTTCTATCACAAAGAGGATGTTGACAACCCTGTCCCCCGCCAGAGCTTCTTCTATGGGATCGGAACGGAGAGTGAGGATAGTAAAAAAAACGCCCGCCGCCGCCAGAAGAATAATAGCGGCCAGGAGAAGGGCGCTGGCGTCGAATTTGACCTTTCTCACTCGGTTCTCCTCTTATGTATGGTATCGAGCAAACGCCGGGTCTCCCCGGAAAGCTCCGTCTTCCGGGAATGGAGAAACGCCACGGTATCGTCAAGGACCATGGCAAAAAGCTGGTCCAGGCCGGCCTCGGGGAGGACCCGGAACCGGGGGTCCAAATCCCGCCGGGAAACCTCGATTTTATCGGCAATGTAGACAACTTTGGCCAGCGGTCCCATGTTCTCACGGCCCGTCGTGTGGCGCCGGACCGCTTCCAGAATATCCTCATTATGTATGCCGAAGCGGTCCTGAAGCAATACCGCCGCAGCCCTGCCGTGGAGCAGGGAGGGCCGTTCCCGTTCCGTTTTCGAGAAGCCCTCCCCGTCTTTCCCGGCAAGTTCCAGCAGTTCCTTTTCGGAAAAGGCCTTGCCCATATCATGGGCAAGGCCCGCCAGATAACCCGCCCGGGGATCCAGCCCAAAGCGGCGGCAGAGATCCCATGAAAGGAGGGCGCAGCCCCGGGAATGGAAGAAACGGGAGGGACTTACCATGCGGTGGACCGCCTTTTCCACGGCCACAAGAAGGTTCCAAGCCCCGGTGTCTGAAAGGCCCGCCGCCTCCCCCCCCGGATTAAGACCGTAAAGGCCGCGGTCCTCAATGATGATCCGGGCCCCCTCGGCAACAAGGTAACGCCAGCTCAGGCCCTGCCGGATACGGTCCCGCACCATGCCGGAAGAAATATTGATAATTTCATTGTGCAGTTCCCTGCAGGGATAGGGGAAGGGGACAGTCTTGCCGGAAAAACGGCGGGCAATGATGATATCCGCCAATCCGGCAATTGCGCCGGCCCCTTTCCACCGGGGAAAATCCCCCGCCAGATCGTCCCCCAGGATGAGTCCCGGCTTATCCGCCGGCCTGTACCGTTCAATAATATCCTTGACGGTATCGATAGTATAGGAGACCCCTTCCCGGCGGATCTCCGTATCGTCAATGGTCAGGCGGACATCACCGGGGATGGAGGCGGCCAGCATGTCCAGCCTGTCCCGGGGGGCGGCGCCCCCGGCTCCCTGCTTGAAGGGAGACTCGTAAGCGGGGATCAAAATAATCCGGTCATAGGCCAGTTCCGAAAGGACCGCCTCCGCCAAAAACAGATGTCCCAGATGGGGGGGATTGAAACTGCCCCCCAGAATCGCAAACCTGCGCTGCAACTACCGAATCCCTCCGCCGTTTTCCGTATTTTTAGCGGTCAGGCTGCCAAAGAGGACCCGCAGTTCCGGCAAACCTTCCCCTGAAAAAACGGAGACGCCCCTTACCGTTTCCCCGGAATACCGTTTCTTCAATGCCTCAAGACGCTCCGCCGTTCCCTCCAGGTCCAGCTTGGTTCCCACCAGGACCCGCTTTTTACCGGTCAAAGCCGGGGAAAACACCGCTAACTCCTTATATAATACATCAAAAGCTTCCATAAAGGTATCCTCCGAGAGATCAATGAGGAAAGCCAGGGCGGCGGTACGGGAAATATGCTTCAAAAAACGAATCCCCAATCCGGCCCCGCCGGAGGCGCCTTCGATAAGGCCCGGAATGTCGGCGATGATGATATCCCGGCCGTCCGGGTCCCCCCGGCGGGCAGATCCCAGGGAAAGCACCCCCAGGTTGGGGATCTTGGTGGTAAAGGGATAGGGAGCTATCTTGGGCCGGGCATTGGTAAACCGGTCCAGCAGCGAGGATTTTCCCGCATTGGGAAAACCCACCAGTCCGATATCCGCCAGAATCTGCAGCTCCACCCGGAGCCGCCGGAAGGCCCCGGCCTGACCGGGCAGGGCTTTCCGGGGAGCCTGGTTCACCGAAGATTTAAAGTGTACATTCCCCCAGCCCCCGTTGCCCCCCTTAAGAAAGACAAAACCTTCCGGTGAAGATTCCTCCGGCAGAGCCCCGGACCCCCGGCTTTTACCAAAGTCCCGGATCAGCTCTCCCGTATCAGGATCCTTGAGCACCGAGCCCGGAGGCAGGGGGATAACGGCGTCCTTCCCGTCCCGGCCATGGCGTTCCCGGCCCTCCCCGTCCCGGCCGTTTTCCGCCTTAAAGGATTGCCTGTGCCGCAGATGGGCCAGGGTCCGGAGATTGCGGCGGATTACGAAAATCACATCCCCGCCGCGGCCGCCGTCTCCCCCGGAGGGGCCTCCCAGGGGGACAAACTTTTCCCGCCGGAACGCGACGCAGCCGTTTCCGCCGTTTCCCGAGGAGACCTCAATAATCGCTTCGTCAGCAAATTTTTCCATGCTTTGCAAATCTCCGGCCAAGCCGGCGGCCCGGTCTGCGGCGCCGGGAACTAAAAACAAGGGCGCACCCTAAAGCGCGCCCTGTTAACCGTAGTAAACCCGTACCTGAAACTGCGCCTAGTTAGTGTCTGTCCATAATGTAGACACATTATGGACAGACTACCTTGAAATTCGAATTTTCGCAGCCTAAAGGCTGCGAAAATACAAGGCCTGTCCGCAAAGTAACCGGCTTTGTGGACAGACACTAGTCAGCCGCAGGAACCACCCCCGCCAGCCGCCGGCCCCGGCGGGAGGAAAACTCCACGGTCCCGTCAACCTTGGCAAAGAGGGTATAGTCCCCGCCGCAGCCCACATTGGCGCCGGGATGTATCCTGGTTCCCCGCTGGCGTACAATGATGGAACCCGCCTTAACGCGGGAACCTCCCGATGCTTTAACCCCCAGATAGTGGGGGTTTGAATCCCGTCCGTTTTTAGCGCCGCTGCCGCCCCGTTTTCTAGCCATGTTATTTCCTCCAGCCGCTTATCTGCATGATACAGTAATCCGGGTATTCCCGGGAAACCGATTTAAGCCCCGCCGTCAAAAAAGCCCCGGCGGCGTACAGAAAATCCTTCCCCTCCGGGGTATAATCCGCTTCTATCCAGAACGAACCCCGCCGGGGAGCATCCCCCCGGAGTGTTATCCCCTTCCTGCCGGAAAGGGTCTCCAGGGCGGTCCTCATCAGGACCGATACGGCGGCGCAGACAATATCGCCGCCCCCGGGCCCCGCCCCGGCGTGGCCCTCCGCCCTGCACGAGCGCAGAACCCCCGCTTCGTCCAGGGCCGCATCAACCCTTATCACCGGAACCAGTCCTCCGGGCCCCGGCCCCGCGGCCTTTCAGGTGGCAATATCCTCAATTTTGATAATCGAATACTGCTGGCGGTGCCCCCGCTTGCGCCGGTAATCCTTCTTGGGCATATACTTAAAAACGATGATCTTATCGCCCTTTATGTGGGACTCCACCCTGGCGGAAACCCTGGCGCCCTTTACATAGGGGGTTCCCACGCTGACCGGCCCTTCGCCCCCCGAAACCAGCAGCACCGAATCAATAGCCAGGCTGGAACCGGGCTCGGCGTCGATCCGGTCAACCCGGAGGAGGGCCCCCTTTTCGGCCTTGTACTGTTTTCCTTTGAATTCAACTAATGCGTACATTTTCCGACCTTCTGCAAAAATAGTAAGGTGTTTTATACCACAAACGGAAGGAAATGATCAAGTGGTGAAGACGGGAACGCCGGATCCTTTGCGAACTTTACGCCGTCCCCTGTCCGCCCGCCCGGAATAAGCACGAAGGATTAACCACGAAGAAACCGAAGAGAAAAACCACGAACGACACGAACAGACACGAACTTGTGGTTTGATAGCTTTGATTTGTTACAAGGGGTCCATACCCCGGTCCCTTGGGCTAAACGTAACCCTCCAATCAAGTCCTGCTTACAATAATTAAGAATT
>JAISMC010000186.1 GCA_031276965.1 Treponema sp.
GCGATAAAAGGGGCTATCCGTCCCTGGGTAACCATAATACCGTTGACAAAACCGGTAAAGGTCCCGAACACCAGGGCGAAGAGAAACGCGGCGATTACCCCCAGGAGGGAATCCCCGGGGAAGGTGTTAAGCAGATAAATGGTAACTCCCCCAACAAAGGCCATCATGGATCCGACCGAAAGGTCAATGCCCCCGGAAATAATGATCAGGGTCATCCCCAGCCCGATTATCCCCGTATAGGACTGCTGCCGCAGAATATTGGTCAGGTTTCTAAACTGCAAAAAATTCGGCCAGCCCACAATGGTGGCTAAAATAAAAAGCAGAATAAAGCCAAGCCCAGTGGAATGTTCACTCCACTTGAATTTGGTAAAATATCTTTTGAAACCGGCAGCTATTCCGCCGTCCGATTGTTTGCCGCTCATCGGATCTTCCTCCCGGAACTCAAACTTTCACCGGAGGCATTAGCTCCGCCGGAAACGCCGTTACCGCTGATACCTGTAGCATGAAACATAATTTCTTCCTCATTGACATGATTCCCCTCAAGGCACCCGGAGATGCTCCCCTCCCGCATAATATAAACCCGGCTGCAAAGGCCGATTACTTCTTCTAATTCCGAAGAAATAACTATGCAAGAAATACCCCGTTCCGCCAACTGATGGATAAATTCATAGATTTCCTGTTTAGCGTTAACATCAATGCCCCGGGTCGGCTCGTCCAAAATAAGAATTTCAGGGTCCGTATCCATCCACCGGGAAAGATATACCTTCTGCTGGTTGCCGCCGCTTAAATAGCGCAGAGCCATCCGCTGGGAAGCCGCCATAATCCTAAAGGCCTTGATGTATTCCCTGGTCTTTGCCATCTCCGCTTGTTTGTTAATAAAGGCCCCCCACAGATACTGTCTAAGGGATATGAGGGTGATGTTCTGGGACAGATTAAACCCCTGAACTATGCCCTTCCCCTGCCGGTCTTCGCTAAGATAACCCAGCTTGTAACGTACCGCATCCGCAGCGGAACGGATTTGCAGGACCTTGCCGTTCAGTTTGAGAGTTCCGGAATTCCTTCCCCGCAGACCCATGATGGCCTCCGCCAGCTCTGTACGGCCGGAACCCACCAAGCCCGCGAAACCCAGAATTTCCCCCTTCCGCAGGGAAAAATTAACGTCCCGAAGCAGGCCGTCGATGGTAATATTCTCCGCTTCCAGAACCACATTCTCCACAGGCCGGGGCAGTTTGGGGGGAAATATCTGGCGAAAATCCGTGCGGCCTATCATATACCGGGCAATATCCTCTTCGTTTATCGAGAAAACCTCATTCACGCTGATGAGCTTGCCATCCCGCAGCACCGTTACCCTGTCGCAGATAGTTTTTATTTCATTCAGCTTGTGAGAAACAAAGATGATGGTAACCCCCTGCTTTTTGAGATCCCGCATCAGGGAGAAGAGGGTCTCTACCTCGTGCCCCGTCAGGGTAGTGGTGGGTTCATCCATGATGAGGATCTTTGCGTCAAGCATCAGGGCCTTGGAGATCTCCACCATCTGTTTTTCCGCCACGCTCAAATTACTGATCAGGTGGTTCACCTCTATGGGCATTTTGAGCCGTTCCAGCTGTTTGGCGGCCAGTTCCCGCATCCTGGGTTTATCCAGCAGGCCCGCCTTGTTCCGAATCTCGTTCCCCAGAAAAATATTTTCGAATACCGTTAAGGTATTGATAAGATTGAATTCCTGGGGAACAATGGCGATGCCCAGTTTCTTGGCGGTGATGTAATCGGGGATTTCCGTTTCCCGGCCCTCAAGCCGTAAAGCGCCGGAGCTGGGCTGGTAAATGCCGCTGATAATTTTTATCAGTGTCGATTTACCGGCCCCGTTTTCTCCGATGAGGCCCATAATCTCCCCCCGCTGTATTGTGAAGGAGATAGTATCCAAAACCCGCACTCCGGAAAACTTCTTGGTTATCTTTTCGATGGAGAGGATGTCCCCGGCACTGTCCGGTTTATTTGCCATGTATTAATCCGATTTAAGGGCATCGTCAAAGGCCACGTTGGAAGGCGAAAAATCAACCTTCCGCACAAATTCACAGGCTTCTTTGGCGCCGTATTCCCGTTCCATTCCCGAATCTTCCCATTCCACCGAAAGGGGACCCTGGTAATTGGCGGCGTTAAGTTCCCTTATAATGTTTTCAAAGTCCACGTCTCCATGTCCCAAAGAACGGAAGTTCCAGCCCCGCCGGGTATCTCCGAAAGTGATATGGGAGCCTAAAATGCCTGCCTTGCCGTCCAAGGTAACTGCGGCATCCTTCATGTGGACATGGTAAACATGCTTAATAAAATCCCGGAGGAACACATGGGGAGTTACCCCCTGCCAGATCAAATGGGAAGGATCAAAGTTGAAACCCAAAGTTGGCCGGTAATTAAACTCCTTAAGAAGCCGTTCCGCGGTATAGTAATCGAAGGCGATCTCCGTAGGATGTACCTCCAGGGCAAACTTAACGCCATTCTTGTCGAATTCGTCAAAGATGGGGGTCCAAAGCTGAACGATCTTCTTGAAAGCGTCGTCTACCATTTCCCCGGTAGTCTGGGGGAAAGAGTACCAGTAGGCCCAAATGGGACTTCCCATAAAGCCGGTTACCACCTTGACCCCCAGGTTTTTGGCGGCGGCAGGGGCGTATTTCATATACTCAATAGCCCAGGCGCGGATTTTTTCGGGCTGACCCGCCAATTCGCCGGGGGCAAAACCATCCAGCCGGGGGTCCCAGTTATCCCCTACGCACTGACCCACCAGATGGGTCCCTATAGCCCAGGTTTTAAGTCCATGCTTGGCAAGGATGTCCTGCCGGTTCTTTACATAGGCAGGATCGGAGGCCGCCTTTTTAAGATCCAGATGATCCCCCCAGCAGGCGATTTCTACGCCATCATACCCAAAGGATTTTACCTTTCCGCAAAGTACATCAAAGGGCAAATCCGCCCATTGACCCGTAAAAATGGTAACTGGCCGCGCCATAAAAACCTCCCTCAAAAACTAAAAATCTACCCAGACCGCTCCCTTCTGGGAACTTTCCACGCATTTACCGATAAACTTAACCCCGTCCAGACCCATCTCCACGTTGGGGAAATCCAGATCCGCTTCGCCAGGGGTCTTTCCTTCCTTTAGCTTGCTCAGAGCGGCGATATAGGTCTTGTAGATATTGCCCAGAGCTTCAAAGTACCCTTCGGGATGACCCGAGGGAACCCGGGAATAGGACTGGGCATGGGGATAGAAACTGTCTTTACCCCGGGAAAGAACCTCGTTGGGCTGACCCAGCTTGAAAAGCTCGATGTAATTGGGAAGTTCCTGAAACCATTGGATGGTTCCCCTGGAACCGAAAATTCGGACCCGGAGGGCATTATCGTAACCCACCGCTATTTGACTTGACCAGTAAACGCCCTTGGCGCCCCCCTGATATTCCACCATGATGGTGGCGTTATCGTCCAGAACCCGGCCTTCTACAAATTTGTCCAGTCTGGCGCATATCGACTTGATCCGCAGACCCGTCATGTAGGAGACCATATTTTCTGCATGGGAGCCGATGTCCCCGACACAGTTGGACTTGCCGGAAATTTTCGGATCGGTCCGCCACTTCGCCTGTTTGTTATCGCCCTTTTCCGCAGGAGTGGCCAGCCATTCCTGGGGATATTCGGCGTTTACAAAGCGTATATCACCAATTTCCCCCCTGCGAATCATCTCCCGGATATGCTTTACCGCTGGATATCCGGTATAACTGTAGGTTACCCCAAAGAGGAGCTTGTTTTTCTTGGCCAGTTCCGCCAGTTCCTGGGCTTCCGCCACCTCCCAGGTCAGAGGTTTGTCGCATACCACATGGATGCCGTGAGTTAAAAAAGCCTTGGCCGCAGAATAATGGGTATCATTGGGAGTTACAATTACCGCAAAATCAATTTTATCAGATCGCTTGGATTCCTGTTCGGCCATTTCCTCAAAGGTTTTATAAAGCCGTTCCTGGGATATCCCCAGAGCCTTACCCGTCGCCAGGGTATTTTCCGGGGAACGGGAGAAACAGCCCGCCGTTATCTCCGCAAGTCCATCCAGGGCAATGGATTTCCGGTGTACATCACCGATAAAAGCTCCCTGACCCCCGCCGACCATACCATAGCGGAGCTTTCCGGAAACCTTCAAATCCGCGCTTCCTTCGATCATCTTCAACCTCCCATGCACACGTGTGCATTAAGTAAGCTATTATGGATCGGTTCCTGTTAAAAAGCAAGGAAAAAATGAAAATTTTATTAATTTATTAAAAAGAGGCTTTCCCGAAATTTCAGTTTTTGGGAAAGCGACCTTGGATTTATGGGAAAAAGCGGACTTTAGGCCGTTTTTTTAAGAGCATTTCACAAAACTAACCGGGTTTTGGGAAATGCTCAGAAGACAAGGGCCTTTTCACAATTTTTAGAACTAGATTTATTAAAAAAAGCATATTATCATAGAGAGGATAAAAATTATTAAAGGGGAAACTATGAAACGTAGCATGTTTTTTATACTGTTGCTGGCGGCAGTAATAGGCGGAGTTTCAGCTCAGTCTTTGCGGGGAAAAACCGTTTATATCGCCGTAAAATCGGTTGCCGTAAAATCTTCTACCGGGTTTTTTGCGGGTAACCGGGGTACTTTACAGATGGGCGCCTCCGTTACGGTACTTCAGGAAAAGGGCAAATGGGTGGAAATCCGTTCTTCCAATTTAACCGGATGGGTTGCCGCTTCCAGCGTAACCACCAAGCGGGTAACCGGTTCCGTTGTGTCTACCGCTTCCCAGCGGGAAGTAGCCATGGCCGGAAAGGGTTTCAACCAGGAAATTGAAGACGCCTACAAACAAAACGGAGAGCTGGATTACGCCGCCATCGACGCCATAGAGGCTCAAACCGTTCCGGTGGACGAGTTAAAGCGTTTTCTGGAAGAGGGCCGCCTGGCCCTAGGAGAATAACTATGAAAACAAAAACCAGTATCCGCCGGACCGTTTTAAGCGCGGCGGCTGTCCTCTTTATCGTTTTGTTGAGCGCCTGTCAGAGCATGGCCGCAGGTACCGGCGTACTGGCCCAGGCCGCAGGCGATTTGGGAGTTATCGATCAGGGTACGGCTACTACGATTGTCAGCGCCGCCGACGCCTGGAGCAAGGCCCAGGAGGAGATTACCCCCTCACAGGAATACTACATTGGCCGGGCGGTGGGGGCTAATATCCTTACCAACTATAAGATCTACAAAGAAGCCCCTGCGCTGACCGCTTATCTTAACAAGATCTGCAGCGCCATTGTGATCAATTCCCCCAAACCGGAACTCTATGCCGGCTATCATGTGGCGATTTTGGACAGTTCCGAAATTAACGCATTTTCTACCTCCGGAGGGCATATTTTTGTAACCCGGGGATTGATTGAGGTGGCAAATTCCGAAGATACTCTGGCGGCGGTTCTTGCCCACGAGATAGCCCATGTTCAGCTTCAGCATAGTCTCAAGTCCATTAAGTCCAGCAGATTTGCCAATGCGGTGGTGGAAACCGCCAATGTCGCATCCACCGCTGCCACCGGGACCCAGTTAAAGGAACTGACCGAAACTTTCGGCCTGTCTGTTGATGAAGCGGTCAACGCCCTAAATAACGGCTACTCTCAGAATCAGGAATACGACGCTGATACCCTGGCCTTATCCCTGATGGCCTCGGCAGGCTATGAGCCCGCAAGCCTGCTAACCATGCTGACTTCCCTGCGGGAAAAACAGGGAAACCAAACCCGCAGCGGCTTCGGCAAAACCCATCCTTCGCCGGACCGGCGGATCGCCAGCGTAAACAAGAGTCTTCCTAACTATAAGGTAGAGGATACTAAATCTTTCCGGGCGGGCCGTTACAAAACTGTCATGTAATTTACACCGCCCCCGGGATTTCCCGGGGGTTACTTTTTACCAAGATCCCGTTCCGGCGGGTTAAAGGACCGAATCATGAAACGCACTTCAAAGGGGGTAAAAAAACCCTTTGCCGCCCTGATTATTACTCTGGGTGTATTTCTGATAATAATCCTGGCCAATTTGTTCGGGGTTTTTACCTTTCTTGAGTACAAAACCTACGACCTTTGGGTAAACCTGTTGGCCAATACGGGCAGGGTCTCCGACGACATTATAGTGGTGCTGCTGGATCAGGATAGTATCGACTGGGCAAACCAGAAACGAGGATGGAACTGGCCCTGGCCCCGGAAGGCCTACGGGGAAATAGTGGACTATATGAGTCTGGGGGGCGCAAAATCCGTAGCCTTCGACGTGCTCTTTTCCGAACCTTCGGTATACGGCGCAGAAGACGACGATGCCTTTATCAACGCTTCCCAAAAATACGGCCGGGTGGTACAAACTGTCTTTTTTAGTCCGCAATCGGGCAATATTCTTTCCTGGCCCCAGGATCTAAATACCCCCCTCTTCAAAACGGAAAACTTTGGTCCCTTCCTTTCCGGTTTTGATCTGCTAAAGGGCGGAGAAGGAGTAGTCGGCGCGCAGTTTCCCATTCCGGGGCTCCGGAATACCGCCGGCGTTATCGGTAATGTTACCGGTAAAGCCGATTCCGACGGCATTATCCGCCGGGTAGGGCTCTTTACTCTTTTCGACGGCAAGGCCGTTCCGGGGCTTTCTGCGGCGTCTCTATTAGTTTCGGGGGCAGAGCGGGAAATCCGTTTCAATCAAAAGAAACGGTATATGGAATGGGGAGACTATACCATTCCGGTAGACGGGGAGGGCAAAACCCTGCTCCGTTTCCGGGATTCCCTGGACCGGTATCTCCCCTACAGGGCCGTCGATATTCTCCAAAGCGCCGAGGCCTATGCCAGGGGAGAGGAGCCGTTTCTGCCGCCGGAGAATTTTAAAGACAGGTATGTCTTTTTCGGTTTCTATGCCGAAGGACTCTATGATATTTTCAATACCCCCATCAGTTCGGTGTATCCCGGCATGGGGATACATATCTCTATGCTGGATAATCTGCTCCAGCAGGATTTTATCCAGGAGATTCCCTACTGGACGGAACTGTTGATATGCCTCGCGGCAGTTATAGCGATGGGGCTTTTGGTATTTTCCAACCGTATATCCCTCGCCGTGGGCGGGGGTATCTTTATCCTTGCCGCCCTTACCGGCGGGGCCGCCGCCGCTTACATAGGGGGCCGCTGGGTTCCCCTGGTAACGCCCGCGGCAGGAACCATTCTTGTCTTCCTGACGGGGACCCTCTACAACTATGCTACCGAGGGCAGCCAGAAGCGTTTTATCAAATCGGCCTTTAGTCAGTACTTAAGTCCCGCCGTTATCGAGCAGATCATCGTGGATCCTTCAAAACTGGAACTGGGCGGAGAGAGCCTGGAGATGACCGCGATTTTTACGGACATTCAGCGCTTCTCTTCTATCTCCGAAGGGCTTCAAAAAGCCTACGAAAAAGACGGCCCCAAAGAACTGGTTAACCTTCTTAACCTGTACCTTACAGAAATGAGCGATATTGTTCTGGCGAATCAGGGTACTATCGATAAGTTTGAGGGAGACGCTATCATAGCCTTTTTCGGCGCCCCCATACGCACGGATAAGCACGCCGCCTTTGCCTGCCGGGCCGCCATCGAGATGAAAAAAGCAGAGGCCGCTATGACCAGCCGGGTTATGGATCCCCAGGGCCGGTTTTTTCCGGTACTTAACCAACTGATAGAAAAGAAAGTTATCCGGCCGGAGAGGCCCCTCTATACCCGGATTGGGATTAACTCCGGCGAAATGGTAGTCGGAAACATGGGAACCTCCCGTAAAATGAATTATACTATCATGGGAAATGCGGTCAACCTTGCCGCCCGGCTGGAAGGGGTAAACAAACAGTACGATACCGGCGGTATCCTGATAAGCGAATATACCAGGGATCAGCTTGGAGATGAATTTATCGTCCGTCCCCTAAGCCGGGTCAGAGTTGTGGGAATCAGCACTCCCCTCAGGTTGTATGAACTGCTGGACCTTCGGGAAGGCGCTCCTCCGGAGCTGCTCGATGCGGCAGAGGCCTGGAAAGCCGCTTTTAAAATCTACGAAAGCCGCAATTTCCCCGATGCCCTGAACAGTTTCAAGGCCATTTATCAAAAGAACAACCAAGATCTGGTGGCAAAATTATACATGGGCCGCTGTGAGGAATGCCTGAAAACGCCTCCCCCGGATAAGGATTGGGACGACGGGGTGGACAACTTAACCTCAAAGTAACTAAACCACCTACGCGATTGACCGGCCGCACGGGAAATACGGACTTTTGACTGAAAGACGGGGGTTCATAGTCAAATTCCTTTGATTATGCGAAGTTTGCGCAATGGACTTGTGAAGAAACCTGGCTGGTTTCTTCACAAGTCTCGCAGAATTTCACAAAATACTTCGCATTTTGTGAAATTCTGCCGTTTTTAAGCGGAACCTCTGAAAACTTCTGTTTTCCCGCGTTTTGCGCGGCGGGAAGAGTTGTGTAAGAAAATTTGGGTTCCCTATTGAAAATAGGAAAATTTGTGTTACAATTGAGGGGAATATTAAAAATTGTCGAGGGAAACTATGGATGCGATAGAGACTATACGCGGAGAACTGGAACAAGTGCTTTCCGATATAAACGCCTCCGGGTATGCCAATGTTGAGGCCGGGATTTTGGACAGGCTTAATACCATCAGCGCAACGGCAGAAAAGTTAGGTATGAAAAACGGGAAAAAACTCATAGATAATTTGTCCGATGTGTTAAAATCCTTCAAAGAAGGCAAAAGTGAGGAAAAAAGCGTCGCCCTCCGTTTTACGGCACTGGAATTTTACAATAACAATATCAAGGCTGAGACAGGAGAGGTCGAAGAATTATAGACCCTGATGCTTTTCAATGATTCTCCATTATACCCAATCTGGTTTTATTTTTATTACAGCGGAAGATGATCCCGACAGGATCGTCGATGCCATGCTTCAAACTGATTATTCCGAAGAGTTCTGCCTGGCCTCGGATTTCGATCCCGATTTTATTGCGGGCCTTATGGCTGCGGGTTTCCTGGTAATGTCCGCCCAAATAGACAACGATGCCGGAAAGGAAGACGTTAAAGGGCCCCGGTATATACTGCTCCCCAAGCTTCATCTGGAAAGATCGGTGCTTTTTTTCCCGGATCTCCACGAAACCAAAACGGTACGGCGTCTTCTGAAACATTACGAACTGCGTTTCGACGGCCCGCCTCTGCTTTCCGCCGGACCGGGAATATCCGGGGGTTTCGGAAAGGACGAAAATCCGGCCCCCGGCGCAGGACTCCTTGCAGCCCACACCGGCTTTGACCGCATTCTGGAACGCTGCGTTCAGGTCCACGGCGCCGATTGGCTTACCCCGCCCCTGCTGGAAAAACTCCTGGTGATACGCCGTACCGCGGCGGAAAACGGCGGGGGCCGCCTTAGAGGAGAGAGGTGGATTTCTCCCTATGCCCGGCGCCGCAGACCCCGGAGGACGGTCATGCCCGTCTCCTTTGGACTATACCGGAACGGGGAGCTTGTGGCGGGCGAATTCGGCACTGTAATAGGCCGGGTTTATACCAGTTATTCCGGCTACCGGGACGAGGATTCGGCGGGAACCGTCCAACTGGTCCTGACCGGACGCTATCTTAGGGATGCGGGATACGCCTTTTGGGACCTGGGTATGCCGATGGACTACAAGGACCGGCTGGGAGCAGTCAATGTAGACCCCCGGCGTTTTGTTGAATTATACCGCGGGGCTTTGTCATAAACCTCGAATTATGATAGATTGTTCCATGACCTTTGGCGGTTTCATGGTTGATAACGGTAAACCTCTTCCCCTGGGCGCGGTATTAACCGGTACGGGGGTAAACTTTTCCCTCTTTTCCCGGGGGGCCACGGCGGTAACACTGGCGCTTTTTGAGTCCGCCGCCTCCGGCAGTTCCTATCAGGAAATCAAACTGGACAAGGAGAAAAACAAGACCGGCGATGTATGGCACTGTCATATCCGGGGACTGGGCGCCGGAGCCTTCTATCTCTACCGGGTGGACGGACCCTATGTGCCGGAAAAAGGGTTTCGCTTCAATCCCCATAAGTCCCTCATCGATCCCTACAGCAAGGCCATAACGGATCTTAGCAACTGGGATCTAAAAATCTGCCTGGGTTATGACCCGGATGATCCGGCGGGGGATCTTTCCTTTTCCTATAAAGACGATCTTTATACTCAGCCTAAATCGGTGGTGGTGGACGATAATGCATTTGACTGGCAGGGGGATACCCCCCTCAACTATCCCCTGAGGTTCAGCGTACTCTACGAAACCCATGTTAAGGGCCTCACAGCCCATCCTAATGCGGGGGTACAGCATCCGGGAACCTACCGGGGGGTAATCGAGAAGATCCCCTACCTCAAAGATCTGGGAATCACCAGCCTGGAATTCCTTCCCATCCAGGAATTTAATGAACATGAATTAACCCGGATTAATCCTAAAACCGGGAAACCCCTGGTCAACTACTGGGGTTATTCTACGGTGGCCTTTTTCGCTCCCAAGGGGGCTTATGCGGCGGATAAAAGTCCCGGCGGTCCGGTCCGGGAATTTAAGGAGATGGTCCGGGAACTCCACAAAGCGGGGCTTGAGGTGATCCTGGATATTGTGTTCAACCATACCGCCGAAGGCAATGAGCAGGGGCCTACCTTCTCCTTCCGGGGGCTGGACAATGCCATCTACTATATATTAAACGAAAACAAACGTTACTATCAGAATTATTCCGGCTGCGGCAATACGGTCAACTGTAATCATCCGGTGGTACGGGGTTTTATCCTGGACTGTCTCCGTTATTGGGTGGTGGAAATGCATGTAGACGGTTTCCGCTTTGATCTGGGTTCCATTCTGGGCCGGGACCGGTACGGCCGGCTTATGGAAAATCCCCCTATGCTGGAGCGTATCGCCGAAGACCCGATCCTAAGCCACACCAAGATTATCGCCGAAGCCTGGGATGCCGGAGGCGCCTATCAGGTGGGCTGGTTTCCGGGGGGCCGCTGGGCGGAATGGAATGATCGTTTCCGGGATGACCTGCGGAAATTCTGGCGGGGCGATTCCATGGAAGCCCGTCATCTGGCAACCCGGATTTCGGGAAGTGCAGACCTCTACCTCCGTGATGGCAGAAAGCCCTTTCATTCCATCAACTTTATTACCAGCCACGACGGCTTTACCCTGCGGGATCTGGTAAGCTACAACGATAAGCACAACGAAGAAAACGGCGAAGGAAACCGGGACGGGAGCAACGCCAACTACAGCGCCAATTACAGCTTCGAAGGCCCCACGGTCAATATCGCCATCGAAAATGTCCGGGAACGGCAGATGAAAAATTTTTTCGCCACCCTGATGATCTCCCTGGGTACTCCCATGATCCTCGGCGGAGATGAATTGGGGCGGACCCAGCGGGGGAACAACAATGCCTACTGTCAGGACAATGAGATATCCTGGTACGACTGGTCTTTTCTGGAGAAAAACCATGGTTTGTTCCGTTTCGCCAAAGAGATGATTGCTTTCCGGCGGCGGCATCACGGTTTTATGCGTCCCGAATTCTATACTGGCCGGGACGGCAACTACAACGCCATTCCCGATATAATCTGGTATAACGAAAGGGGAGACACCCCGAACTGGGAAAAAATCGACGCCTGCCTTGCCCTGCGGATAGACGGCAGCAGGGCGGAGATCCTCGCCGATCGGGACGATAACGATTTTTTCATCATGTTTAATGCCGGACAGAAGCAGATGGTCTTTACGGTGTGCGAACCTCCGCCGGGAAAACTCTGGGTCCGGGCGGTAGATACCTGTATGCCGCCGCCGGAGGACATTCTTGCACCGGGAAGCGAAAAACCCGTTCCGGATAGTTACCTGGTGCGGGAACGAAGCATGGTTATTTGTCTTTCAAAGGAAAAACCCTGATAAAAATGCCCCGGGGTATTAGATAAACCCCACTGCAAATGAAGGAACAGGTCATGGATGAAAGCAGTTTTATTTTAGGGGTAGATCTGGACGGCGTAGTCGGCGATTTCTACGGCGCCATGCGAAAGATAGCCGCGGAATGGCTGGACAGGCCCATAGAGACCCTGGAGAAGGAAGTTTCCTACGGCCTTGAAGAGTGGGGCATCGACGAATACGGCGGCTATGACCGGCTTCACCGTTTTGCCGTAACCCAGCGGAACCTTTTCCGGGATATGGAACCCATTAAAGATGCTCCGGCGGTACTGCGGAAACTTTCCGCCCGGGGTATCAGGATACGAATAATCACCCACCGGCTTTTTCTTAAATATTTTCACCAGACATCCATTACCCAAACCGTAGACTGGCTGGATACCTGGGACATTCCATACTGGGATCTCTGCTTTATGGCGGATAAGGGCGCGGTAGGAGCCCATGTATACATAGACGATGCCCCTTCCAATGTGATCCGTCTCCGAAACCAGGGCTGCAAGACCATTGTGTTTACCAATTCCACGAACCAGGACCTGCCGGGACCCCGGGCTAGTTCCTGGAAAGAAGTGGAGCGGATGGTGATGGATGCCCGGGAGGAGTGGAACACCGGAACCCGGACCCTCTTTGGCGCCGGTACGGATGCCGCCGGCATGGATGCCGCAGGTTTCCAGCCCGGTGTCTGAGATAGTTCTTGCCACAATTAACGCAAAATGGATACATCCTTCCCTGGCTCTGCGGCTGCTCAAGGCGAATCTGAAAGAATATGAAAACCAGACTCTCATTCTGGAATTTGCCCTTCGCCAGCCCTTACAGGAAAAGCTTGAACCCATCCTGGCAGCCCGCCCCCGGATTTTGGGACTGTCGGTTTCAATCTGGAATCATACCGCAGTACTGGAACTGCTCAAGGCGCTGGAACAACAATGGGGAATTCCCGGCAAAGACCGGAAGCCCGCAGTAGTGCTCGGCGGGCCGGAAGCATCCCACCTCCCGGCGGAGGCCGAGATCATCGCCCACGCCGATTATGTAATCCGCGGTGATGGAGAGCTGGCCTTTCGGGATCTATGCCGCCGCATCCTGGGATCATCCGTTTCTCTTCTGAACGGATCGGCTCAGAGCCGGCCAGGTAAGTTTATTGACGCTCCGCCGGTAAATCCGGCGGACATCGATCCCGCTTACCGGCTCTACACCGATGAGGATCTTACCCGGAAGCTGACCTATGTGGAGGCCTCCCGGGGCTGTCCCTTCGGTTGTGAGTTCTGTCTCAGTTCCGTTGAATATCCCGGCGCCGGGGGAAGAGGCGGCAGCCACCGGCCTTTGGTGCGGGAATTTCCCCTGGAAACTTTTCTTGGAGAAATGGAAAAATTAATAAACCGGGGCGGCCGGAGCTTTAAATTTTTGGACCGTAGTTTTAACCTGAACCCGGAACGGGCCCGGCGTATCATGGCATTTTTTCTGGAACACATTTCCAAAAAGACAGCGAAGGGTACTCCTCAAATGCCGGGGCTCTATGTTCACTTTGAAATTTTCCCCGCCCTCTTTACCCCGGAACTGCGGGAACTGGCCCGCCGTTTTCCTCCCGAAAGCCTGCGGCTTGAACTGGGCGTACAAACCTTTAACCGCCGGACCGCAGCCTTGGTCCGAAGACCCGGAGACGGAGAGAAAGAACTGGAGGCGCTGGACTTCCTCCGGCGGGAAACCGGCGCCATAGTTCATGCGGATCTCATCGCCGGCCTGCCCGGAGAGGATTTTGCTTCCTTCGCCGCCGGCTTTGACCGGCTCTGGCAGGTCCGGCCCAGAGAAATTCAATTGGGAATCCTAAAGTGCCTGCCGGGAACGCCTTTGCACCGGCACTGCGAAGCATACGGCATACGCTATGCGGCGGAACCGCCCTACGAAGTCCTGGAGACGGCGGCCCTGCCGGAGCCGGATCTGAACCGGATAAAAAACTTCGCCCGTTTCTGGGAGATCATCGTTAACCGGGACGCTTTTCCGGATCTGGTTCCGGTCCTCTGCCCCGAAGGAGAAAGCATGTTCCGGCACTTCATGCAGCTGTCGGACCGTCTTTTACGGCGTTTCGGACGGAATTGGGGCATTGACCGGCGGGAACTGCGGGAGGCGGTGGCGGCATCTATACCGGCCGCGGGGATAATCCCATTTGACCTTCTCCGGTAATGCGTTTATACCGGGCGTTACTTGTTTTGAGGAGTGTACATGAATTGGTATTTCGAGGTTTTAAAAAGTACGCTGTGTTTAAGGGCCGCGCCCGGCGGACAGAATACTGGATGTTTGTACTTGATCCCAAAAAAACAGTTCCTGCGGAACCTTCGGCAGCTATCTAACTGGTTAAACCGGTATATCTTAACAAGGCGTTAGGATATACCGGACAACAGAGAATTTAACCCTTCAAAGACCCGGCCCAAATCATCAAAGTGAAGAACGGCGCTGTCATCCAGGGGAGTGATCATATTGTTCACTATGACCAGTTCTCCGCCCCGCCGCAGTGTTGTCCGGGGAAGATCCGCCGCAGGGGATACTTTCAGGGAGGTTCCAAGAATAAGCATCAAATCCGCATCCCAGGCTTCGGTCCCCGCAGCCCTTACCGCTTCCATGGGGAGCCTTTCCCCGAAAAAAGTAATGGCCGGCTTCAGGACCCTGCCACAGTGGGGGCAGCGGGGCATATCCCCGGCCCGGACCAGAGCGGCGGCTTTGGCAAAATCCATGCGGATGCCGGCGCAGCGGAGGCAGTAGTGGATGCGGGGAGAACCGTGAACTTCAATAACCCGGCGGCTTCCGGCCCTTTGATGGAGCAGGTCGACATTCTGAGTGATGACAGCTTTAAGGCAGCCCCGGCCTTCCAGAACTGCCAGAGTTTTATGTACCAGGGAGGGCTCCCTCTCAGCATAGATCAGGGAAGCGGCGGCCTTATAAAAAAAAGAGGGGTCCCTTTCAAAGTATTCAATATCAAAGAGCTGGGCCGGTGAAGGCTCCGTTCCGGCATCAGCTCCGGCAAGTTCCGTAAAAAAAGAACGAAAGGCCGGGATTATCTCTGCGGGAAGATCCGGTTCCTCTTTGACAAAGGCGTCCAGCTCCGCATCAACGCCGCCGTAGAGACCTCCTTCGCCCCGGAAGTCGGGCAGTCCCGAAAAGGTACTGACCCCTGCGCCGGTCAGAGCTATACAATGGCGGGACCGGGAAATTTTTTCAAAAAGAAACTCAACATCCTTATCCTTCACAACCGCAGCATCCATGCCGGGGGTTAAGCGAAAAGTCCCGAAAGATAGGCCTTAATATCAACTTTGATGGGCATCAGATATACATTGAAATGGTGGACCTCGCAGAAGCTGATAACCCGGCGGCCAAAGTCTACGTTCCACTCCAGGTCGGAACGGAAATGTTTGGGAAAGACCGCCCGGTTCCGGGACTCCCAGTAGTTCCGGCTTGCCTGAGAAAGTACCGGCGAAAGCCCCCAGAAAACCTCTTTGCCCTCAAGATATTCCGCATAAATTTCCAGCAGCCTGAGATCAAAAAAGGGCTGACTCATAAAACCCGCGGCCCCGGCGGCTTCCTTTTGGCCGAGATAATCCAGCTCATAACGGATGTTTGTTCTGTAGGGATCAAAGGCGGCGTAGATGGTAAGCTCCGGCATTTCGGCCTTGAGTTTTTTGATAAAGGGAACTGTTCCAGCGGTCTGCACCTTGGGAAACTTTCCCGACTGGATATACTCCAGGGACATAAAATCCGCATCAAAATTTCTGGGAAGGTCCCCGGCAATAACCAAAACCTGGTCAATGCCCCGGGACCGCAGGAGATCCCGGCAGGGAAAGGGCTGATGCAGCTTAAAGTCGATTGCCCTGATGTGGGGTATATAGCGAAAGCGGTTTTTCCCGCCGTTTTGAGATAGAGTCTCCGTCAGAACGGCGCAGGCGTCCCAGGAACGGAGAGTAAAGCGGGTCAGATCCGGCACATTGATGCTGCCGATTTGAAGAAAGGCCGCCGCCTCAGCGGCGCAGCTGATCAGGGCTTCTTTGTTCCGGGGAACAGCTTCCAGGGATATTTTCATTGACCGGTTCCTGTACGCAGCTCCGCCCTAAAGGCCGGTTGTCCTGTCTCTTTTACACGGCCTTCGCAGGCTGCGGCAAAGGAAACCGCAAAGGCCGGATCGGACGCGCCGGAAAGCGGGACGGTCCACAGTCCGGTAACTTCGCCGTACTTTACTTCACTCAAGTAGTTTATATCCAGCCTCAATTTATCCGCCCCTTCAAGGATCTCCGGATCGGTTACGTCCAGAATCCACTGCACATACCGGGTATTGTTAACATGGCCGTTGTAATCTATATCCGAATAGGCGGCCCGCCGTTCCCCCGCCGGAACAAGCCCGTCCCTGGCGTTAAGCCCCGCTCCGCCGCCGGGCAGGGCATCGAGCCCGTCGTTCCTGGGGAACCCCTCCACTGCCTGCTGGGGCCGCAGGGGCCGCCGTTTTACCATATCCAGGATAAGCCAGCCGCTTCTGCCCCGGACGGCGGGTTTACCCGATTCATCCAGGATGTCATAATCCCTCAGGGCAAAAAGTTTTTCCGTCCCCCGGGGCCAGCTTCGTACGGTAATGGTCTCCCCGTACCGGGGACGGCGTTCAAAAAGGACCGATATCCTGGAAAGAACCCACACCTGACCGCTTGAGGCCATGGCGTTCCGCCCGACCCCCAGCTGTTCGGCATGGCTTATCGCCGCCTCCTGAAAAAAATCGAAAGTCGCATTTAAAGTCAAACGATCCGACCGGTCAATACCCCCAAAACGCAGGGGAAATGTTTCCTGCCAAATATCCATTCCGGAATTCCTTTTCCCGGTGAGTGTATCCTTAAAAGGTAAAAAAGACTAGCCTGTAAAAAACGCCGGATAAACCCGCCGCAAATCAGCGCCCTGCGGTATCTTAAGCATTATGTTGCCCGGATCGGAGGCTCGACGGGGTACCGGAACCGGCCTGCAAAAAATTCAATCCGTCCTTTTCAGCGTAAAGCGGTTCCCCGCAAACATCAGTATCCCGTCTTTTTGCATGCGTCCCAGTTCCGAAGACATGGCGCTGCGATCGACGGCAAGGTAATCCGCTAAATCCTGACGCTTAAAGGGAATCGTAAAAGTACTGCTTTTTGCCTTAAGGGCCTCGGCGGACAAATAGGCAAGCAGCTTCTTCCTGGTACTGCGCCGGCTGAGATACTCCAGCTTTTGCACAAGCGCCGTATTCCGCTTTGCCAGGTTTCCCAGCATATTGCGGATCAGCCTGGCATGAAAAGAACAGGACGGTGAACAGGATGCGGCGATCCTGCCGCCGTCAATCAGCAGCGCCCCGGAATCCTCCGCTGCCGTAACGCTTACCGGGAACCGGCCGCATCCCCCCAAGGCAAAGGCCGCTCCGAATAAACCAAAGGGGTTTATCCGTTCCAGTATGTTCCGGTTTCCCCAGAAATCTTCCTGAATCACCAGGAGGCTTCCCGACAGGAGAACCCCAAAATACCGCGGTTCTTCACCCTGCATAAAAACAAAACTGTCTCTGCCATATTTTTTCTTCCGGGCCCCCAGGCAATCCAGCAGCCTGCAGAGTTCACCGGGATCGATGCCGTCAAACAGGGAACAGTCCCCAGGAAGGGCTGCCCATTTTTTAAGAAAGGACGGCGTTTCACGGGCGGGCGCTTTTTTTCGCATATTTTCCTATTTTGTTGTAAATACAACAGTATTTTTCATGTACTCCAATATATTTGAACTATCAAGTCTATGTCCATAGGGAGGATGTTATGATACGAAAAATAATCAAAATAGATGAAGAACGGTGCAGCGGCTGCGGACTCTGCGCGGAAGCCTGCCACGAGCAGGCTATCGGCATGGTGAAGGGTAAAGCAAAGCTGTTACGGGATGATTACTGCGACGGCCTGGGAAACTGCCTTCCCGCCTGTCCCGCCGGCGCCATCAGCTTCGAGGAACGGGAAGCGGCGGCCTTTAAGGGGGAGACAGTAAAAACAAAAACCGGCGGCGGTCAAGCGCAGCCCCCTGAAAAACCGGAACCGGCGCTTATCCCGGCAAGGCAGGGCCGGAGCCAGCTGAATCAGTGGCCAATCCAGATAAAGCTGGTTCCGGTAAAGGCCCCTTACTTTGATAACGCCCAGCTTTTAATCGCCGCGGACTGTACCGCCTATGCCTGCGGCAGCTTTCATGAAGAATTTATGAGGAATAAGATCACGCTTATAGGCTGTCCAAAACTGGACAACGCCGATTACAGCGAAAAACTCAGCGCCATTCTGCAGAACAGCAGCATCAAGTCACTGACCGTGATCCGCATGGAGGTTCCCTGCTGCCGGGGCATTAAAGCAGCAGCGGCGGCGGCGTTAAAAAATTCCGGCAAAATAATCCCCTGGCGGACGCTTGTTATTTCAACCGGAGGAGAAGTACTGGAGGATTCCTGACAACCCGGATACGGCGTTGTTACCCTTGGGGAATGAAGGACAAGTGTGATAGTATTCTCCCATGACCACTAGGGAACGGCTGGACCGGATAGCAGCGGAACGAATACTCATCCTCGACGGCGCCATGGGCACCATGATTCAGCAATTTAAACTGACGGAAAAAGATTTCCGCGGACGCCGTTTTGCGGACCATCCTGCCGCCCTTGAGGGGTGCAATGATGCGCTCTGTCTTGCCAGCCCCTGGGTCATCAGTGGAATCCACGAAGCCTACCTCCGGTCAGGGGCGGATATCATCGAAACCTGCAGCTTCAACTCCACTTCAATTTCCCTGGCCGATTACGGCCTGGAGGATCTGGCCTATGAATTAAGCGCCGCCGCCGCATCCATAGCCCGGAAATCGGCGGATAAATTTTCCACCTCCGAAAAACCCCGTTTTGTGGCGGGCAGCATGGGCCCCACCTCCAAAAGCGCCAGCATTTCCCCGGATATGGATGATCCCGGCTGCCGGAATGTCTCCTGGGATGAGTTGGAAGCGGCCTACTATGACAACGCCCGGGGACTTCTGGACGGCGGCGCGGACATACTTCTTATCGAAACGGTCTTCGATACCCTCAACGCCAAGGCGGCAATCGCCGCTGTGGAACGGCTTCAGGAGGAGCGCCGCCGCCAGGGACTGGCCGAAGCGCCGCTGATGATCTCCGCTACCGTTTCCGATGCCGCCGGGCGGCTTCTCTCCGGGCAGACCGTGGAAGCCTTTTGCGTATCGGTGCTCCACGCCCGGCCCTGGTCCCTGGGACTTAACTGTTCCCTCGGGGCGGAAAAGCTCAAACCCTGCCTTGCGGATCTTTCCCGGGCCGCTCCCTGTCTGATCAGCGCCCATCCCAATGCGGGGATGCCTAACCAGTTTGGCGAATATGATGAAAACCCCATATCCATGGCAGCCCAGATAGAGGAGTACATGGACGAGGGTTTGATAAACATTGCCGGCGGCTGCTGCGGTTCCACCCCTGCGCACATCGCCGTCATCGCCGCCCGCGCTCAGTCCCACAAGCCCCGGACGCCGCCGGAACGAAGTGGAACCTTTCTCGCCGGACTTGAAACTCTGCGTATCGGCGGTCCTGCGGGTTTTACCGATGCGGGGGAGCGGACCAATGTTGCGGGAAGCCGGAAATTTCTCCGCCTCATCAAAGAAGAAAAATATGCCGAGGCCCTGACCATAGCCAGGGAGATGATAGAAAACGGCGCCTCAATCATTGATGTCTGTATGGACGATGCCCTGCTGGATGCAAAGACCGCCATGGTCCGCTTCCTCAACATGGCCCTCTCGGACCCGGATATCGCCAGAGTTCCGGTGATGATAGACAGTTCCCGCTGGGAAGTAATCGAGGCGGCCCTGAAATGTATCCAGGGGAAAAGCCTGGTCAATTCCATCAGCCTGAAAGAAGGAGAAGATGAATTCCTCCGCCGGGCCGCCCTGGCCCGGCATTACGGCGCAGCGGTGGTGGTGATGCTCTTTGACGAAGCGGGCCAGGCCGCAGATTACGAGCGGAAAATTGAAACCGCCCGCCGGTCCTGGGAGCTTTTGACCGGAAATGGTTTTCCTCCCGGGGATATTGTCTTTGATCCTAATGTGCTTACCGTCGCCACAGGCATGGCGGAGCATGATTCTTACGGCCTTGACTTCATCCGGGCCTGCCGCTGGATCAAGGAACATTGTCCGGGGGCGCAGATATCCGGAGGAGTCTCAAATCTGTCCTTCAGCTTCCGCGGAAACGAACCGGTCCGGGAGGCCCTGCATTCAGTCTTCCTCAAGCATGCCATAGACGCGGGGCTCGCTATGGCTATCGTAAATCCCGCCTCCCTTCTTCCCTACGACGATGTAGACAGAACCCTGCGGGACGCCGCGGAGGACGTGGTCCTTAACCGGAAGGGCGGAACCGCGGAGCGGCTTCTTGTCCTGGCGGAAAAGACCATGGCCAAAACAGGAGAAACGGAGGCGGCGCTTTCGGCCTCGCAGTGGCGTTCCCGGAACGCCGAAGACCGTATCGTCTACGCCATGATCAAAGGCATAGACGACTATATAGAAGCGGATGTGCTGGAACTGCGGAAAAGTTTCCGGCGTTCCCTGGAAATTGTGGAGGGCCCCTTGATGAAGGGGATGTATGAAGTGGGCGACCGCTTCGGCGCGGGAAAGATGTTCCTTCCCCAGGTGATCCGCGCCGCCAGGGTAATGAAAAAGGCGGTGGCCGTTCTGGAACCTTTTATTGAGGAGGAAAAGACTGCCGCTTTGCGGGAAGATCCGCGGACTGCGGCGGGAAACGGCGCTGTGCTCCTTGCCACGGTAAAGGGAGATGTCCATGATATCGGTAAAAATATTGTAGGGGTGGTGCTGGGCTGCAACGGTTACCGGATCTTGGATTTAGGCGTGATGATTCCGGCGGAGACCATCATTAATGCTGCGGAAAAAGAACGGGTTGGCGCTGTAGGTCTTTCCGGACTTATTACCCCTTCGCTGGACGAAATGATCCGTACCGCCGCCGCCATGGAGAGCCGGGGCCTCCGCATTCCCCTGCTTATTGGCGGAGCCGCTACCAGCCTTGCCCATACGGCGCTGAAGATAGCGCCCGCCTATTCCGGGCCGGTGGTCTATGTCCGGGATGCAAGCCAATGTCCCGGGGCGGTCCGTTCCCTTTTCTCTGATACAGAGCGGCCCCGCTTTCTGGAAACCCTGGAGGAACATTACCGGGAAGCCGCCGAACGGCACGTCTCCATACAATCCAAACTGGAACTGCTTCCCCTGGAAGAGGCCCGAAAAAACAGAATCTCCCCGGCGGAAGTTCCGGCTCCGAAGGTCCGGGAAATCATTGAATTGGGGGACTATCCCTTGGAGCGGATTATTCCCCTGATCGACTGGCAGGCCTTTTTATATACCTGGAATTTAAATGTCAGCGGAACCCCGGAAGCCGCCGGTGAAAAAGCAAAACTGCTGGAAGACGCCCGGTCCGCGCTGGATCGTATCGTTTCCGGGGAAACGCCGCTTCGTCTCGGGGGAACTCTGGGATTCTTTCCCGCCCGGTCCGATGGGGATGATGTGATTCTGTACGATCCGGCGCAGAACAGGAAAAGCGCCGGTACGGAAATTGCCCGTTTTTCGTTTCTTCGGAACCAGACAAAAAAACGGGCCGGAGGCGCTAATCTTTGTCTTGCCGACTTTACCGGCGCAGACTCCGGCGGCTGGATAGGCCTCTTCGTCCTCAGCGCGGGATTCGGCCTAAAAGAAGCGGAAGCGGAATACCGGAAACGGGGCGATGATTACGGAGCCCTGCTTCTGTCCAGCCTTGCCAATACGCTGGCGGAGGCCTTCTCAGAGGAGGTTCACCGGCGGGTCCGCCTTGAATGGTGGGGTTACGCCCCGGAGGAAAAACTTTCGGCGGAGGATTTGGTAAAGGGAACCTATAAAGGGATACGTCCCGCCTTCGGCTACCCCGCCTGTCCCGATCATGAGGACAAACGTACCGTTTTTAAGCTGCTAGAAGCCCAGAAACGGTGCGGCGCAGCATTAACCGAATCCGCCATGATCATCCCCGCCGCTTCGGTGTGCGGCATGTACCTGGCCCATCCTTCGGCCTGCTATTTTGGAACCGGCTCGATCGGGGAAGATCAGCTTGCCGATTGGGCCTCCCGCAAGGGAATCGGCGCAGAAGAGGCCCGGCGGCGCATAGGACGAATCTAATCCGCCGCGGGGCCTTAAGCTCCACTCGCCCGCCGCCGCTTCATCACATCCTTAAAAAGCGTTTCCGTATCGATTCTGGTATCCACCCCAAAGAGGGGCTTAATTCCTTCGCCGTTTACGCTGCGGAACAAAGGGCCGGGCCGGTCGCTGTAGGCCCAGCTGTTCTCATTGTTCACCAGATAATCCAGCACTGTAACAACCGCCAGAGTAAAAAAGATAAGGGACGCATTGTTTTTTCTCTTTCCGGAAAGAAGCATATCCAGCCGTCTGGAAACCGGATTCGGCACCTGAAAAACATAGGGATCCCAGGGGTTATCAATCCCATCACAGGGGGCCTGTGCATCGGCGCCGCCCAGCTTGTTTCCCTGTTCTATACCCGCAGCTACGGCGGTAAGGTACTTGCGCAGCTTCCTGAATTCGGGATATAGGGCGATGATGTCCTTTTTCTGGAAGGGCGGCGGAAAGGTAGAATCAAACTTATAGTAGGGCAGAAAATGAAGCCGCTTGGCCCAGTACAGCTCATTTAAAATCCGCCGGACATAGTTGGAGGTACGGGACTCGCTGGAACTATCCAGGATACGGCAGTACTCTACAAGCCGGGGCAGGTACTCCTTTTCAAAGCTGTTCTCTATGTAGCTGTGCCAGTTGTTCTGTATGTCCCCCAGCCCGTCATTGACCCGGTCCGGGTTGCCGTCGGCGCCGATAACGGTTCCAAAACTTACATAGCGGAGCCCGAAAAAAAGCTCCTCGATAATCCGCATCAGCACCGCAATCTGCTGAAGGGGATCCGTAGGGGCCAGCAATTCATAACCCTTCCTCAAACCGAAGACATCAAAAAAATAAGGGTAAAGATCCGGGTAGAATGAAAACCGGTCCCAGCCTGCCTTAGGGAAAAGGGCCTCCAGGGTCTGCAGCCCCCGGTCCACCGCCTTCTTTTCCGTTTCCTGGGTAAGCCGCTTTGCCCGCTGTTCTTCGGTTTCGGGATCATCCTCTTCATCCTGGGAAGGAGCCTCCTCCCCGGCTTCCGGCGTTTCTTCCTTCTGTTCACCTTCAGCGGGGGCCTTTACCGTACTTACGGCGGAAGGATAAAGCTGATTTTCCTCGGCAACGTTCAAAAAAGCGATAAACCGGTTTCTGCGTTCCATGAAGAAAAGTTCATAGGGAAGCCACCGGTCAGAGAGGGTCTTAAGCAGCAGAGGATAGAGTAAATAATGTACATCCCTGCGGATTACCCCCAAAGAAGAAAGGGCGGCGCGGATAAGTTCCTGGTACTTATCTTTCGCCGCTTCGTTGGGATTTTCCAGATAGAGAATTTTATAGATCAGTTTGTAGGATTCCTTGATGTGAGTATCCGGGTCCAGATGTTCCAGGATAAAGAGGGGCTTATATACCGCCCGGAGTATATCCGCAAAATCACTTACCTTGGCCTGCCGGGGCCGGGCTTGTATTCTGGCCAGATCCTCGGCAATTCGTTCAATGTTCCAATACCGGATGGTATCCAAAACGGAAAAGGCCAAAGGTGAAGTTTTACGAAGCCGTTCATTGCGCCGCAGATTGTTTCGGGGGAAAAGGGTCCTGGTGGAAGTTACCAAAAGTTCTATCCGCTTGTAGTAATCGTTCATTCGTTTGGTTACAAAAGCGGGACTGACATAATCCACAATATCCCCGAAGATGGAGATCATCGAATAAAAAACCTGACCTGAAGTTTTAATATCGAATTCAGTCTGGCCGGCATAACGGTCCATTTTAACCCGTTCCCGGTAAGAAGTTTTAACCGGCACTGCAGGATCATCCGAAGGATCATACTTTATCTTGATTTTCTTCTTCTCCGATCCTTCATCCATGGACGCCAGCTCTACCCGGTGTTTTGGACGGTTCCGGCCTCCCCTGCCGCCCACCATTACATCTACGGTTTCATGCCGGACTTTTGCCCGCTTCTCCGCGGCAATCTGCGATGCGGTTTTTTCTACCCCCACCTCGCCGCCCAGAATTTGGGCCATGCGTTTGGCTTCTTCGAGATCGAGTTCACCCAGTTTGCTTCTTACCCGGCTCAATTCACCGGGGGCGTATACCGCCTTCGTTTTTTTCGCCATTTCTATATCCGCACGGAGAAAATTTCTCCAAGACCCCAAAGATTATGAACCTGAATCCGTTCTCCCTTTGAATTTAATAAAAATCCGTTAAATAAACCAAGGCAAGTATACTGTTCCGCATGGATCAGTATTAGATTAAGACCGTCTTTTACGGGCAGAGCCGGAGTAAAAGAAAGATCCACCATGCCCTCCGTATCCTGGATGATCCATTCCAATTCGGGACCCTCGGGATAAGTAATTCTTACCGGCGGCAGGGGGGTTAAACGGCCTTCGATCCAAAGGGCGTTTTCGTTGTTTGTGTAGGTCTCCCGGGTCTGATTCTCCCCCAGGCTAAAACCATAACGGCGCCCGCCGGCATCAAAACCCAGAGTAGAACACCAAACAGAATGCATACGGTAGGGATAAAAACCCTTAAAGTCGCAGACAATTCCGCTGGTCCGGGCCGGATCGAAAACAATGTGCCGTCCTCCCATCACCATATCACCCCGGACCGATCCCATGGCTTTATAGGCGTACATGCTGCGGCTCCCCGAAAAGAGAAGACTTACCACCATGGGCTCGACGGGTCCGGCCATATCATATTCCAAATGGGCAGTAAAGGAGGGCCGTTTCCGGGAGGCGGCAATATCCAGATCCAGCCGTATTAAATTCGCCTCTAACCAGTTATGGATACGGAAAAAAAAGCCATTAGACCGGTGATCGATAGAAGAGTTAGCAAGCTGACGGGGAAGATGCCAGCCCCGAAAGGGTATCTTCTTTCTAAAGAAAGCTTGCTCTTTGGTGTCTTTGTTATACAGAAATATCTTTACTATACGGTACAACTTCAAATTACAAAAAAGGGCGTCCAGATAATAATGCTCATCCTGAACAATAAAGGATTCCCATTCCTTGATCCGCTGATCCCGCAGCCACCAGGGTACAGGTATAATATACGGCTGCCGTATACTTAGGAGATTAACTTCATTAAAGGGCTTTGTCCAGGTTCCCGCCAGAGGCCTGCCGTCTTCAATGGGGGTCTCTCTGGGGGGCAGTATTTCCCTCGTATACATCAGGGAAAATATACCATACTTTTCCCCCTAGAGCATAGCTTTCTTTGTCCAATGCCAAACCGGATCCGCCAGCGCCCCGAAGGGATTTTCCCGCCTAAAGTCCGGGAGCCCGCCGCCGCCGGGAACCAGTTCCTGACAAAAACCATCTTCTATGCCAAATTCTTCAAGCCATTTCAGAATGATCTCATATTCGTCCCTGCCCACTGCCCGGTCCGGACCGGCATGGCCGAACCCGGTCCGGGGTTCCTTTTCCACCGGAGTGTACTGCATCATCAGCGAAAGGAGGGCCCGGCCCCGGCCATGCCGGGCAAACCATCGGAGCACTTCCTTGGTAGAATCAAGATAATCCGGCAGTACAAGGTGCCGGATTATCACCCCGGAGAGCAGGGCCGGAACTGCTCCGCTTTCCTCCGGCATTCCGGGTCCGGCGGGCGAGGTTCCGGTAAAACAGAGGGTCCGCTGCTCCATCATCGTAAGAACCGCCCGAACCGCACTTTCAGGATAGTCCGGGGCGTGAAAGAAACGCCGGGCTATCCCGCTGTCCAGTGTTTTAAGATCCGGAAGGTATACATCTACGGTATCCGCAAGCAGGTCCAACGCGGCGGCGCTTTCATAAGCCGAGGAATTCCACAGTACCGGCAGGGTGAGTCCTCCGGCTTTGGCGGCGGATACCGCCGCCGCTAATGCCGGGACAGCGTGGCTCCCGGTCACCAGGTTAATGTTCGCCGCTCCCCTTGCCTGGAGTTCAAGGCAGATACGGACAAATTCGGTCTCCGTAAGCGCCGTGCCCATACCGTTCCGGGAGATCTGCCAATTCTGACAGAAGACGCAGCCCAAAGTACAGCCCGAAACAAAAACGGTCCCCGAACCACGATTCCCTATTAGAGGCGGTTCCTCACCACGATGCAGGACCGCTGCGGAAATCCGAAGGCCGGCGCCTTCTCCGCAGTAACCCCGCTTACCCTGACGGCGGTTAACGCCGCAGCGGCGGGGACAGAGTATGCAGGCGGCGTAGGGATCCCGGCGATTCAGCTTTTCCTCCGCCGGGAGGAGGATCGCCGGTGATTCTGAATAATACTTTGTTCAAGCCGTTTAAGAGCATTTTTAAAATCAGGATCATCAATTTTTTCGTAGCGATCCCCGGTTTCAGCCTCCGCGTAAATTTCTTTTGCTGCCGGATCAGGTTCCGCAGAATCCTGTAGAACCTGATCCGGCTTCCCTACAGCCCCGCCTTCGGGACCGGAAAATTCTCCGTTCCGGCTTAACCTGAAAGAGAGACCCCGGATGTCCAGAGAAGGAAAACGGCGGCGCACTGCTTTTAAAAGCTGGTCTTGTTTTGTCTGCAGAATCTGTATCCAGCCGGGGTGATCTGTCTCTATTAACAGTATAGATCTTTCCAGATCTTTAATACGGGAATGATCTGCGACCCTGTCTCCTATCTTAGGACCGAATTGTTCTTTTAACAAAAATCTCCAGGAAGAAAAGAGCGCAGAGTACCCGTGAGCAGTCTTGAGGAACTCTTTATCAAAAAAGGATGAAAGTAAGTCTCCGGCTCTTTCCATAATACAACCATGGATCAGGATTTTACAATTTAGCAGCCTTTCCGGCCTTAACCTGATATACCAGCGTATCAGATTTACAGTAACGTTTATAGGGTTCTTCCGGCAGAAAAGTAAAAAAGGCCTGATCATATTGAGGCATTACCGAAAGGAATTTTCGCCGTTTTTCACCGTCCAGTTCCAGAAGGACATCATCCAGGAGAAGAACCGGGTTTACTCCGGTTTTTTCAGAAAAACGCCGAGCCTGGGCGGAACGAAGGAGCAGCGCCAGAAGCCGGCGCTGACCCGTAGAGGCATGGCCGGAAAATTCCGCATTCCCCCGGGTAAATATATAACGATCCCGGTGAGGACCGGAAAGACAGATCCCCGCCGCAGCGTCTTTTTCCCGGCAGGATCCTAAAAGGTCCCGAATTTTCTCTACGCTCTGGAATTTCCAGGAGGGAACATAGCGGATGGTAATACCCGCAATGCCGGAAACTTCTTCGTAAAGGGGACCAAAGGTATCCGAAAAATCAGCCGCCGCCGCCGCCCGGTTTTCCATCAGCCTTAACCCATATTCCGCTATCTGGGGATCAAGAGTATCCAGCATAGTCGTATCTGGCCGGCCAAATCCTTCCTTTAATACTGCGTTCCGGGTTTTAAGAACTCTGCGGTATTTTCTTAAATCGTCTAAGTAAAGGGGATTATAAAGACTCTGACTTTGATCAAAAAACCAACGCCGCCGTTCCGGAGAACCGGAGATAAATTCCATATCTTCATGACAAAAAACAATGCAGGGAATTACCGATAAAAGTCCTTTTCTATCTTCGATCCGTTTCCCGTCTATGATAATGATTTTTTTACTTTCCTCATATTTAATCAATACCTTTTCGTAAAGGGGGCTTTTAAGAACCGCAGCGACAGAAAAATTCTTCTCTCCGGTACAGGCTAAATCTCCATCCCGGACACTGCGGAAAGAAGAAGCATAAGAACAAAAATAGAGAGCTTCCAAAAAGTTAGTCTTACCCTGACCATTCTCGCCAACCAAAAAAATATCTTTTCCTGTGGTATCTACTTCTACATCCGCAATATTCCGGAAAGCGGTAGTTCGCAGAGAAGAAAACCGCATGGGCATTAATCAAGCTGCATGGGCATTATAATGTGAAAAAAGTCTTTCTCCGGAGATGGCATCAATGTGACAGCTTTATTAGGATCGGAAAATTGTATGCTTACCTCTTCTTCGCTCATAATCTTAAAGGGTTCCTCAATGTACCGGTAATTCAAAGCCATAGAAATATCAGGACCATCGTACTTGCAGGAAATCTCCTCCTTGGCGGCTCCAATATCGCTTTCTTCAGAGGAAATAGTCATCACCCCGGAACTTACCCCCATATATATACGCCGGGATTTCTGTTCTACTAAAATAGAAACCCGCCGCAGAGCATCCAGCATCTCGACACGGTTTACCGTGATAATATTAGTTTGATTTTCAGGAATAACCCGTTTATAATTGGGAAACTGTCCTTCAATCAATACCGAAG
The DNA here is from genome assembly GCA_031276965.1 of Treponema sp. Lineage (GTDB taxonomy): Bacteria > Spirochaetota > Spirochaetia > Treponematales > Breznakiellaceae > JAISMC01. Next base: position 28,356 of record JAISMC010000186.1, read on the forward strand.
AAAGCTGATAAGATCCAAACTGAACAAAGACTGTTTTATCAGTTACAGAGACAGAAATAGATCCTTCGTCTCCAGCCCGTTTTATAATAATCGCAAGAATCTTAGGAGGAATGATAATACCAGTAAATTCCTTAATATTATCATAATTCTTGCTTACAAAGGCCAGCCGCCGGCCATCAGTAGCCACCATGATGAGTTTATCATCCTGCTTTTCAAAAAATACGCCGTTCATAAAATAGCGGGTTTCGTCATCAGAAACGGCAAAAACAGTTTGAAGAATCATATCCTTAAAATCTCTGACAGGTAAATCAAAAAAACCTGCATTACCGGAAACCGGAAATTCAGGAAATTTATCGGAAGCTATGCTTTTAAGCTGAAACCTGATCTTCTTTGCCGCGGGCTTAATATTTATCCTGGCGTCGTTTTGCTCAAATTCTAAATCTCCCTCAGGAATTGAATTCAGTATTCCCAGAAATTTTTCCCCTATTACCGTAGTGGATCCCGGCTCAGTTACAGTTACCGGAACCTTAGTTTCAAAGTTTACCTTTATATCCGTTGCCTTAATAACAAGAAAATCGTTTTCTGCATTAAGGTAAATATTTGACAAAATAGAAATAGGATTCTTTGAAGATATAATCTCCTGGGCAATGGCAATCTCTTTAAGGAGTACGCTTCGTTCACAGGTAAATTTCATGTTTATCTCCTCTTATATTTATATATAAGTAGTAGTTGTAGTAGGGTCTTCCTAAATGTGGAAAACCGGTATAAATCATTATACTATATATAATTATAGTTTTGGCAATATGTGGAAAAATTATCTTTTTTTCTCCACATATCAACAGATACTGTAATTGTACACTATTTATCCCGATCATATAAACACCTTTTCAAGGTTTGATATTCGATTCTATAATTTTTCTTTTAAGGCTTTCTACTTTTGTATTCAGCGCCGGATCGGATCGGATTCTTTCTTCTATTTTTTGACAGGCGTGCATTACTGTGGTATGATCCCGGCCGCCGAAGGTTTGGCCTATTTCGGTGGTGGAAAATTCGGTTATTTCCCGGATTATATACATAGCGAGTTGACGGGGAAATACAATGGTAGCCGTTCTTTTCTTGCCCTTAAGATCGTTAGAGTAAAGATTATAATCTTCCGCTACTACCCGCTGTATGATGTCGATGGATATGTTGGTCTGTTTAGACGGAGCGAATATGTCTTTCAACCGTTTTTGGGCTATTTCCAAGGTAATAGGTTTTCCCATCAGCTCTACATAGGCGGTCAAGGTGGTTAAGGCCGATTCTAAATCCCGAACATTGGAGGATACATTTTTACCTATTAGCGAGACTACTTCATCGGGGATAGTTACTTTTAGTTCTTCTATTTTCTTTTTCAGAATAGCGCAGCGGGTTTCGTAATCCGGGGGCTTAAGATCCGCTTTAAGACCCCTTTCAAAGCGGTTGCGAAGTCTGTCAGTCAGGTTTTTTAATTCCGAAACTGGTCTATCAACGGCAAAGATGATCTGTTTTTTGGCATTATACAGGGCTTCGTAGGTAAAAAAAAGCTCTTCCTGGGTTCCTAATTTGTTTTCCAGAAAGTGAATATCGTCTATCAAAAGTACATCTACGTGGCGGTACTTATTTTTGAAGGCCGGCTGGCTCCCTTCCTTTACAGACTGGATAAATTCACTGGTAAAGTTCTCTGCTGATATATAGATTATCTTATTTGATGAATTCTCGTAGATAAAGTTGCCGATAGCCTGCATCAAATGAGTCTTACCCAGACCGACTCCGCCAAAAATAAGAAAGGGGTTGTAGGCGGCTCCGGGATTTTTGGCGACCGCTTGAGCCGCATTGACGGCAAAGGCGTTATTATCCCCGATAATGTACTTATCAAAGGTATAGTCTTCCCTAAGCTGAGGATGGCGTGTCTTTTTTTCCTGGATTACAGGAACCGTCGCTTTGGGGGTTGGTTTAGGAGTTTCGGCGCCGAAGAGTTTGGCAGCCTTTTTGACCTCAAAAAATACAGATATTTTTTTGCCGGTTAGGTCCTTTAGTTTGGTTTCTATGTAATGCTGATAGCGTTGCTTAATCTGGTTCCGGTAAAAAATTGAAGGAACTGCGATGGTGATGCTCTCTTCGGCGGCGCTGAGATATTCCAGATTGAACCACATGGCGAATTCCTGTTCAGGAAGCTCGCTTTTAATTTGATTCACCGTTTCTTTCCAGAATATTTCATAATTCCAATCAGCCATGCCGTTAAATCCTCGATTTTCCTTTAGGAAACCATAATATCAACACATTATCCACAATAATGAAAGGAGTTGACTAGTCCAAAAAATACAAAAAATCACAAAAAAGTTCAAACCGCCCTTAATATGTGAATAGTAATATTGATATAATTCTATATATTACAAAGAATTATAAAAATAAAAATATCACTTATATTTCTTTTTCAATATGACATGGGACGCCCAATAATATTTTCATTATAGTCAGCAATTTATCCACAACTTATACACAATCCTGTAAAAATATTTTAAAATGCCTTTCCCTGCTCCATGGGGTAAGATATAGACCCGTCTGCGAATCAATTAAACCCGCTGCAGAACCAGTAGAGTATAGAGTCCGCTTTCCAATGAAACCTAACTAGGCCAAATTATAGCTTATCTTTACTTTTTTTGACAAGACGCATATCATAGAATAATGACGCCGGAAGCGGGCCTTTCGGTACAAAGAACGGCGGCGCTTAGTTACTACCTGCCGGTAAACGGAGTACAGCGGTATATGAATTCAAGTTATTCAGCACAGAATATCCAGGTCCTTAAAGGTCTAGAAGCGGTACGGAAACGGCCGGGCATGTATATTGGAACCACCGGTATCGATGGTCTCCACCATTTGGTCTTTGAGGTTGTAGATAATTCGGTAGACGAGGCCATGCAAGGCTTCTGCGATAATATTCTTGTAGTTCTTGAAGGTAACGATGTGGTCCGGGTGGAGGATAACGGCCGGGGTATTCCGGTGGATATTCATCCCACCGAAGGAGTCAGCGCCCTGGAACTGGTTATGACCCGGCTCCATGCGGGGGGTAAATTCGACAAAAATTCCTATAAGGTTTCCGGGGGCCTCCACGGCGTAGGGGTTTCGGTGGTAAACGCTCTCTCCGAATGGTGCGAAGCCCTGGTCCACGTTAACGGCAAGATCTATACCCAGCGGTACAAGGTGGGTATTCCTGAGGTTCCGGCCCGGGAAACCGGCTCTACAGAAAGGCGGGGTACGGTGATCCGTTTCAAGGCGGACGCCGCAATCTTCGAGACTACCACCTACAATTTCGACGCCCTCAGCAACCGCCTGCGGGAGCTGGCTTTCCTTAACAAGGGCCTTAAAATCACCATTAGGGATGAGCGGCTCTCGATCCCCAAGGTCCACGAATTCAAGTTTGATGGCGGCGTTAAGAGCTTTGTGGAATACCTTAACGAGCACAAGACCGTTTTGTACAAGGAGCCTATCTTTATAGCCGGAACCCGGGAAGATCCTGCCCAGGGAGCCATCGAGATTGAATGCGCTATTCAGTACAATGACGGCTTTAACGAGATAATGTATTCCTTTGTGAATGATATCAACACCCGGGAGGGGGGAACCCACCTGGTGGGCTTTAAATCCGCCCTGACCCGGACTTTGAATGAATTCCTTAAAAAATCAAAATTGGCTAAAAAAATGGAGGAAAACTTCTCCGGGGACGATGTCCGGGAGGGGCTTACCGCGGTACTTTCAGTCAAGGTGCCTAACCCCCAGTTTGAGGGGCAGACCAAGGGCAAGCTGGGCAACTCCGAGGTTAAGGGAATGGTGGAATCCCTGGTGAACGAGCAGCTTGAGGTTTTTCTGGATCAGCACCCCGATGTAGTTAACAGTATCCTGGAAAAGATTGTCCTTGCTGCCAAGGCCCGGATTGCCGCCCGGGCTGCCCGGGACGCTACCCGCCGGAAAAACGCCATGGACAGCGCCGGCCTTCCGGGAAAGCTGGCGGATTGTTCCGAAAAGTCCCCTGCCCTCTGCGAACTCTTCATTGTGGAGGGGGATTCCGCCGGGGGATCCGCTAAAATGGGCCGGAACCGCCAGTACCAGGCCATACTTTCCCTGTTTGGGAAGATGCTCAATGTGGAAAAAACCCGGATCGAAAAAGTCTTAACCAACGAGAAGCTGCAGCCCATCATTGCAAGCATCGGCGCCGGCTGTGGGAATGATTTTAATGTGGCTAAGATCCGGTATCATAAGATCATCATTATGGCCGATGCCGATGTGGACGGCTCCCATATTCGTACCCTGCTCCTTACCTTTTTTTACCGTTACATGACGGAACTGGTTGAGCGGGGCCATGTGTATCTGGCCATGCCTCCCCTGTACAAGATTAGTTACGAGAGGAAAAGTTTCTTTGCCTACGATGATGCCGAAAAGAACCGTATCCTGGCTGAATCCGGCAAGGACCCGGAAAAGGTCGCGGTACAGCGCTACAAGGGCCTGGGGGAAATGAATGCCGGAGAACTGGCGGATACCACCATGGACCCCGCCCAGCGGAATATCATCCAGGTTCATCTGGATGATGCGGTGGAGGCGGAACGGATCTTTTCTACCTTGATGGGGGAGCATGTGGCGCCTCGCCGGGAATTCATCGAAGAAAATGCCCTGCTGGTCAGTAATTTGGATATTTAAGGCCGCCGGACCGGTAAATTTTCCTTTTATAATGACCTTTTTTTCAGAAAACGGTATACTAAATTACTCAAAATGTAAGGAATATAGATGGCAGATACCGGAAAAATAATCCCCGTAGCGATAGAAGATGAAGTAAAAACCGCATACCTCAACTATGCCATGTCGGTTATTGTGGCCCGGGCCCTGCCGGATGTGCGGGACGGCCTCAAACCGGTACACCGCCGGCTTCTCTATGCCATGGACGAATTGGGGCTTCGTCCCAGCGGGGCCACTAAGAAGAGCGCCCGCATTGTCGGGGACGCCATGGGCAAGTACCACCCCCACGGCGATGCGGCCCTCTACGACGCCATGGTCCGCATGGCCCAGGACTTCTCTCTTCGCTATCCCCTGGTTCATGGGCAGGGGAACTTCGGTTCCCTGGACGGAGACCCCCCGGCGGCCATGCGCTATACCGAGGCGCGGCTTTCCAGGATAGGGGATGAGATGCTTCAGGATCTCCGGAAGGAGACCGTAGATTTTATGCCTAACTTTGATGAATCCCTGACGGAGCCTCTGGTGCTTCCCGCGGCGGTTCCCAACCTGTTGATCAACGGTTCCAGCGGTATTGCTGTCGGGATGGCCACCAATATGGCCCCCCATAACCTGGTGGAAGTCTGCGACGCCGTCTGCGCCTATATTGATAACCCGGAGATCTCTATTGATGAGTTGATGCAGTTTATCCGGGGACCTGATTTTCCCACCGGAGGGGTTATCTTTGGCCGCCGGGGCATACGGGACGCCTGTAGAACCGGCCGGGGAAAGATCCTGGTCCGGGGTAAATTTTCTGTGGAGACCAGCAAATCCGGCAAAGTGCTGATAGTCTTTAACGAGATTCCTTACAATGTAAACAAAGCCTCCCTCTTGGAGCGGATCGGGGTTCTAATGCGGGAAAAGGTCATCGACGGCATCGCCGCTTCCAACGATGAATCTGACCGGGACGGCATCCGCATAGTTATTGAACTGAAGAAGGGGGCCATCCTCAAGGTTGTGCTGAACCAGCTTTTCTCCAATACCAGCCTCCAGTCTTCTTTTGGGATCATCAACCTGGCCTTGGTTAAGGGCCGCCCCCAATGCCTCAACCTTAAGGAACTTATTCATTACTTTGTAGAACACCGGGTAGAGGTGGTTACCCGCCGGACCCGTTTTGATCTCCGCAAGGCAGAGGAACGGGCCCATATCCTGGAAGGACTTGTAATTGCGCTGGCCAATATTGATGAGGTGGTGGCGGTGATTAAGGCTTCCCGGGACATTAACGCCGCCAAGGAGAAGTTGAAAGAACGCTTCCTTCTCTCCGAAGCCCAGGCTCAGGCCATTGTGGATATGCGCCTGGGACGGCTTACCAGTTTGGAAGTGGAAAAACTTAAACAGGAGTTGGAAGAACTTAAGGTACAGATCGCCTATTTCAAATCCCTTTTGGAGGATGAAAAAAAACTCCGGGGGGTTATCAAGGAAGAAACCCGGAGCATTTCCGGGCGCTACGGGGATAAACGGCGTACCGGGATTGTAGCCGGGGAAGTGGAGACTATCAACATTGAGGATCTGATCAAGAAAGAAGAGATGATGATTCTTATTTCCAATCTGGGTTACGTCAAGCGGGTTCCGGTTTCCTCCTACCGGAACCAAAGCCGGGGCGGTAAGGGCATGGTCAGCGCCAAACTTGCGGAAGACGACTTTGTGGAACAGATCTTCGTCGCTTCCACCCATGAATACATCATGTTTATCACCAGCGCAGGCAAGGCTTACTGTATGAAGGTCCACGAACTTCCCGAGGGAACCAGGACCAGCAAAGGTGCCCACATCAAAAGCCTTCTTGCGGTTTCTCCCAACGAAGATATTACCGCGGTTGTGGCCCTCAAGGATTTTACCGGGGATCAGTATCTCTTTATGGGAACTGCCCGGGGGGTGGTCAAAAAGGTAAAAACCAGCGAATTTGCCTATGCGAAAACCCGGGGTATTATCGCCATTAATTTGGATGGAGGGGATAAGCTGGTAAGCGCCCTCCTTACCGGCGGCGGCGACGAGGTGGTACTCATCTCCCGGCTGGGCCAGGCCCTGCGTACCCACGAGAACCAGGTCCGGGCCATGGGCCGTTCCTCCCGGGGCGTTACCGGTATGAAGCTGGGAAACGACGACGAGCTGACGGGGGTGCTCCGGGTGGACCCGGACTCTTCAAATCCGGCGGGATCTCCGGCTTTGTCGGAAAAAATGTTGATCCTTTCGGAGTACGGTTTTGGCAAGCGGGTGGAATTCAGCGAGTTTTCTTCTCATGGCCGGGGTACAGGGGGCCAGAAGATCTATACGGTTACCGAAAAGACCGGGGAGCTTGTGGGCTGCGTCAATGTTCTCGAAGACGAAGAGATCATGTGTATCACCAGTCAGGGTAAATCCATCAAATTGAAGGTATCCTCTATCCGGATTATGGGTCGTACCGCTCAGGGGGTAAAGATTCTCAGCATCGACAAACCCGATTTTGTTATTGGCGTGGACCGTGTTGTAAAGGAAGAGCTGGATGACCGGCCGGTCCAAAACGGAGCGGCCATAAGGGACGACGCGGCCCGGCAGGACGGGGATGAAACAGTCCCGGCCGGTACGGAGGAGGCCGCAGAGACGGACAGCGCCGAACCGGCGGTCTCCAAGCCGGAAGACGATGCCGGAAACCAAGGCGGATTTTTCTAGTTCCGTAACCCCGATATAAAGTTCTGCCCCGGAAAGACAATAACGTTGTTTGGAAACTTCAGTTTTTAGAGGTTTTCTTACCCCTGGGAGAAAATCGTATTGCCCTAACTTATATTACGTTTATAGTTTTTCCCTGTAGGTCAGCTTTGCATCCGTCCCGCCGGAATCTTTGGTAAATAGTTCAAGCCGGTCCCCGGCCAAATTCCACCGGTATGTATTCTCCAAAAGGCGGTAGTATGTTTCCTCCTGAAGTCCCCCGGGATCATTTAGGTTCGCCATCAATGTACCGGCAATGGCGCCAAAGGAAATCCCTTGGCCGTCTTCCAGTTTGTAAGGGGCAAAGTACCGGTTTGGAGAGGCTTTGCCGCTGATCCGATCACTGTCGATGAGAAGAGTGTAAACGTCAGCCGCGCCGCCGGCCTCCGGTTTTTGGCGGTCAATGACGATATTGCCGGCGCTGCTTATCACTTCCGTTAATTCCCATTCTTTTCCCCGGACATCGTCAAAACCGGCTGTTTTTGCCGGACCATTAACGCAGCTCACCACCATGCCGGCCAGTACCAGGCAGGCGGAAATCAAAAAAATGCGCATAACTTCCTCCCCGGGAATTTTTCAAAATCTGACATTTTGAAAAAGCAGTCTAAATTTAAGGGAAAAACCTTAGCCGGTTTTTCCGAATTTAAATTATGGCGAATAAGCCTCCGCACGGCAAGCCGTGCGGTATCTTAAGCGTTGTGTTGGTTGGAGCGGAGGCTCGTTCTGCAAGGAAGTTTATAATATCGTCTGGTTTAATACCAAATCTTTGTAGGCT